>DASXTS010000449.1:0-4197 GCA_036505275.1 Pseudonocardiaceae bacterium
GAAGCTATGACCGCCGACCAGTCTTCCCGGCACACCGACGACCACAGTATCTGTCGGCAGGAACTCACCGGGCACGGCCCGGCCGGTGGTCCCGGACGTCGCCGGATGCCAGGGTTCGGTGATGAGGTAGCGGGGTCGGGCCGGGTCGGGTTCGAGTTTGCGGCGCAGGTTGGCGAGGCGGACACGCAGGTAGTTGGTTTCGGTGTCGTAGCCGGGTCCACACCTGCTGCAGCAACTGCTGGTGGGTGACCAGTCGGCCCGGCTCCCGGACGATGACTTCGAGCAGGTGCCATTCGGTGGGGGTGAGGCGGACCTCGCCGGCCGGAGTGGTGACCTGCTTGGCGGCAAGGTCGACGGTGAACGCGTCGGTGGTGACCAGAGCGGTTGCGGTGGCCGGTGTGGCGCGGCGGAGGGCGGCGCGCATGCGGGCGAGGAGTTCGTCCATGCCGAAGGGTTTGGTGACGTAGTCGTCGGCGCCGGCGTCGAGAGCGTGGACTTTGGCGGGTTCGGCGTGGCGGGCGGACAGCACGACCGGCACCAGATAGAGCAGGGCGACGCCGGCCAGCGACAGCGCCGGCTGGGTGGGGGCGAGCGCGGTCGTGAGGGCGACCAGGCCGCCGGCGGCCGCGGCCAGGCCGGACCAGGCCCGCCGCGCGGATACTCATCGACCGGGGCGTCTGTTCACGGCTCCGTTATTCGGCCTGCCCCCACCTCGGCCGCCTGCGGTTGCGGGATTTTGGTCCGGCGTTCGTCGGCGCGGCTGGACGCCAGCTGCCACGGCACGTTGGTGACCACGACCCCGCGCTCGAACAGCAGCCGGGCCTTCAGCCGCAGCGCGCTCTGGTTGTGCAGCAACTGTTCCCACCAGCGCCCCACCACGTACTCGGGAATGTAGACCACGACCAGGTCCCGGGGCCCGGCTTGGCGGAGTCTGGTGATGTACTCCAGCGCCGGCGTGGTGATGTCACGGTAGGGAGCCTCAACCTCGGTCAGCGGTACCGGGATGCCGCGTTCGGCCCACTCGGCCTGCAGCGCGCGGGCGTCGTCGGGGTTGTTGGCCACGGTCAGGGCGGTGAGGGTGTCCGGGCGGGTGGCACGCGCGTAGGCCAGGGCCCGCAGGGTGGGCTTGTGCAGCCGGGACACCAATACGACGGCGTGGATACGGGCCGGCAGCATCATCCCGCCCGGTTCGGGCGCCAACTCGGCCGCGACCCGCCGGTAGTGACGTTCGATGGCCTTCATCAGCCCGAACAGCGCCGGCATCGCGATGACGACGAGGTAGGCGCCGTGGACGAACTTGGTGGCCAACACCACTACCAGCACCACGCCGGTGAACACGGCGCCGACGCCGTTGATCGCGCGGGTGCGGTGCAGTCGCCGCCGGGCGCCCAGGTCACGTTCGACGGCCAGCAGCCTGGTCCAGTGCCGCACCATGCCGGACTGGCTGAGCGTGAACGACACGAACACTCCGATGATGTAGAGCTGGATCAGCCGGCTGGTGGACGCATCGAACAGCCAGATCAGCAGCCCGGCCAGGGCGGCCAGGATGACGATGCCGTTGCTGAACACGAGCCTGTCCCCGCGCCGGTCGAACTGCCGCGGCAGGTACCCGTCGTGGCCCAGGATCGAGGCCAGGATGGGGAAGCCGTTGAACGCGGTGTTGGCCGCCAGGATCAGGATCGCGGCGGTGAAACCCTGTACGAGTAGGAAGAACACCGACTGGTAGCCGAACACCGCCCCGGCCACCTGGGCGATCGCGGTGCGCTGCTCGTAGCTGGCCGGAGCGCCGACCAGATGGGTCGGATCGTCGGCGAACCGAACCCGCGAGACCAGGGCGAGGGCGGTGATGCCGGCGAACATCGCGATCGTGATGCCGCCCATGATGGTGATGGTGTTGGCGGCGTTGCGGCTCTTGGGCGGCTTGAAGTTCGGCACCCCGTTACTGACCGCCTCAACGCCGGTCAGCGCGGTGCAGCCCTGCGAGAACGCCCGCAGCGCCAGCAGTAACGCCGCGGCCCCGGCCGCCGAGTGGATCGGCGTAATACCGAAGGTTGCCGACTCTGCCTGCGGCGCGTCCCCGCTGGCGAGCCGCAACGCCCCCCAGCCGATCATCGCGAAGACCACCGCGATGAACCCATAGGTGGGGATCGCGAACACGGTGCCTGACTCCTTGACCCCACGCAGGTTCATCAAGGCCAGCAGCGCCACGAACCCCAGCGACATCACAACGGCGAGGGGCCTCAGCGTCAGGAACGCCGAGGTGATCGCGTCCACGCCGGCCGCCACCGACACCGCGACGGTCAGCACGTAGTCCACCAGCAGGGCGCTGGCCGCCACCAATGCGGCGTTGCGACCCAGGTTGGCGCGGCTGACCGCGTACGCGCCGCCGCCGGTGGGGTAGGCATGGCAGGTCTGCCGGTACGAGGCGACTACCACCGCGAGCAGCACGATCACGCCGAGGGCGATCCACGGAGTCAGGTAGAACAGCGCCAGGCCGCCCAGACTGAGCGCGCGCAGGATCTCCTCGGTGGCGTACGCGTTCGACGACAACGGGTCCGAACAGAACACCGGCAACGCCAACTTCTTCGGCAGCAGCGTCTCACCCAGCCGTTCACTGCGCAGCGGGCGCCCCACCAACAACCGCTTGGTCCACTTCAACACCCGAACAGCAAACGCCCGGGACGCGACGATCCGCCGATCTTGACGCGGTTTTAACGCCAACCGCGCAGATCTTGACGAGTTCTTTGCGCCGGGAGTCCGATGCGCGGATCTTTACCGCCGTGCAGAAACCAGGCTCACGAGATCGACACGCTCCGCCGCGTCGGCGTCACGGCGGACAGCCAGCCATCGACATCACTCGGTGCCAGACCGCGCGAGCGCGGCGTCGGACGCCTGGCCGGTTGGGCATCGAAGACCACCACCGTGGAGCCGGTGACGGTCGGGATGCAGCCTGGGTTCGCCGAACGGCGGCGCGAAGTGGTCGTGGCAGACACCGGCGCCTGGGCTGGCCGCCGCCGCTCCTGGCTGACTGATACGTCAGGCCGATGCCGTCCGGCAGGCTCTACGACGTTGGAACGCACATTGTGCACCGGCGGCGGCGATGCGCTCCAGTGCGCTGATGGCTGTGGCCACGGCAGCCTCGGCACGTACGCGCTGACCCAGACGACGTGCGCGACGGACCAGCTCCCGGTCCCTCACCGCTTCGGTGAGCGCCTCTGCCAGGCGAGCACGACCGCCAGCACGACATCATGGCCGGCGTCCCGCACTCCGCGCGCCAGCGCCACGAACGGCTGAACGTCAACGCGCGTGCCCAACGTCAAGACCAGAACCCTCACCGGTAGCCCCAGCCCTGATCAGTAGCCGCGCATCAATCGTCGGACAGCGGCGTTGCGGGCCAGTTGAGCAGGCGGGCGCCGAGGACGGTCGCCTCCAGGGTGAACCGCTGGGTCGGCTCGGTGGGTGCGTATCCGGTCAGCGCGCGTATCCGGTCCAGCCGGTAGCTGACCACCGCTATCGATCTTCGGTCGCAAGCCCTGGACCGCTCACGATGCTGACGCCGCCACCTCGCCGGGTACCATCGCATCCAAATCGATACCGAGCATCTGCAGCAGCGCGGCGTTCTTGTAGGTGTCGATGAGAACGGGCAGTTCCCGGTCGACCCAGTCCGCCCTGGCGTGCAGCTGCCGGGAGCGCAGCTGCGCCATAACCTTGGCCTTGTCCACGTACACGGTTTCACTCATTTGCTTCTCCTTCTCGTACGCGGTGAGCCGCCAAGCTCACGCGGGCCCGCCCGATGCACTGGCCGTGCAGCGCGATCGACGTCCGCGCTCGGTCACGCCAGAGCGGGCCGTTGCGCTTCGACGGATGGACCACCAGCTGTGAACCGACGGCCTCGACATCGGCGCGACAACAGCATCGATCCGCGACGGCACGCCGAACGCCGGCCGACCAGCCACATAGGACCTCATCTGACGCTCGGCACAGCAGAACTGCTCGCGCCGCCGATCAATGGCCCGTCGGCGGAACGTTCGAAATGTGGCCTGCCTGCTGGATCCGCTTCTCTCTCTTCGCGGCCTGTTTCTCCTTCAACGTCTTACCCTGCTTCTTCGCGTGGGCCTTTCGCGGCGACTTGTCCGACATGGTCAACCCTTCACTAGCGGCCGCCGAAGCCGCGACTCCCGCCGCCGACCGGCGGTG
>DASXTS010000450.1:0-5314 GCA_036505275.1 Pseudonocardiaceae bacterium
GATGTCCTCGGCCACCCTCTCGCAGCTCTACCGGACCCAGGTGGACGTGTTGCGCATCCGCGGCAGAATCGTCGTGATCGGCGGTCACGACGAGGCCAACGCACACCACCTGGAGGACCCGCCGTGATCGACTTCGAGGGCACGGCCGAGCTGCTCGGGCTGCCGTTCGTGCAGAACGCGCTGCTGGCCGGCGCCGTGCTCGGCGTGCTCGCCGGCCTGCTCGGGCCGATGGCGGTCGGCCGAGGCATGTCCTTCGCGGTGCACGGCACCAGCGAGATGACCTTCGCCGGCGCGGCCGCCGGGCTACTGGTAGCCGGCGCAGCCGGGGTGAGCTACGGCGCCCTCGCGGCGGCCGTCGCTGCCGCTGTGCTGTTCGGGCTGTTCGGCCTGCGCGAGCGGGAACGCGACTCGGCCATCGGCGTCGTGCTGTCCTTCGGCCTCGGCCTCGGCGTGCTCTGCCTCGCCCTCTACCACGGCCGGGCCGCGAACAAGTTCGGCCTGCTCGTCGGCCAGATCGTCGGCGTCGACCGGTCCGACCTGCGGGTGCTGATCATCTGCGGGGTGGCCGTCGTGGTGGTGCTCGCCGTGGTGTACCGGCCGCTGCTGTTCGCCACCTTCGACCCGACCACGGCGGTGGCCCGCGGCGTACCGGTGCGGCCGCTGTCGGTGCTGTTCGCCGTGCTCATCGGCGTGACCACCGCGCTGGGCGTGCAGATCGTCGGCGCCCTGCTCGTGCTCGCCCTCATGATCACCCCGGCGGCCGCCGCGGCCAGGGTCTCGGCCAACCCGATCGTGGTCACCGCGCTGGCCGTGCTCTTCGCCGAGGTCTCCGTGCTCGGCGGCATCGTGCTCTCCCTGGCGCCCGGCCTGCCGGTGAGCCCGTACGTCACCTCGATCGCGTTCCTGTGCTACCTCGGCTGCCGGGCCATCGGCGCGGTCCGGACCCCGGCCCAGGCGTGAACGCGACAGGAGTCGAGTCGCACCCGACTGGCGTCACCCGACTGGCGTCACGCTGGCGCTGAGGCCTAGCCGGCGAACAGGGTGATGCCCAACGACAGCACGAGGCCGCTCACCAGGGACATCGACAGCGCGTTCACGGCCAGCCGGACGTCGAGGTTCTCCAGGGACGCGAACGTGACGGTGACGAACGCGACCGGGGTCACGCCCATGAGCAGCATTACGGTGCGGTCGATGCCGTGCAGCCGGAAGATCAGCACTACGGCGATGGCCACGGCCAGTCCGGTGACCAGCCGACTGCCGACGATCAGGGCCGCCCTGCCGAGGCGCTCACCGGGCGGCTCGAACAGGATGCCGACCCCGAGGGAGATCAACACGGCCGTCGTCGCGCCGAAGGCGCCGATCGGGCCGCTGATCGCCGACGGCACGTGCAGGTTGAGGAGGTTGATCGGCAGGCCGGCCGCGATCGCATACAGTGGGGGACTTTTGAGCAGCCGGTCCAGCAACAGCGAGCCGCCGGTGTGCTGGGGATTTCCGCGAGCGGCGACGTAATAGGCCCAGCTGAACGTGAGCGTGGTGTTGACCGAGTCGAACGCCGCGATGCGGGCCACCCCGTCGGCGCCGTACAGCGCTTGGACGAACGGCAGCTCGAACCCGGTGTTGACGCTCATGCAGGCGACCAGCAGCACGGCCGTCTCGGTGGCCGGCCGCCGGACCCTGCCGGCGATGATCCGGCCGGCGACGAAGCCGGTGGCCACCATGACGAGCGCCGCCAGCGGAAAAATGGCGAGAGCCCGGGTGAGGTCCACCGACGACAGCGCGTTGAACATCAGCGCCGGCAGGCAGACGTAGAAGACCAGCTTGAAGACGAAGTCGCCGTCACGGTGATCGGCCGCTCCGAGTCGCCGGAGCAGGAATCCCCCGGCCATGCCGATGACCGCTGGTAGCAGCCGAGGCAGGACCTCCAGCACCGGTGGATGATAATGAATTACCGCGGCCCGCCAGCGGTTCCGCGCCGATCGCTTCCGCTGGGTGGGTCCGACCGAGGGATGGGCACGGTGAGCGTCTTCAGCATGGTGAGTGCACGAATCCCGCCGGAACGGACACCAGAGTTGATCGCCCGGTTCGGCGCGGCGGTCCGGGCCGGCATGCCCGAGCGGCGGCAGACCACGCTGCTGCGCGGCGATGGCGAGAGGTGGTCGATCATCACGTTCTGGCGCAGCCGCCAGGATTTCGACAACTACCTCGCCTCGGTAGACGAGCCATTCGCCACGCGGCTGTTCCACGACGCCGGCGGCGGCACCCCAGAGGTGAACGTGTTCGAGGTGGTGCTCGACAGCAACGCCAAATTCTGGCCCTGACGGCCGGCCGCCCCCAGCAGTCGTTGCTCGGCTCCCGACCAGGTCCCCGGGTGGCAGCAGGTGGTCTTCGTCGCCAACGCCGCGCCGGCGCCGGACCCCTCGGGAGGGCCGCCGGATCCACGCGCTAGCGGCCGCAGGTTGGCCGGCTCCGCCGGCTAGAACTGGTAGTAGAGGAACGGGCTGAAGGTGCCAGCGGCGACCAGCAGGGACGAGTAGGCCAGGCCGGCGGTCATGATGCCGGCACGCAGGACGGTTGCCTGGCGGCTGCGGACCGACTCGAGGTAGGGGCCGGTCACCGGGTGCGGTGGCAGCAACACGACCAGCAGTGCGATCAGCAGGATGAGCAGGCGCTGGTTCGTCAGGGCGGCCGCCACGACGTCGGTGAGGCCGTCAAAGTCCGGGACGACCAGGTGCCACAGCATGGTGACCGCGCTGCCCAGGTCGGGCGAGCGGAAGAGCACCCAGCCGAGCATGACCAGCAGGAAGGTCAGCACGCGGCGGCGGAACACCGCGGCGGGCGCGGCCGGCGGCGCCGACCAGTGCTGGCGGCGCTCGATGACGAGCAGCGCGCCGTGGTAGAGCCCCCAGACGAGGAACGTCCAGTTGGCGCCGTGCCAGAAGCCGACGAGCACGAAGACGACCAGCAGGTTGCGGTAGGTCGACGCGGTGCCACCGCGGTTGCCGCCGAGGGGGATGTAGACATAGTCGCGGAACCAGCGGGACAGCGACATGTGCCAGCGCCGCCAGAACTCGGTGATCGTGATGGACGAGTACGGCCGCGCGAAGTTCTCCGGCAGCCGGAAGCCGAGCATGCGGCCGAGCCCGATGGCCATGTCCGAGTAGCCGGAGAAGTCGAAGTAGAGCTGCACGGCGTAGCCGATCGCGCCGAGCCATGCCACGGCGGTGGTCATCTGGTCGGCCGGGGTGGCGAAGCAGGCGTCCACCAGAGGTGCCAGCGAGTCGGCGACCACCACCTTCTTGGTAAGCCCGAGCGCGAACCGCGGAAAGCCGGCCGCGATGTCGTCCAGCCGGTGGGTGCGCTGCTGCGGCAACTGGTCGGCGATCTCCCGGTAGCGCACGATCGGGCCGGCGACCAGCTGCGGGAACATCGCGATGTACGTGACGAACGAGACCGGGTTGCGCAGCGCGGGACGCTCGCCGCGGTAGATGTCCACCACGTAGGAGATGTGGTGGAACGTGTAGAACGAGATGCCGATCGGCAGCACGAGCTGGACGACCGGCAGGTCGAGGCCCGTGAAGGCGGCGAGGTTGGCTGCCTGCGTCGTGGCGAAGCCCGCGTACTTCCAGAGCACCAGCACGGCGACGTCGAACGCGATGACCGCGATGACCAGCCGGCGCCGCCGAACCGGGTCGAGGTCCCACTCGTCGGGCTCCAGCGGGGGCCCGGCCAGGTAGTTGACCACCATGCAGGCGAGCAGCAGCAGGGTGGTGGCACCGGCGCCGACCGCGTAGAAGATCAGGCTCGCGCCGGCGATGATGCCGTTACGCCATGAGCGCGGCGCGAGCAGCACGGCCACAAGCACGACCGGCAGGAAGAACCACAGGAACAGCGGCGTTGCGAACGACATCGGCCAGCGAGCCTAGCCGAGCAGCGCTCGCCGGCGCGGTCGGTCACCACGGACCCGCGCTCAACCTCGCCCCAGTATGCGGCGCAAGCCCCGCGCCCAGCCCTGGGTGAGGGGTGCGGGGACCCGCCGCCACCGCGTGAACGCGACACGAGTCAGGTTGCCAAGCCCGCTCACCGGACTCCGGTCACGTTCATGCCCGTTCGACCAGCGGGCACGGACCAGGCGTGCTGGCCGCGCGTCCCGCCCGGCACGGGCGACGATCGGCGGCCGTTCGGGGTCAAGGCCTGTCTCGTCGATCGCGGCCGTTGCGAGCGGCGATCCAGATGGATGCATCGCAATGCGGACGGCGAGGCCATAGCGGAGCTACGGACGAGGAGGACAACGCATGCCCACGCCTGCCGGCGCAGCGGCAATGCCGAGCTCCATCTGGGCGCCGCGCAGCAGGCCAAGGATCCGCGAGGCAGGCCTTAGGCCGAGGCCGTGGCTTGCCGGCGGCGACGGGCGACCTCGGCGAGCACCACACCGGCGGCAACCGAGGCGTTCAGCGACTCGACCGCCGACGCCATTGGGATCGACACCGTGACGTCACAGGTCTGTTGAACGAGCCGGGACAGGCCACGACCCTCACCGCCGACCACGATCACCAGCGGCTCCGTGGCGACCGTGAGATCGTCGATGCTGGTGCCGCCGCCGGCATCCAGGCCGACCACGGTCAGCCCGGCCGAGGCGGCGTCGCGCAACGCGCGGGTCAGGTTGGTGGCGCGGGCCACCGGCAGGCGGGTCGCCGTGCCGGCGCTGGTGCGCCAGGCCACCGCGGTGATGGCGGCGCTGCGCCGTTGCGGCAGCAGCACGCCGTGCGCGCCGAACGCCGCGGCCGAACGCACGACGGCGCCGAGGTTGCGCGGGTCGGTCACACCGTCCAGCGCGACCAGCAGGGCGGGGTCGGCGGCGTTCACCGCGGCGGCGAGCACGTCGTCAGGGTGGGCGTACCGGTAGGGCGGCACGGTCAGCGCCAGCCCCTGGTGCGGCACTCCGCCGGTCATCCGGTCCAGGTCGGCGCGGGGCACTTCGAGGATGGCGACGCCGGCATCGGCGGCCCGGCGCACCGCCTCGCTGACCCGCTCGTCGGCGTCGACACCGACGGCGACGTGCAGCGCGGTGGCCGGCACCCCCGCCCGCAGGCACTCCAGCACCGGGTTTCGGCCGGCCACGGTCTCGGCCGTGCCGTCGGCGTCCGGCCTGCGCCTTCGGGGCTGCGGGTGCGGACCACCGCCAGCCTTGGCAGCGGCGGTCTTGCCACTGGCGGCCTTGCCACTGGCGACCTTGCCACTGGCGGCCTTGCCACTGGCGGTCTTGCCACTGGCGGCCTTGCCACTGGCGACCTTGCCACTGGCGGCCTTGCCACTG
>DASXTS010000451.1:0-2572 GCA_036505275.1 Pseudonocardiaceae bacterium
ACAAGATCTCCAAGGCGATGCCGCCACCGGTGATGGGCAAGGACATCCCGCTGGACGGCATCTTCAACTCGGAGCACAAGCGGTACGCCGAGGCCGTCGAGGTGCGGGCGCTCTACGAGACCGACCAGCAGGTCAAGGAGATCATCGACACGGCCCGCGACCTGGAGGGGCTCAAGCGGCAGGCCGGCGTGCACGCCGCCGGTGTGATCCTGTCCAGGGAACCGCTGGTCGACGTCATCCCGGTGTGGCGGCGGGAGGCCGATGGCGCGATCATCACGCAGTTCGACATGGGCGCCTGCGAGAACCTCGGGCTGCTCAAGATGGACTTTCTCGGGCTGCGCAATCTCACGGTCATCGACGACGCGCTGGCCAACATCGTCGCGAACGGCAAGCCGCCGCTGGACCTGGAGACGCTGCCGCTGGACGACGCCGCCTCCTACGAGCTGCTTGGCCGCGGCGACACCCTCGGCGTGTTCCAGCTCGACGGCGGGCCGATGCGCGACCTGCTGCGCCGCATGGAGCCGACCACCTTCGAGGACATTTCCGCGGTGCTCGCGCTGTACCGGCCGGGCCCGATGGGCGCCAACGCGCACATCTCCTACGCCGACCGCAAGAACGGCCGCGAACCGATCACCCCGATCCACCCCGAACTGGCCGAGCCGCTGGCCGACATCCTGGACGAGACCTTCGGCCTGATCGTCTACCAGGAGCAGGTGATGGCGATCGCGCAGAAGCTGGCCGGGTACACCCTCGGCAAGGCCGACCTGCTGCGCCGCGCCATGGGCAAGAAGAAGAAGGAGATCCTGGACGCCGAGTTCGTGCCGTTCCGCGACGGCATGAAGGCGGGCGGCTACTCCGACGGCGCGATCAAGACGCTGTGGGACATCCTCGTTCCGTTCTCCGACTACGCGTTCAACCGCGCGCACACCGCCGGCTACGGCCTGGTGTCCTACTGGACCGGCAACCTCAAGGCCAACTACCCGGCCGAGTACATGGCCGCGCTGCTCACCTCGGTCCGCGACGACAAGGACAAGGCCGCGATCTACCTGGCCGAGTGCCGCAAGATGGGCATCACCGTGCTGCCGCCCGACGTGAACTCCTCGGTGCGCAACTTCGCCCCGGTCGGCGACGACGTCCGGTTCGGCCTCGGCGCCATCCGCAATGTCGGGGCCAACGTGGTGGACGCGATCGTCGCCGCGCGCACCGGCAAGGGCGAGTTCACCGACTTCTCCGACTTCCTGCGCAAGGTGGACGCGCTGGTCTGCAACAAGAAGGTGGTCGAGTCGCTGATCAAGGCCGGCGCGTTCGACTCCCTCGACCAGCCCCGCAAGGGCCTGCACGGCGTGCACGCGGAGGCCATCGACGCCGTGATGGAGTCCAAGCGGGCCGAGGCGATCGGCCAGTTCGACCTGTTCGGCGACCTCGGGGCCGGCGGTGGCACGGATTTCGCCGGCGTGTTCGACGTGAAGGTGCCCAACGAGGAGTGGGAGCCCAAGCACCGGCTGGCGCTGGAGCGCGAGATGCTCGGGCTGTACGTGTCCGGGCACCCGCTGCACGGCGTCGAGCAGGTGCTCGCCGCGCAGTCCGACACCGCCATCCCGGCCATCCTGGACGGCTCGGTGGCCGACGGCGCGCAGGTCACCGTGGGCGGCATCCTGGCCGCGGTGGCCAGGCGGGTGAACCGCAACGGCGAGCCGTGGGCGTCCGGGCAACTGGAGGACCTCACCGGCGGCATCGAGGTGCTGTTCTTCCCCCGGGTCTACGCCATGGTCGGCATGAGCGTGGCCGAGGACGTGATCGTGCTGGTCAAGGCGAGGGTGGCGCGCCGAGACGACCGGATCTCGCTCATCGTCAACGACCTCGTGGTGCCCGACCTGGCCGCCCTCGGCGAGGACCAGCCGGTGCGCGTGGTCATGCCGGCGACCCGCTGCACGCCGCCCATGGTCGCCAAGCTGCGGGACGTGCTCGGCGCTCACCCCGGCACTACCGAGGTGCAGCTGTCACTGGTGAACGGCACCCGCCGGCACATTCTCAAGCTTGACGACGGCCTGCGGGTCAGCCCCACCCCGGCTCTCATGGGTGACCTCAAGGCGCTGCTCGGCCCCGGCTGCCTCGGCTAGCGACGGGCCCGGCTGTCACGCTCCGGCGTCATGGCACCCGCTCCGCTCGCTGTCCGTCATCGCCCGATGGTGTGCCTGGTAGCCGGACAGCAGCCCCCGCAGGGCACCCGCTACTGTCCTGCGGCTGTGACCCCGCAGGAGATCCTGGCACTGGACCTTGCGCACGTGTGGCACCCCTATTCGGCCATGCCCGTGGAGCAGAAACCGCTGGTCGTGGCCTCGGCCAGGGGGGTGCGGCTCCGGCTGGCCGACGGCCGCGAGCTGGTCGACGGAATGTCGTCGTGGTGGGCGGCGATCCACGGCTACAAGCACCCCGCTCTGGAGGCGGCGCTACGCCAGCAAGCCGCCCGGATGAGCCACGTGATGTTCGGCGGGCTCACCCACGAGCCGGCGGCGCGGCTCGCCGGGCGGCTGGTGGACATCGCCCCGGCGGGCCTGGAGCACGTGTTCTT
>DASXTS010000452.1:0-6894 GCA_036505275.1 Pseudonocardiaceae bacterium
GCCAGCAGGCCGACGGCGGCGGACAGGGCCAGCCAGGCCACGTGTTGCAGCCCGTCCGGGAGCCCGAGCCGGTACAGCAACCCGCGTAGCGACTGGTTGCTGACGAATTCCACATGGCCGACGCGGGTGGGGTCGAGCAGCGCGCCGAACCAGTAGGCGCGGGTGTCCCCCGGTGCGAACACGAGGCCGAGCAGGCCAGCGGCGACAAAAGAGGCCACCGCAGCGAGGACCGGTCGCCATTGCCGGCGCGCGAGGAAGAACAGCACGAACGCCGCGGGGGTGAGCTTGACGGCAGCGGCGATGCCGATCAGCGTGCCGCGCGGCCATGGCGTGCGTCGCAGCATGCAGTCGGCCGCAATGGCGCCCATCAGCAGCAGGTTGATCTGGCCGAAGGACACGGTATGCCGAACCGGCTCGACCAGCAGCGCCGCGCTGGCGGTTGCCACGGCCAGCAGCGCCACCGGGGCACGGCCGCTGGTCAGCCAGCCGTTGCGCTCGGCCAACCGGTCCGCGGCAACCCAGCAGGCCACCGCCAGGCCGGCGACGCCGGTGCCGGTCACCAGCACGATCGCGAGCGCCCATGGCAGCACGGCCAGCGCCGCGAACAGCACGGCGGCCACCGGCGGGTAGGTGAACGGCAGCGGCGGGCCGTGGACCGCCGTGGGGAACTCCGGGCCGTACAGCGGCACGCCGCGCAACCAGGCCTCGCCGCCGGTGCGGTACACCTGCAGATCGATCAGCCCGATCGGGTCGGAGGCGACCCGCGTGACCAGCGCGACGGCCCACAGCGCTGCGGCCACCACGGCCACGGCCACGACCACGGCCATGACCACGGCCGTGGTCCCGAGCACTATGAACACCCGCCGGGCATCGCGCATGTGGGCACAAGTTACCGGGTGGGTTCAGAGCGCCCGCGAGTACCGCACCTCGAACGGGCGCTGGCCGCCCACCTCGAACTCGGCCCGCACGCCGTCGCAGCTCCAGCCGTGCCGCTGATAGAACGAGCGCGCCACCGGGTTGTCCTCGAAGACCCACAGCACGGCGTGCCGGAAGCCGAAGCCGGCCAGCGCGGCGACGGCGGCCTCGTGCACGGCGTGGCCGGCGCCCCGGCCCCAGACGGCGGGATCGGCGTAGATCGCGGCCAGCTCGCCGGTCGGCATCGTCGGATGGGCGTCCTGCCGCTCCCGGGCCGCGCACACGCCGGCATACGCGGCCACCCGATCGTCCGCACCGTTGGTGGCCACTAACACCGCGTCCGGCTCGGGCTGCGCCAGCCACCGCGACCAGCCGAGCTCGCGGCGGGCGCTGTCCATGCCGTCGAGAAACTCGTCTGGCACGATGCCGCGGTAGGCGCGGCGCCACGCGGCGACGTTCACCCTCGCCAGCTCGGGAGCGTCGTCCTTGGTCGCCCGGCGTACCTGCCACTGCACGCGATCAGCCTGCGTCGGCGTGATGGCGTGCGTCGAGCGAAATTCGGACGACTGCACGCCTGCCGGATCGGTACGCAGCTGGCACTCACTCCAGCCGGCGCACGGCGTCCGGGTGGCGCCGCACCTTGAGCAGGCTGGCACCGGTCGTGACGGCCAACACGACCACGATCACCAACAACGACATTGTGATGTCGATCTGCGGCACGGGCAGCGGCCGCCCGCCGTTGAGGAACGGCAGGTGGTTGTCGTGCATGGCCTCCAGGATCAGCTTCACGCCGATGAAGCCCAGGATCACCGCCAGCCCGATCGACAGGTACACCAGCCGGTCCAGCAGGCCGCCGACCAGGAAGTACAGCTGCCGCAGGCCCATCAGCGCGAACGCGTTCGCGGTGAACACCAGGAACGGCTCCTTGGTCAACCCGAAGATCGCCGGAATGGAGTCGAGCGCGAACAGCAGGTCGGTGGTGCCGATCGCCACCATCACGACGAACATCGGGGTGAACAGCAGCCGGGCGCGCTCCCGGACCACGACCCTGGCGCCCCGGTAGTCGTCGGTCACTGGCAGCAGCCGGCGCACCGCGCGCAGCGCGATGTTCTCCTTGAACTCTTCGTCCTCGGCCTCGCGCCGGCTGGCCAGCTTCCATGCCGTGTAGATCAGGAACAGGCCGAACAGGTAGAACACCCAGGTGAACCGGCTGATCACCGCCGAGCCAAGGGCGATGAAGATGCCCCGCATGATCAACGCGAGCACGATGCCGACGAGCAGCACCTTGTGCTGGTGGATCGCCGGTACCGAGAACGTCGACATGATGATCACGAAGACGAACAGGTTGTCGACCGACAGCGAGTACTCGGTGATGTAGCCGGTGAAGAACTGGGCCGAGTACTGCCCGCCGTAGAAGATCCAGATGCCGACGCCGAACACCGCCGCGCAGACCACGTAGAACACCACCCAGCGAGCCGCCTCGCCGATCGTGACCTCGTGCGGCTTGCGGTCGACGATCACGAGGTCGATCGCAAGCAGCATGAGGAGGCCACCGATGGTGGCTATCCAGACCCACCCTGGCACGTTCACCCGATGACCTCCGGTTCGACAGACGTGCGCGTGCGCCTACGACCGGAGGTCTCTTCCACCAGCTCGGAACGTCAACCGGCTGGCCGGCGGCACCGGGGCGACAATGGCCCGTGATGACGACGCCGCCGCGAAGGAATACTCCCCTCCACGACATACGGATTCTTACCTGTCGCCACAGGTAACACCACTGCGGGGGTGCTCCATGGTGCTGGAGATTGCCGACTTCCTCATCCGCGAGGGCGCCGAGGACGCCTTCACCACGGCGTACCGCGACGCCGTGAAGTTCATCACGAGCAGCCCCGGTTGCCGCGGCGCGCGGCTGGTCCGGGGCGTGGAGAACCCGCAGCGGTTCGTGCTGCTGGTCGAGTGGCAGCGGCTGGAGGACCACCTGGACGGGTTCCGCGGCTCGCCGGCGTTCCAGCAGTGGCGGGCGGCCGTCGGCCCGTTCTTTGCCGCGGACCCGCGAGTCGAGCACGGGATGGACGCATGACGGCCGCCGATTCGCGGCCAGTGCGTCCCCGGCTGAGAACGTCCTGAGACACGCCGTCCAGGCCCGTTCCGCGCCCCGTACCGTCGATGCCGTGCCCTCGATGCTTCGCCGCCGCTGGCGGGCGGCCGTCCTGGTGCTCACCGTTTTGGTGGCGGGCGCCGCATGGGCGCTGGTCGCAAACGCCGGGCAGCCGGCGCCGCCGAAGGTCCGCGATGTCGGCATCGACGTGGTGGACGGGCCCGCGGGCGCCACCGAGCAGGTGCGCATCGACGGCACGATGTACCTGCCGCGCGGGCTACCGGCGCCGGCCGTGCTGGTGGCCCACGGGTTCGGTGGTTCGAAGGAATCGGTCGCCGGGCAGGCCCGTGAGCTGGCCGAGCGTGGCTTCGTCGTGCTGACGTACTCGGCCCGCGGCTTCGGCTTCAGCACTGGGCAGATCGCGCTGAACGCGCCGGAGTACGAGGTGGCCGACGCCAGGCAGCTGCTCGACTGGCTGGCCGCCCAACCCGAGGTGATCAAAGACGCACCCGGCGATCCGCGGGTCGGCGTGACCGGAGCCTCCTATGGCGGAGCGCTGGCGCTGTCGTTGGCCGGCTCCGACCGGCGGGTGGACGCGCTGGTGCCGCTGATCACCTGGAACGACCTGTCGCAGGCGCTGCTGCCGAACGCGGCCCTGACCGGCGAACGGCTCGGGGCCCTCGGCGACGGGGCCCTCGGCGACGGGGGGCCGGCGGCAGGCTCATTTGGCCCGGGCGGCGCTGCGGCCCCGGCGGGCGGCGTGTTCAAGCGATCCTGGGCCGGCATCTTCTTCGGCGCCGGCCTCTCTCCCGGTGCCGACGCCGGCCCGCGCAGTGAGGCGCCGGAGGCCGGCCAGCGCAGTCCCACGGACAGCAGCTCCGGCGGCAGCTCCGGCGGCAGCTCCGGCGGCAGCTCCGGCGGCAGCTCCGGCGGCAGCTCGGGCGGCGCCGCTACCGGTGCCGGGTCCGCTGCCGTACCGGGCGCCGGCGGGACGGATGGCAGCGGCGGCCCCGCCGCCGGCTCTGGTGGCGCGGGCCCGCTGCCCGGCGACCTGTTGCAGGCCGGCTGCGGCCGATTCCGGATCGAGGTCTGCCGGGCCTACGTCGAGGTCGCCACCACCGGGCGAGCCAGCGAGGCGACGATGGACGTGCTGCGCAGGGCGTCACCGGCCGCCGTGGCCGGGCGGATCACCGCGCCCACCCTGCTGGTCCAGGGCGAGCAGGACACCCTCTTCGGGCTGGACCAGGCGGACGCGACGGCCAGGCAGATCGCCGGCGCCGGCGGCACCGTGAAGGTGATCTGGTACAGCGGCGGGCACGACGGCGGCGCGCCCGGTCAACGGCTGCGCAACAAGATCGCGGACTGGTTCGGCTACCACCTGGCGGGCCGCGGCACGGACCCCGGCACCGGCTTCGAGTACGCCGTGCGCGGCAACTTCGAGCGGGTCGAGGGCCCCTCGGTGCGCACGGTGTACGCCCCGCACTACCCAGGGCTGACCCGTGACACCCCGGTTCAGCGCCGCGACCTTGCCCTCGCCGGCGGGCCCCAGCCGGTGTTCGCGCCACCGGGCGGCAGCCCGGCGGCGGTCAGCACGGTGCCCGGCCTTGGCTCCCTGAACAGCTCGCTGAACAGCGCGGCCAGCGCGATCGGCGGCCTCGCGGCGGACGTGCCTGGCCAGTTCGCGAGCTTCGGCACCAACCCGTTCGGCGAGCACCTGCTGGTGACCGGCGCGCCGCGGGTGACCCTGCGGGTGGGCGCCGTTCCGGGGGTACCGGCGCCGGAGGCCGTGCTGTTCGCCAAGCTGTACGACGTCGCGCCGGACGGCCAGCGCACGCTGCCCGGCGGCGCGGTGGCACCGCTGCGGGTAGCCAACCTGCCGGCCGACGGCACCCCGATCGAGGTCACAGTGGCCCTGCCGGGCATGGTCCGGGCCGTCGAGCCCGGGCACCGGCTCATGGTCGTGGTGTCCACCACCGACCAGGCGTACGCCGTACCGACCCAGCCCGCGGTCTACACCGTGGCGCTGGCCGACTCGGCGGCGCTGGCCGTGCCGGTGGTGCCCGGCCGCACCGCGGCCGACACCGCGGTGCCGGCCGCGCCGCTGATCGGCATCGGCGCGGTGCTCGGCGTCGTGGCCCTGGTCGCTGCCTTCGCCTTCGTGCGCGGGCGGCGCGCCGACGGCGTGCGGGCCGACCTCGCGCAGGTGCCGCTGGTGATCGAGGGGCTGACCAAGACCTATCCCGGCGGGCTCACCGCGGTCGACGGCCTGTCCTTCCGGGTCGAGCCAGGTCAGGTGCTCGGCCTCCTCGGGCCGAACGGCGCGGGCAAGACGACCGCTCTGCGCGTGCTGGTCGGCCTGATCCGGCCGGGTGGCGGCGAGATCAGGGTGTTCGGCCACCGGGTGCGGCCCGGTGCCGCCGTGCTGTCCCGCGTCGGCGCGTTCATCGAGGGCCCTGGCTTCATGCCGCACCTGTCCGGCATGGCGAACCTGCGGCTGTACTGGGCGGCCACCGGCCGCCCAGCCGAGGCGTCCCGGATGGCCGAGGCGTTGGAGGTGGCCGGGCTCGGCACGGCCGTGCACCGCAGGGTCGGCACCTACAGCCACGGCATGAAGCAGCGGCTGGCCATCGCACAGGCCATGCTCGGCATGCCCGACCTGCTCGTGCTCGACGAGCCGACCAACGGCCTCGACCCGCCTCAGATCCGCGAGATGCGCGACGTGCTGCACCGTTACGCCGCCACCGGGCGCACAGTCCTGGTGTCCAGCCACCTGCTCGCCGAGGTGGAGCAGACCTGCACGCACGTGGTCGTCATGCACCGCGGCCGGCTGCTGGCCGCCGGCGAGGTGGGCGACATCGTGGCGGGTAGCGGCCAAGCCAGCTTCCGGGTGGACGACCCGGCGACCGCGATGGCCGTGCTGCGGGCCGCGGACGGCGTCGGCGCCGTCGAGGTCGACGGGACGGTGGTGCACGCCGACCTCGACGGCCTGCCGCGCTCGTCCGCGGTGACCGCGCTGGTCCGGGCCGGGGTCGCGGTCGAGCAGGCCGGGCCACGGCGGCGCCTCGAGGACGCCTTCCTGCAGCTCGTCGGCGAAGACACGGAGGTGGGCAGATGACCGCCACTGCCGCTGAGCACGGGGCGGCGACCGGGTACCGACCGGGTGCGACGCTGCGGCCGCGCGTGGAGCTGGTCCGCCAGCTTCGCCGGCGCCGTACCCAGATCGCCATCGGCTTTCTGGTATTGCTGCCGTTCATCCTGCTGGCCGCGTTCGAGCTGGGCTCGGACGGCCAGGGCAACACCTCCGGCGGCCTGGTCGACCTGGCCACCACCAGCGGCGCCAACTTCACGATCTTCACGTTGTTCGCGTCGTCCGGGTTCCTGCTCGTGGTGATCGTGGCGCTGTTCTTCGGCGACACGGTGGCCAGCGAGGCGTCCTGGTCCAGCCTGCGCTACCTGCTGGCGGCTCCGGTGCCCCGTTCTCGGCTGTTGCGCCAGAAGGCGTTGGTGTCCGCGCTGCTCACCGCACTCTCGCTGATCGTGCTCCCGGCCGTCGCCACCGGCGTGGGTGTGGTTTTCTACGGCACCGGCGACGCGCTGTCCCCGACCGGCTCCGCCATGCCGTTCGGCACCGCGATGCAACGGATCGCGCTGGCCGTGGCCTACCTGTTCGTGCATCTGTCCTGGGTTGCGGCGGTGGCTCTGCTGTTCTCGGTGTCCACCGACGCGCCGCTCGGGGCCGTCGGTGGCGCCGTGCTGCTGTCCATCCTGTCCCAGATCCTGGACTCGATCACTGCTCTCGGTGCCCTGCGCGACTACCTGCCGACTCATTACGCCTTCGCCTGGGCCGACCTTCTCGCCATGGACATCAACTGGACCGACAT
>DASXTS010000453.1:0-10222 GCA_036505275.1 Pseudonocardiaceae bacterium
GACCACCCCGCATAGCGCGGGCAGCCAACTACTCGACCGGGGGAGCGCGCCGAGGTCGCGGCCACACAGCTGGGCCAGTGCCCCGCGCGCGTGCCGCCGGTCGCCCGCCGATGCCGACGCCACGGCCTGTGCGGCGACGAAGGCGTGGTCCACCGCGCTGAGCGTTGGCGAGCCCGCGAGCTCCGCGGCGCCGGCGCCCGCCTCGGCTGCCCGCCCCTGATACCACCGGATGGCGAACAGGTGCGCGCCGTACCACCCCGTCGCATCCTCGTCGCCCGCCGCGTCGCCGCAGCGCAGGCAGGACAGCGCGAGCTCCTCGGCGTCGCGCAGGCGACCGGCGCGAATGCTCAGCATGACCCGGATCGCCGTGATCACGTAGTGCGCCGCGGCGTGCGGGTGCCTTCGCTCGGTGTCGACCAGCTCGGCGTACCCGCGGTCGGCGTGGCGGCTACCGAGCAGGAACAGGTCGACGGCGCGCCAGAGCAGACCGATCAGCACATCGCCCGGCCGGTGCGTGCGGGCCGCCACGCGCAGCAACTCCTCGGCGAGTGCGAGCCGGGCCCGCGCGTGCTGCGGGCCGAGCAGGCAATGGTGCGCCAGGCTCAGCGCCTGGGACACCTCGTGCGGGTCGCCGCGACGGCGGGTCTGGTCGAGCAGGGTCAGCACCTTCCGTGGATCGCCTGACCGGTATCCGGCTTCCGCCGCAAGACGCACCCGCAGCGGCAGAGCCAGCGGGGACGACGGGTCGAGCTGGGCGAGGGCGTACTCCTGGTGTTCGGCGACCCGGGCGGCGTCCGCGGCGCGCCTGCGCTCGTGCACCCACAGCCCGCCTTCGCCGAGTGCGGCCGCGGCGAGCAGCCCGGGCTCACCTGCCGCATGGGCGAGGTGGTAGGCCCGCTCGAAGCACGTCCGGGCTCCCGCGAGGTCCCCGTGCTGGTGCAGCAGCTCGGCGCCCCGCGCAAGGTTCAGCTCCGCGTCACTCGAACTCGCGCCAGCCGCGCGGACCGCCAGATGTGGCGACGACATGCCGGCTCCTCACTACCCCCGTGTCCCATATGAACTAGGGAGGAGCCCGGCTCCGCAGGGATACCCGCCTCGGCATGCCGGCGGGGCCCGGCCGGGGATCATCGGTAGAGCTCTACTCCGAGCCAGGGGTCTCCAACTCCACGTGGGCGGCCAGGGCGGCCTCCAGCTCCTGCTCGACCGCTAGGGGATCCGGCAACGGCGGCCCCAGGTGCTGCCACGCGTTCTGGTAATAGTGCGTCAGCACGTACAGCATGGCTGCCCGCTGGATCCGAGGGCCGTTCGGATGACCGGCACGGTATGGCCTGCGAGTTGGCTGCTTGCCGGTCACGGCGAGGACGTAGGCGTCAAGGGTGCGGTCGAACTCGTTCCGCCACTGCCCCTGGTCCCCGTGGGTGGAGATGGCCTGACCGATGTAGCGCACGGCGGCGTCGATCACCCGGTCGCGCGCTTCCCGGTCGGAGTCGTTACTCATCTGCCCGCCTCCCGTCGCTGGCAGTGTGGCAGCACCGTAGGCCCGAATGTCACCGTCAGAGGCGGCTGACCAGGCGACGGGCCATTACCATCTGATGGCCGAGGAGCACCAGCGGGCGGTTTTGGCTGGCGTCGGCGACCCGGCACGTCACGCACACCGCGCCGAGCGGCACGGTGCGGCTGCGGCGGCGGACAGCACGGACACCGACCAGCAACGGCGCGCGGCTGACGACGACCGCGCAACTCCCTGACCACGGGAAGGTCCGGCCGAGTGCCGCGCGGTCCGCTACCAGGGCCGCCGTACAGAGGCGCTTCCTGACACGTGCACCTTCGTGCTGGCGGCGGGCCGGCAGGCGGGTGCTGCTCGACGTGCTGTGCGACGAGCTCGCTGGCATTCCCATGGCCAAAGTGGCCGTGCGCCCAAACCTCACGGTCGGCACGTGCGGGTCTGGGCTACGTTGGTATTCGCCACCGAGCTGCGCCTTGATCATGCGATTTGCGCGGCCAGCGCTGGGGAGCGTGCTGTGTTGTCGAGGTGGGGCTGTTCCATGATCGGCATGGAGTTGGCTGTTGTTCGTCTTGGTATGTCGGTCATCAAGAGCGCGTGTGCGCTGTGGCTGGGTCGTGCGCAACCGGCGTCTGCCGATTCGCCGACGTTGATCGAGATGCTGGCTGGGCGTATGAGTGGGGTGATGGAGCAGCGGCGGCTCGCGCGACAGTTCGACCAGATGGGTGACGCCGCGGCGGAGAAGTTGTTGGGTTTGTTGGCACATGAATTCGCTGCCCTCGCCGAGTACGAGCGTCTGGCTGCCATCCAGGCGGTTCAGGACACGTTCGACTCGGTTGTGCTCACGGACGAGGCAGTGTTCGGTGCTGATCTTGATCCAGTGTACTTGGACCGTCTTCTGCGTCGGGCCACGCCTGACCTCCTGCGACGTGCGGCGCTAAGTCGGGACGGTCAAGCCCTTTACGATCTGCTATTGCGCGAATCCTGCACGTATGTGGTCGAGATCGTCACCGCGTTGCCGCGCTTCGAAGCCAGTGTGCTGGTCGAGATTTTGCGGCGGGAGACGGCCATCCTGACGGCGGTGCGTGACGTCCTTGCGCGGCTGCCGGAACGGCGCAGTCTCGGCGATACAGGTTTCGAAGCCGATTACCGGCGGCAGGTAATCAATCGGCTGGACCGGCTGGAACTGTTCGGGGTGACGCTGCCCGAGGCCAGTTGTCGTTACCCGCTCAGCGTCGCCTACGTCAGCTTGTCCACCTCGTCGTCGCGGGAGAGGCAAACGTATGGACGGCCGGCCGGGGTCACCGGGTTCGGTTCCGTCGGCGTCACCGAGAGCCTCGACCCAGAGCTTGGCGGTGTCCGGATCGAGCAGACTCTCACGGGCTGTGATCGACTATTGCTGCGCGGGGACGCTGGTTCAGGCAAGACCTCGCTATTGCAGTGGCTGGCCGTGTCCAGCGCTCTTCGCCGGTTCGGTTCTGGGCTTGAGAGCTGGAACCGACTCGTTCCGTTCTTCATCCCGCTGCGTCGCCATGTGGACACCGACCTTCCGCCACCGCAACGGTTCCTCGACCATGTCGGCGCGCACATCGCAGATGAGATGCCCAAGGGTTGGGTGCACGAGTTGCTAGGCAGGGACGAGCGTTGGTGCTCGTCGATGGCCTGGATGAGCTGCCAGAGCGGCAACGTGAGGCGACTCGGCGGTGGCTGTACGACTTGGTAGCGGCGTTTCCGGACTCTCGGTACGTGCTGACCTCCCGCCCCGCCGCCGTCGCTGAGGGATGGTTACGGCGGGAAGGGTTCGCCGAGGCGGACCTGCTGCCCATGGCATCGGGCGATGTGCGCTCATTCATTCGCAAGTGGCACGAGGCAACCCTGGATCAGGAGCCTGGCGCCGAGCAGCTTGGGGCGTATGAGCGAACGCTGACCGATGCGATTCTGACCAGGCGTCACCTGCGGGCGTTGGCGACGAGTCCGTTGCTGTGCGCCCTGCTGTGCGCACTGCACCGGGATCGACGCAGCCAGCTACCCCGGGACCAGATGGAGCTGTATCAGATAGCCCTGGAGATGCTGCTGCAACGTCGGGACGCCGAACGAGGAATCCGCGAGGGCGTGGCTTTGTCGCGGACCCAGAAGACGTTGATCCTCCAGGATCTCGCCTACTGGAAACCACTGACCACGACCTCCGACGATCGGGTTCGTGCAATGACTAATTTGGTGGGCCGCCAGGGACTCGAACCCTGAACCAGAAGATTAAAAGTCTCCTGCTCTGCCTGTTGAGCTAGCGGCCCGGGAGGCAAGGTTACCGCTTGTCACACGGCGAGGCGGCATTGGTACGCACAGCCGGCGGTCTGTGCGGTCAGGTGAGCCGAGACACGACGGCGACGGGACGGCCGATGGGCGGGTACGGTCGGGGACGGCGTGGTGACGGAGGGTGGGGATGGCAAGCCGGCGGCGTCGCATCGCTAGGTGTTCGCCGTGGGCGAGTTCCGGGCGCTGTTCGCCGCGCACCTGCTGTCGGTGGTTGGGGACCATTTAGCGCGGTGGCGCTGGCGGTGCTGGTGTTCGACCGGACCGGCTCGCCGGGGCAGACGGCGTTGACGTACGCGTTGACGTTCCTGCCGGCGGTCCTGGCGGGGCCGCTGTTGCCGGGGCTGGCTGACCGCCCTCAGCGCTGCCACGCCGGGCGCCTCAGCCCGGTCACGCGGGTCGCGGCCCGGGTTTGAACCTGATTGGTCAAGTCACAATGCCGCGAGGCCCGCATCCATTCGGATGCGGGCCTGGTATGCGACGGTCTGCTCAGACCGCTCGGACGCGCTGGGCCTGGGGTCCCTTCTGGCCCTGGCCGATCTCGAACTCGACGCGCTGTCCCTCGTCGAGCGATCTGAAGCCATTGCCCTGGATTTCCGAGTAGTGAACGAAGACGTCAGGGCCGCCACCGTCCTGCTCGATGAACCCGAAGCCCTTTTCGCCGTTGAACCACTTCACTTTGCCGTGCAACATTTTCTCCTGTGACATATAGGAGCGGCCCTCACCGTGAGCGCCGCCGAGGCCTTCGACCGGGGTGTCATCCCAGGTTGGCCTCCGCTGCCACCAACCTAAGACTACCCGGTCGGCCCCGGTACCGGCCGTGACCATGATGAGACCGGACCCGCGCACGCCGCAGACTGCCGGAATTGAGGCTTCCTCCAGGCCGTTCAGATCGGGCGCCGACTCGTGCCGATCACGCTAGGCGACGGCGGCCACCCACCCGTGCGGGTCGGTGACGAGGGTTCAGCTCGCGGGCGTACCGGCGCGGGTCGGCTCCGACCGGGACCGCCGGCTCCAGTACGTCCGGCACCACGGATGCTCCGTCCAGCCTCGGTGGGCGGGGCGAGGTTGGCCAACCGAGGCGCCGGCCGACCCCTCGACAGTACGACGGCCCGGGGCCTTGATCGGCTGGACCCTGGCTTGCGGACCTACCCTCCCGTCACCTCCGTCACCGCGGCGACCACCGCGTGCGGCGACTCCATGTGCACCATGTGGCCGGCGCCGTCCACGACGTGCACCGACGACCCTGGCAAGGAATCGGGCAGCGGCAGCACCGCGTCCCGACGGCCCCAGACGATCACCGAGGGCACTCCGGCCGCCGCGAGCAGTGGCGCGGCGTCGATGGCCGGCGCGTCGCCGGACAGCAGCGTGTCCAGCAGCGTGTCCAGCGCCTTCTGCACGCCGTCCAGCCGCTTGTACTTCAGCAGGTCGTCCACCAGCTGCCGGGTCACCTGCGACTCGTCAGCGAACAGCGCGCCGAGCAGCGGCCGCAGCGCCCGGCGCGTGGACGCTCCGGCGAAACCGCGCAGGTAGGCCGCGTTCACCTCGGGGCTGAAGCCGGCCGGGGCCACCAGGGTCAGCGACGCCACCCGCTGCGGCGCGCGCGCGGCCGCCGCGGTCACCACGGCGCCACCGAGGGAATGCCCGACCAGGTGCGCCCGGGGCACGCCTACGGCGTCCAGGAAGCCGAGCACCACGTCGGCCAGGAACTCCAGGCTGCCGTCGCCGACGTCCTTGTCGGACTCGCCGTGGCCGGGCAGGTCGACCGCGTGCACAGTGCGCACACCACCGCCGGCCAGCGGCTCCTGCACGAACAGCCAGGAGTTCTTGTCGCCGCCGTAGCCGTGCACGAGCACCACGGTCTCACCGCCGTCGACACCGCCGTCGCCGAGCGTGGTGTACGAGATCGTCCGGCCGGCCACGGTTACGGTGCCCGGCACCGGTCCGGACACCTCGGGCACCACGCCGGACGCCAGCTGCTCGCGGGCCTGCTCGACCAGCGCGTCCAGGTCGGCATCCGAGACCTCGGCCGGCGCCACCAGCGCGATGGTGGCCCCGACCGGCACGTCGGCGCCGGCCGGCGCGACCACCCGCCGCAGCACGCCGGCCCAGGTCGACTCGAGCACCCCGGCGATCTTGTCGGTGTCGATCTCCGCGAGATCATCGCCGATGGCCACGGTGGCGCCCTCGTCGACGATCCATTCGGTGATCTTGCCCGAGGTCATCGACAGGCCCCACTTGGGCATGGTGACCCGCTGGATCCGGTCATCGTTCATGAGCGTTGCCACTCCGTTGCCGTCTTGACCGCGTTCACCACGCGCTGCGCGTCCGGGATGTAGAGGTCCTCCAGGGAGTCGGCGAACGGCACCGGCGTGTGCGGCGCGGTGACCTGCTGGATCGGGGCGCGCAGCGCGCCGAACGCCTCCTGCGCGACCAACCCCGCGATATCGCGAGCCAGGCTGCACCGGGGCGTGGACTCGTCGACCACCACCAGGCGGCCGGTGGACTCGACGCTCTCCAGGATGGTGTCGGCGTCCAACGGGCTGGTGGTCCGAGGGTCGATCACCTCGCATTCGATGCCAGACGTGGACAGTTGCGATGCGGCGTCCAATGCCACGGAGACCATCCGCCCGATGGCCACAATCGTGACGTCGCCGCCGTCGCGCGCCACGTTGGCCTCGCCGAACGGGATTGTGTAGCTCTCCGCGGGCACGTCGCCGGTGGTGTCGTACATGGCCTTGTGCTCGCAGAAGATCACCGGGTCGTCGTCGCGGATGGACTGGATCAGCAGACCCTTCGCCTCGTACGGGCTGGACGGCACCACCACCTTCAGCCCGGGGATATGCGTGAAGATCGGGTACAGGGCCTGCGAGTGCTGCGCGGCGGCGCGCAGCCCGGCGCCGTACATGGTGCGGATCACCACCGGGGTCACCGCCTTGCCGCCGAACATGTACCGGAACTTCGCGGCCTGGTTGTAGATCTGGTCGAAGCAGACGCCCATGAAGTCGATGAACATCAGCTCGGCGACCGGCCGCAGACCCCGGGTGGCGGCGCCGATCGCGGCGCCGATGAACGCCGACTCGGAGATCGGGGTGTCCAGCACCCGGCCGGGGAAGCGGTGGTAGAGCCCCTTGGTGACGCCGAGCACGCCGCCCCAGGCGTCCATCTCGCCGGGGCTGCCCTCGCCGCCGGCGTTGTCCTCGCCCATCACGATGACGCTCGGGTCGCGTTCCATCTCCAGCGCGAGCGCCTCGTTGATCGCCTCGCGGTAACTGATCGTGCGTGCCATGATCGTCTGCTCCAATCAGTACGAGACGTAGACGTCGGTTTCCAGGTCGGCCCGGCCGGGCTTGGGCGCGGCCTTGGCCTCGGTGACCGCGTCGTCGATGAGGCGGGCCACCTCGGCGTCCACCGCGTCGAGCTGCTCGGCGGCGAGCTGGCCGGTCTCGATCACCCGGCCACGGAACCGCTTGAGGCAGTCCAGGGTCTCCCTGGCGCGGGCCACCTCGTCGCCGCGGTAGCTCTGCTGGTCACCCTCGAAGTGCCCGTAGTAGCGGGTGAACTTGACCTCGATCAGGGTCGGGCCGCCGCCGGCGCGGGCCCTGGCCACCGCCTCCCCGGCGGCCTCGTACACGGCGAAGAAGTCGAAACCGTCGACGATCACGCCCGGCATGCCGAAGCCGGCCGCCCGGTCGGCGATGTTGTCCGAGGCCACCGACCAGGTGCTGGCCGTGGCCTCGGCGTAGCCGTTGTTCTCCGCGACAAAGATCGCCGGTAGGTTCCACACCGAGGCCAGGTTCAGCGCCTCCAGGGTGGTGCCCTGGTTGCTCGCGCCATCGCCGAAGAACGCCACGCCGACGCCGCCGGTGCCCTGCAGCTTCGCGGCCAGCGCGGTGCCGCAGATCAGCGGCGGGCCGCCGCCGACGATGCCGTTCGCACCGAGCATGCCCTTGCTCAGGTCGGCGATGTGCATCGAGCCGCCCTTGCCGTGGCAGGAGCCGGTGCTGCGGCCGTAGATCTCGGCCATCATCGCCTTGACGTCCACGCCCTTGGCGATGCAGTGCCCGTGGCCGCGGTGCGTGCTGGCGATCGAGTCCCGCTCGTCCAGGTGCGCGCACACCCCGGCGGCGGAGGCCTCCTCGCCGGCGTACAGGTGCACGAAGCCGGGAATCTCGCCGGTGGCGAACTCCTCGTGCACCCGGTCCTCGAACGCGCGAATCGTGCGCATGATGCGGTAGGCCCGCAGCAGGTCCTCCTCGGACAGCTCGTGGGCCACCGCCGCGGGCAGCAGGTCGGTCATCGTTCGGCTCTCCTCACTCCGTCGCTCACTCGGTCACCAGCAGTTGCTTCTCGGCCGCGATCCGCAGCACGGCCGGGACGTCCACCACGCGCGGGCCATCGCCGGACAGCGACACCGTCACCCGCTGGCGCGGCCCGAACTCGATCTCTCGTTCGCCGTCCACCGCCACCGTGCCTCTGGTGACGGCGCTGACCATGGGCTCACCGGGGGGTAGCGGCCGCACGAGGGCGACGCCGACGTCGGCCAGCACGCCGGGCGCGATCGGGGCAAGCACCCGGCGGTTGGCGGCCGGGTCCAGGCGCACGGCGACCCCGTTGACGTGGTCCCGAGCGGTGGGCAGCAGGTGCGCTGCGATGCTGGACAGCCCGATGGCGTGCGGTTCGGCGAACGTGCAGTACAGCTCGCGCAGGCTGGCGGTCTGCCAGACGGCGCGGGCGCCGACGTGGCTCACCGTGGACACGCAGACGTCGACCAGGGCCAGCTCGCGCCGCCCGCCGCACGCCACGGTCAGCACCTTCGCCTGGGTGGTTGCCGCGGCCGCCGGCACCGCGTTGGTGGCGATCAGCGCGGCCGCGGCGCCGGCCACCGTCGCCTCCCACACGTGCGGGAACGCGTTGTTCGTGCCGGTGGACAGTGCCAGCACCGGGGTGTCGCCGAGCGCCGGCACGGCCGCCCGCACGGTGCCGTCACCGCCGAGCAGGACGATCACCGCGGCGCCCAGCTCGCGCATCCGCCACACCAGGCTCGTGGTGTCGGCGGCCTGGCCGGTGGCCGGCCTCGGCTCACAGAACTCCGGCATCACCCCGATGCGCTGCCGTTGGGCGCCGCGCAGCACCGCGGCCGCCAGCCCGAACGCGTCGGTGGAAACCAGCACGCGCCGCACCCCCAGCGCGGCGCAGGCGGCCACGATGCGCAGCACCATGCTTGCCTTCTCGGCATTGGGGAACACCGACGCCTGCGCCACCAGCCGCCGGATGTCCCGCCCGGACATCGGGTTCGCAACGATGCCAACGGTGCCGCCGACGGTGTGCACGACCTCTGTCGTACGCCCCGGCCACTCCGTCGACAAGGGTTGCGGCGACGTTGCATGCCGTACTCACAGCCGGGCGTCAAGCGCCCGCGGACCGGTGAGCGGCTCACCAAGGGCGGCCTCACGGTCCAGGGCCGACGTCGGTCACGGCCAGGCGCCTACAGTCTGCCGACTCCCAATGTGCCGGCCTCGCTCGCCGTTGTCCTGAACCATTCTCGATCGTGGAGTCGCTGCCAGGCCTTGGTGACGTGTGCCTGCGGAAAGGTGGCTTGTTTGCGGGCGTTCCACGTGTGGACGTAGTCGGCGGCTCGGGTTGGGTCGGTGGCAACCAGCGAGTCGGTGCGGGCGGCAAAGAGCACGGTTGCCAGTAGTTCCATTCCGTATGCGCCTTCCCAGCCGGCGGTCAGGCTCAGTACCCGGTCGACCGCGGCGAGCACGCGCGGGTGGCCGTCGAGCAGGCTGCGGGCTTGGCCCTCGGCGTCGGGTAGCAATTCGATGGGTTCCAGCGCGAGTACCGCGCTGGAACGGTCGCCATATCCGCGGAGGTAGTGGCCTTCCATTGCTTGCAGAACCTTGTTCAGGTTTTCGGCATAAGGTCCGTACCTGCCTTTCGTGTAGTTCAGTCGCAGGGACAAGCCGGCTTCCTGAAGGAGGTACATCAGTTTCTGGATTTCCAGCAGTGATGCGCCGGGCCGAATCAGTTCAAGTCGTTGTGCCATTGCGTTGCGTGCGTAGCTCGCGAGGACAGCAAGCAATGCGGCTCGTCCGACCGTCATGGCCGGGCACGGGGTGGCGATCGGCATGTCGGCCGCCGGCGGTGCCCCGGCCGGCGGGTACACCTCCCTCGTTCGGGTTGACGGCACTTCTCCGTTGTAATACCACCCACGCCGGACAATCACTTGTTGTGACGAGCAGGCGTCGTTGAGTATCTCCCGCACCGCCCTGCCTGTGGCCGTCGTCCGGGCCACGACCTGGCCGATGAGTGCCCAGGGCACCTGCCGGTGGGCCAGGAACTCGGCCGCGCGACGGGTAGCCCGAGTCGGATCGTCGGCGGTGTCGCTCCACATGGTTGCCCCCT
>DASXTS010000454.1:0-7753 GCA_036505275.1 Pseudonocardiaceae bacterium
TCGTCGGTCTCCGGGTCGACCAGCCGGATGTCGAACCAGTCCGACGCCCGCAGCCCGGCCGCGCCGTCCGGCCGCGGCTCGCCGTAGGGCGACAGGATCGGCGCCGAGGTCTCGGTCAGGCCGAACACCTCGACGAACGCCTCGATGCCGAAGCGGCCGCGGAAGGCGTCCACGATCGACGACGCGGTCGGTGCGGAGAAGATGCAGCGCAGCGGGTTGTCGGCGTCGTCGGGCCGGGGCGGCTGCTTCCAGGTGAAGTCCATCATCACGCCGATGAAGTTGGTGACGGTGACGCCGTCCTCGCGGATCTGGTCGATCCACCGGCTCGCGCTGAACCTCGGCCGCACCACCAGCCGGGCGCCGGCGATCAGCGCCGGGTAGGCGGCCATGAACTGGGCGTTGCCGTGGAAAAGCGGTGTCACCGTGAGGTAGGTGTCCGCGCTGGTCAGTCGGGTCAGCGAGACGACCTCGTCGGCGAAGAAGTACATCTGGGCGTGCGGCATGGCCACGCCCTTGGACGGCCCCGTGGTGCCGGAGGTGAAGAAGATCGAGGCCAGGCTCTGCGGGGCCGGCGCGGGCAGCGCCAGTCGCGGGCAGCCCTCGAGCGACTCCCACGGATCGGCCGCCCAGCCGTGCGAGCGCAGCAGCTCGACGGCCGCGGCCTGCCCGCCGGTATCGATCACCCAGAACTTCGCAATGCCCCTGGCGTGCTCGGCGATCGCGACGAACCTGGCGGCCTGCACGTCGTCGATGACGGCCCAGCGCGGCGCCACCGTGACCACCTGGTGGCGCAGGAACTCGCCCTCGTAGGCGGTGTTGATCGGCACCTCGACGAGCCCACCGACGGCGGTGGCCAGCCAGCTTCGGACGAACTGGGACGAGTTCGCCGCCATGATCACGACCCGGTCGCCGGCCTGCGCGCCCGCGGCGTACAGCGCGCCGCACACCGACTCGGCCTCGGCCACCGTCTGCGCGTAGCTCCACCGCCGGCCCTCCTCCGGCGTCACCAGGAACGTCGCGTCGGGCCGCTGCGCGGCCTGGTGGCGCAGCACCGTGGCCAGCGTCCAGTCCGACCGGTTGGCGAATGTCGGGTGCAGGTCGGTGTAGGTGCGCGTCATCTCAGCGCGGCTCCTCGCCGGGGCAGGGACCGTTGGTTCGTGTTATCTATGATTATGATACGCATTCTTTAGCTGCGCGCAAGTGACCCTGCTCAGATGGTGGTTCGCGGTTCGATCGCCCGCAGCGCCGGGACGACCTCGCTGCCGAGTCGCTTGATGGCCGCGATGGTCTCGTCGGCGTCCATGGTCGGCCACTGTGGCCGCACCAGCAGTGGGTCCACCGGCAGCGCGGTGACCAGGTCGACCAACTGCCGGGTGACCTGCTCGGGGGTGCCGACGACGGCGTGCCCGGACACCGCCTTCGCGAAGTCCTCTTCGAGGTTCGTGCCGGCCATCACGTCCAGGCCGCGCTGCGCGTAGGTGATGTAGCGGCCCTGCGCGACCCTGGCGTACTCGACCACCGCCGCCTCCTGGGTGTCGGCGACCAGCACGTTGCGGCGCAGCGGTTGCGGTCCGAACGCCTTGCCCCTGGCCTCGAATCCCTCCTTGACGATGGCGTAGCGCTCGGCGACCTCATGCGGCGGCGTCTCGGGCGGGCAGGCGTAGGCGTCGCCGAACCGCCCGGCGCGGCGCGCGCCCGGCAGGCTGTGCGCCCCGATCCAGATCGGCGGGTGCGGCCGCTGCACCGGCTTGAGGTGCGGCCTGACGCCTTCGAGCGTCCAAAACCGGCCACGGAAGGTGACCTCGTCCTCGGTCCAGAGCAGCCGCATGAGCTCGAGCGACTCGTCCATCCTCGCGGCCCGCTGCTTGAACGGGACGCCCAGGTAGTCGAACTCCTCCGGCCGGTAGCCGAGGCCGGCGCCGAAGACCAGCCGCCCCTCGGTCACCACGTCCAGCGTGGCGATCTCCTCGGCGAGCAGCACAGGGTGGTACAGCGGCGCGATCATGATCTGGGTGACCAGGCGGACGTGCGGCTCGACGTCGGCGGCCAGCCTGGCCAGCAGCGGCACCGGCTGCAACCAGCGCAGGTCGCCGTACAGGAAGTGCTGCCCGATCGCGATGTAGCTGAAGTCGTTGGCCTGGGCGACCTCGACGATCCGGCGCACGTCGCGGAACTGCTCGGACGGCGGCACGCTCGCCGGCACATCGCTGAGCAGCAGACCGACCTGGACCATGGCAACTCCTTCTTCAGACTCTGTCGTCAGAGACTGGCGGCGTCTTCAGAGACTGGCGGCGGCAGGCTCCGCCGCCGGTTCCGGCACCGGCAGACCGTTGGCCAGCCACCCGCCGTCGACCGGGAGCACGACGCCGGTGATGTAGCTGGCGCGGGCCGAGCACAGGTAGTGCACGGCGTCGGCGATCTCCTCGGGCCGGCCGTAGCGGCCCATCGGGATGCGGGACAGGTAGAGCTGCGGCGAGACGAACCCGGTGCGCAGGAACTCGGCCTGCAGCTCGGTGGCAATGCTCCCCGGCGAGACGGCGTTGACCCTGATCCCACGCGGTGCCCACTCGACCGCCAGCGAGCGCACCAGGCCCTGCACGGCCGCCTTGGCCGCGCAGTACGCCGCCCGGCCGGCGAAGCCGAGGTGCCCGTTCACCGAGGAGATCACCACCACGCTGCCGCCGCCGGGCATCCGCCGGGCCGCGCACCGGGCGCCCAGGAACGCGGCCGTGGCGTGCACGCTCATCAGCCGGTCCCAGGCCTCGACCGGGTAGTCCAGCGAGTCGCCGGGCTGCGCGACCCCGGCGTTGGCCACGAAGGCGTGCAGCCCGCCGCCGGCGGCGGCCAGCTCGCAGGCGTGTTCCAGCAGGTCCTCGTCGCGCACATCGCCGACCACGGCGGCGGGCTCGGCCGCGCCCGGCACCGCCAGCGAGCCCATCGCGGCGCGCAACGCGTCGCCGTCGAGGTCGATGCCGACCACCCGGTGCCCGTCCGCGGCGAACCGCGCGGCGATCGCCAGGCCGATCCCACGCGCCGCCCCGGTGACCACCACCCCGGTCGCCGTCCTTGCGGCCGTCCTTGCGGCCGTCCTTGCGGCCGTCCTTGCGTCGGTCAAGACGGCACCGCCACCCCGGTCCACTCCGCGCTGGACGGCGCGAGCTGCAGCACCCGCTCGACCTCGATGCGCTTGTGCACGAACCGCAGGCCGTCCCCGTCGTCGCGCATCGAGTCGGAGTACTGGCCGATCACCACCCGGGTGCCGTCCGGGTCGAACATGGTCGCCTCGAAGTAGGCCCTGGCCCGGACCAGCCCGCCGTCCTCGGGAAAGGCCTGCACGTTTGTCACCACGTGCTTGCTGCCGAGCAGCGGCGAATCCCGGAAGGCGCGGTACAGCGCGACAAAGGCGTCCTTGCCGGCCTTGGTGCCGTCGACCCTGGTCAGCGACACGTCGTCGGCGGCGATCTCGGCCAGCGTGTCCAGGTCGCCCTCGTCGACGGCACGGGCGTACGCATAGAGCAGCTGCGCGGCCCTGGCCGAGAGGTCGCCGTCGGCCACGCTCACTTGGCCACCTGCCCGCCGTCGACCGGCACCGCGACACCGGTGACCATGCCGGCGTCGTCGCTGGCCAGGAACGCCACCACGCCGGCGATCTCCGCGGGCTGCGCGGCCCGGCCGAGCGGGATCGTCGCGATGAAGTTCGCCATCAGGTCGGAGATGTTGGCGCCGGGCTCGCGGCCGAAGAACCGCGGCAGCATCGGGGTGTCGACCGGGCCGGGGCAGATCACGTTCACCCGAATGCCGTGCGGCCCGCCGACCAGTGCCAGCGAACGGCCGTACGCGACGAGTGCGCCCTTGGTCAGCGAGTAGAGCGGGCTGAACGGCGAGCCGACGAGCGCCGAGGTGGATGCCGTCATGGTCACCGAGCCCTTGCCGCCGGCGCGCTTGAGCAGGTCGAAGGCCAGGGTGGTGGCGTAGAAGGCGCTCTTCATGTTGACGTCGGCGTTGCGTTGCCAGTCGGCCTCGGTGATGTCGATCCCGGCCGGGCCAGGCATGCCGACCTGGTGGTGCAGCACGTGCAGCACGCCGTGCTGCCCGTCGATGCGGCCGTACAGGGCGCGGAGCTCGTCGATGCTGGTCGCGTCGAGCTGCTCCGGCTGCGCCTGATGCCCGGCCGCCAGGATCTCCTCGGTCACCGACTTGGCGGCGTCGCCGCTCAGATCCGCGACGTGGACATAGGCACCCTCCGCGGCGAGCCGGTGGCAGATGGCCCGACCCATGCCGGAGCCGCCGCCGATGACGGCGGCGATGCGACCCTCGAATCGGTGTGTCATGTGTCCGTTCCTTTCCCTGCGGTCGGTGCGAGCTGCGGTGCGGCCGGCCCGCCGCGGCCGTCGCCGGCGAGCTTGCGCGAGTCGTGGCTGGCCGTTACCGCGACTGGGCGGACCTCGACCACCAGCCGTTTCGGGCTGTCCAGGAGCCGGGCGAAGGCGTCCGGGTCACCGGCCGCGTGCTTGGCGGCGAAGCGCGGCAGGAACCAGCGCTTGGTCTGCTCGTCGGCGTGCACGAAGGCGATGCCGCGCACCGCGACCATGCGCCGGCCGGGCAGGTCGGTGCCGCGGTTGGAGACGACGACGGTCACCCTCGGGTCGGCCGCCAGCGCCTCGGCGTGCGCCCGGCCGGCCACCGCGGTGAGCCAGAACCTGTCGTCGGCGTACAGGAAGCTCATCACCACGCCGCTGGGCCAGCCGTCCCGGCTGAACACGAACGTGCACTCGCCCTGGACGTCGAGCAGTTCGGCGCGGTCTGCTTGGTCCAGCCGCAGCGTGCGCAGGTCCTCAAGATCATCGATGCCGATGGTGCCCATCCGCACTTCCGCCTTTCCTCTGTGCCCCAAACATGGTATTCATACGCATGGTTAGTCGGTCAAGAGGCAACCCGGTCAGGAGTGGCGGCAAATGGCCAGAGCGGTGATCGTGGACGCGGTGCGTTCGCCGATGGGGCGCGGCAAGGCGTCGGGAGCGCTGGCCGAGCTGCACCCAGTCGAGCTGCTCGCGCAGGTGCTGGCAGCGCTGCTGGACCGCAGCGGGCTCGACCCCGCGCTGGTCGAGGACGTCATGGTGGGCTGCGTCAGCCAGGCCGGCGAGCAGTCGTCCACCCCGGGCCGGCAGGCCTGGCTGGCCGCCGGGTTCCCGACCTCCGTGCCCTCGGTGACCATCGAGCGCAAGTGCGGCTCCGGCCAGCAGGCGATCGAGTTCGCCGCCGCCGGGATCGTCGCCGGCACGTACGACATCGTGGTGGCCGGCGGCGTCGAGTCGATGAGCCGGGTGCCGATGGGATCGGCCCGGATGGGCGCCGACCCGTTCGGCCCCGAAGTCCGGCGGCGCTTCCCCGACCTGGTCCCGCAGGGCATCTCCGCCGAGCTGGTGGCCGACAAATGGCGGCTCTCGCGCGAGCAGCTCGATGAGTACTCCGCGCGATCGCACGCCCGCGCGGCCGCGGCCAGCGCCAACGGCTCGTTCGCCGACGAGCTGATCCCCGTCCGGGTGCCGGGCGGCGGCGAGCCGCGCGTGGTGGCCCAGGACGAGACGATCCGGGCCGGCACCACCCCGCAGCGCCTGGCCGAGCTGAAGCCGGCGTTCACCGCGGCGCCCGGCAGTGAGCTGTTCCCACAGCTGGACTGGAAGATCACCGCGGGCAACTCCTCCCAGATCACCGACGGCGCCAGCGCACTGCTGCTGATGAGCGAGCAGAAGGCAGCCGAGCTCGGGCTGCGCCCGCGGGCGCGGATCCTCGGCTCCGCCGTCGTCGGTGACGACCCCACACTCATGCTGACCGGGCCGATCCCCGCCACCCGGCGAGTGCTGCAGCGCTGCGGCCTGACCGCCGGCGACATCGACGCCGTCGAGGTGAACGAGGCGTTCGCCTCGGTGCCGCTCGCCTGGCAGGCCGAACTGGGCGTGCCGGACGAGCGGCTCAACCCGCGCGGCGGTGCGATCGCCCTCGGCCACCCGCTCGGCGCGTCAGGTGCCCGGCTGATGACCACGCTGATCAACCACTTGGAGCAGACCGGCGGCCGGCTCGGCCTGCAGACCATGTGCGAGGCGGGCGGCATGGCCAACGCGACGGTCATCGAGATCATCCGCTGAGCCGGGGTCACGACGGGATCACGATCGGGAGGAGAGCAGCGGTGGAACTCGACGGCGGCAGCGCGGTGGTGACCGGTGGCGCGTCCGGGCTGGGCCTGGCCACAGTTCGCGCGTTAGTGGACCGCGGGGTGCCGACCGTGATCGTCGACGTGGCCGAGACCGCGGGCAAGGAGGCGGCCGCCTCGCTGGGCAGCCTGGCGCACTTCGCGCTCGCCGACGTCACCGACACCCAAGCGGTGGACGCTGCGCTCGACGCAGCGCAGGAGCGCGGCCCGCTGCGCGCCGTCGTGCACTGCGCCGGCAAGGGCGGCACGGTGCGGGTGGTCGAGCGGGACGGCAGCCCGGGCTCGCTGGAGACCTACGAGAGCCTGGTCCGGCTCAACCTCATCGGCACGTTCAACGTGCTGCGGCTGGCCGCCGCCCGGATGGCCCGCAATGAGCCCCTCGACGGCGAGCGTGGCGTGTGCGTGCTCACCGCGTCGGTCGCCGCCTGGGAGGGCCAGGTCGGGCAGATCCCATACGCCTCGGCGAAGGCCGGTATCGTCGGGATGACCTTGGTCGCGGCCCGCGACCTGGCCAACAAGCTGATCCGGGTGTGCACGATCGCCCCCGGCGTGTTCGACACCCCGATCCTCAGCCGGCTCTCCGACGAGATCCGCGACAGGCTCGCCAGCGCCGTTCCGCATCCGTCCAGGCTCGGCCGGCCCGACGAGTACGCCCGGCTCGCCATGCACATCCTGGACAACCCGATGCTCAACGGGGAGACCATCCGGCTGGACGGCGCGATCCGGATGCCACCCCGCTGATTCGAGCCACCCCGCTGATTCGAGCCACCCCGCTGAGTCGAGCCACCCCGCTGAGTCGACCCGAGGAGCCCCATGGCCGACACCGTCCGCACCGAGGCCGTCGACGGCGTGCTCGTCGTCACCATCGATCGGCCCGAGGTGCGCAACGCGATCAACACCGCGGCCGCCGAGGGCATCGCGGCCGCGCTCGACGAACTCGACGCGCGCGCCGATCTGGCCGTCGGCGTGATCACCGGCGCCGGCTCGTCCTTCTGCACGGGGATGGACCTCAAGGCCTTCCTGGCCGGCGAGCGCCCCTCGGTGCCCGACCGCGGCTTCGCCGGCATCGTGGAGCGGCCGCCGGCCAAGCCGATGATCGCGGCCGTCGAGGGGTACGCGGTGGCCGGCGGATTCGAGATCGCGCTGGCCTGCGACCTGATCGTGGCCGCCGAGGACGCCGTTTTCGGCTTGCCCGAGGTCAGGCGCGGGCTGGTCGCGGCCGGCGGCGGGCTGCTGCGGCTGCCCAGCCGCGCGCCCTACCAGCTGGCCGTGGAGTGGGCCCTGACCGGCGCGCTGATCCCCGCGGCGCGGGCGGCCGAGGTCTTCCTGGTCAACCGGCTGACCGCGCCGGGCGACGCGCTGCGCGCCGCCGTCGAGCTGGCCAGGACGATCGCCGCCAACGGCCCGCTGGCCGTCGCAGCCACCAAACGGATCCTCGCCGAGTCCCGCGAGTGGCCCTCGTCCGAGGCGTTCGATCGGCAGCGCGAGATCAGCGAGCCGGTGCGCTCCTCGATGGACGCCAGGGAAGGCGCCCGGGCCTTC
>DASXTS010000455.1:0-2231 GCA_036505275.1 Pseudonocardiaceae bacterium
TGACATGGGGCAGGCGGTAGTCGATCAGCCGCTGGACACTCAGCTCACCGTGGTCTGGCAGATGCCCTTGACGGGCTTCCACACCCGCGAGGCCCGGCTGGATGCGGTGTCGGGAGTGGCCATGCTGACGTCCCCGGAGCACGGCGTGCTGGCCCTCGGCGCCGGCCCGCCGGACCTGCGGTCGGACGCGGGCCGGTGGCCGGTGCCGGTCCGCGTCATCGGCTCGTCGTATCCCGGGCTACTTGTCTACTGGACCTACGACCGCAGCCCGGCCAGGCTGGGTCGAGGTGGTCGATGGGACGCTCTTATCGCGGCTGTCCGCTGTGGTTTGGTGTGACTCTCATCTGGCGTGCGTCCTGTCGGCCACCGCAGCGGGGAGTGGCTCAAGAGGGGTCTGCCCAGCTCGAAGTAGCGCTGCCCTCCTCGCCGATCAATGACAGGCTCGGATCGAGGAAGGCAGCATGCCAGACGTCATCATCGGGATGGACCCGCACAAGCACTCGGCCACCATCGAGATCATCGACACCCGGGAACGGGTCCTGGACCACGGGCGGTTCGCCACCACGACCACCGGCTACCGGGCGCTGCTCGCCGCCGGCCGCAGATACCCGCAGCGGCGCTGGGCGATCGAGGGCTGTAACGGCATCGGCCGGCACATCGCCCAACGCCTGGTCGCCGACGGCGAGAAGGTCATCGACGTGCCGTCCAAGCTGTCAGCCCAGGTGCGGGTGTTCGCCACCGGCCAGGGCCGCAAGACCGACCCGATCGACGCCCACAGCGTGGCCATCGCGGCGCTGCGCAGCACCAGCCTGCGCGAGGTCACCGCAGACGACGCCACGGTGGCGCTGCGGCTGCTGGTCGACCGCCGCGACACCCTCGGACGCACCCGCACCGACCTGGTCAACCGGCTGCACGTGTTCCTGCTCGACCTGATCCCCGGCGGGGCGAAGAAGGACCTGTCCGCCCGCCAGGCCCGCGCCCTGCTGTGCACCATCGAACCCACCGACCTGGTCGGGTGCACCCGTCACCAGCTCGCCGGCGAGCTCGTCGAGGAGATCGAAACCATCGATGCGAAGATCAAGACCGCGGATCGGCAACTCACCCAGCTGGTCAAGACTTCCGGCAGCCAGGTCCAAGCACTGCACGGCATCGGCCCGTCCGGCGCCGCCCGGCTCATCGGCGACATCGGTGACATCACCCGGTTCGCCAGCCGTGGGCACTTCGCGGCCTGGAACGGCACCGCGCCGCTGGATGCCTCTTCCGGCCAGCAGCGCCGCCACCGGCTCTCGCGCGCGGGCAACCGTCGCATCAACCGGGTCTTGCACATCATGGCCGTCGTCCAGCTGCGCCACGATACCGAGGGTCGCCGCTACTACGACCGCCGCCTGGCCGAGGGCAAGACGTCCATGGAGGCAATGCGGGCGTTGAAACGGCGACTGTCCGATGTGGTCTACAAACAGATGCTTGCCGATGCGACGGTAGCCGGGGCGGGCCCGGGAGGACACCCGGGAGCGACTCTGACATCCAGCGCGGCCAGCCCAATCCCGACAACTGGCCCTTCGGAACAGTCACTTCCCGGACCCGCTAGGAATCACCATAGAACAAACCTCGCCGCTACCCCTTGACACAGAGGGGAGCCATAGGCGGATGCTGCGGTCCGTTCGACGGGCCACCGAGCGCTGGTGTCCGTGTTTAGATCCTCGCTATGCGTCTGGCCAAGGAAACCCGAGGTGTCGGCCGCCCGATTGTGTGCCTGCCGTGGTTCAGCCTCGACCGCTCGGTGATGGCGGCGGCCTTGGAACCGGCGCTGGCGGGCCTTGCCGGCTGGCAGCGGATCTACGTCGATCTTCCCGGTTGTGGCCAGTCCCCGCCCGGCCCAGCGAACTCCGACGGCGTGGTCGAGGTACTGGCCGACTTCCTCGATCGAGAGATCGGCTCGGCGCGTCCACTGCTTGCCGGCTGTTCCTACGGCGGCTACCTCGCCGCCGCGCTCGCCCGTCGCCATCCTCACCGCATCGCTGGCCTGCTCCTCGTCTGCCACGGAACCAAGATCAGAGTCGAGGACCGTGACCTGCCGCCCGGCACCGCCGAGGCCGGCTCCTGGCTCCATGGCGTACCCGCCGATCTGCGCGACCACCTGTCAACGGCGATCGGCAACCGCAAACCGGAGGTCGCCCAACGGCTCGCCGCGGTCCTATCGGCCGCCAAGCAGGACAATGACTACCTGCAGC
>DASXTS010000456.1:0-6167 GCA_036505275.1 Pseudonocardiaceae bacterium
GAGGGCTGCCTGCATGTGCGGTTGGACTTCAACCTTCTCACTGCGGACGGTGTGCGCGCGTATCGCCGGTTCGTCGAGGAGGCGGCCGATCTCGTCGTCACGCACGGCGGGTCACTGTCCGGCGAGCACGGCGACGGCCGGGCCCGCGGCGAGCTGCTGCCCCGCATGTATCCGCAGTCGGTACTGCGGCTGTTCGAGCGGTTCAAGGCGATCTTCGACGGGCCGGGGCTGATGAACCCGGGCATCGGCGTGCGGCCGGCGCCGCTGGATGCCAACCTGCGGTACGGGCCGCCGAGCGGAGCTGCGTCTGACGTGGCCGGTCGGACGTTGCTCGCCTTCCCAGCCGACAACGGCGACTTCACCCGCGCCGTGCGTCGCTGCGTCGGCGTCGGCGCCTGCCGGCGCACCGACGGCGTCGGCGTGATGTGCCCGAGCTATGCCGTCACCCTGGACGAGCAGCACTCCACCCGTGGCCGGGCGCGGCTGCTCGGCGAGATGCTGGACGGGCGGGTGCTGCGCGGCGGCTGGCGTTCCCGCGAGGTCGCTGAGGCACTGGATCTGTGCCTGGCGTGCAAGGGCTGCCGTTCCGACTGTCCGGTCGGCGTGGACATGGCCAGCTACAAGGCGGAGTTCCTCTACCAGCACTACCGGCTCCGGTGGCGCCCGCGGGAGCATCACACGCTCGGCGGGCTGCCCCGATGGCTGCGGCTGGCCCCGAGCTGGCTGGCGGCGGGCGTGCTCGGCTCGCCGGGGTTGAGCCGGTTGGCCGCCGGGCTGGGCGGCATCAGCACCAAGCGGCCGCTCCCGGTGCCGGCCAGGCAATCGCTGCGCCGCTGGCTGCACCGCCGCGGCCAGCCGCTCGGCGCGCCGCCGCGGGGCAGCGTGCTGCTCTGGACCGACACCTTCACCGACGCCTTCGACCCCCATGTCGGCAAGGCCGCCGTCGAACTGCTGGAGCACGTCGGCTTTCGGGTGGAGGTGCCGGCAAGTCCGGTGTGCTGCGGGCTGACCTACCTGGCCACCGGGCGGCTGCCGGCCGCCCGCAAGGTGCTGCGCCGCAGCCTCGCGGTGGTGCAGCCGTACCTGGAGGGCGGCATCCCCATTGTCGGCCTCGAACCGAGCTGCACGGCGGCGCTGCGCAGCGACGCCGCGGAACTGCTGCCCGACGACCCGCGGGTGGGGCCGCTGCGCTCCGCCGTGCACACCCTGGCCGAGCTGCTCACCGTCCGCGCCCCGGACTGGGCGCCGCGCCGGGTCACCGGCCACCAGCGCGCCGTGGTGCAGACTCACTGCCACCAGCACGCCGTACTCGGTTCGACCCCGGACGCCGCTCTGCTCGCCAAGGCGGGCGTCGACGTGGTCTCCCGGCCAGGCGGCTGCTGCGGCCTGGCCGGCAGCTTCGGCTACCAGCGGGGCCACGAGGAGCTTTCGGTGGCCCTGGCCGAGCGTGCCCTGCTACCCGCCATCCGAGCGGCCGGCCCCGACGCCGTCCTCGTCGCAGACGGCTTCAGCTGCCGCCTCCAGGCCCGCCAACTCTCTACCGCTGCGCCCATCCACCTGGCCGAGCTCCTGGCCCCCCTCGCCTAAGCTCCGGCGTGTCCGCACCACCGGCGTGTCCGCGTGTTGGGACACGTGTGTCCGCCGGTTCGGTCGCGCGTGTTCGCCGGTTGGGTCGCGCGTGTTCGCCGGTTGGGTCGGGCGTGTTCGCCGGTTGGGTCGGGCGTGTTCGCCACCTTGGTACAAGCCGACGCCGGCGGGAAGCGACCTCACCCAGGATCGGCCCGGCTCAGCGACGCAGCACCGCGTGGCCCACCGGACCCTTGAACCCCCGCGACCAGATGAGCACCGTGAGCGGCCCGTCCACCCTCGCCCCGACCGGTACCGGGTAGCCCTGCTCCCCGGTGGCGCCCTTCAACGGTCCCAACAGCACGCCGTCGGCCGGGCCGCGGGCGTCGGCCTGCGGCACCAGGTACAGCACATACCCACGCCCCGCGTCCGTGCGGAAATTGCGTAGCCGAAGCACGAGGCCGCCGTCGACCGAGAACAACGCGGCTGTGCCATCGGTCGAGGCGTCCAGGCTGGTGAACCGCCCAGCGGCGATCTCGATGGAGGTATCCGGTAAAGGCGGATCGAACGCCGACGACGGTACCGGCACGTCCGTGCTCGGGACCGGGAGCGCATGCGAGTCCGGCGGCGTCGCGGCGCGAGCCGCCCAGCCGACCACCGCCGCGCAGACCGAAGCGGCCACTGCGGCGGCCAGCATCGCGACGGTGGCGCGCCAGGCCCACCGCCGCCCCGCCCGGCCGACGGTGTCCGGGGTTTCGGTCACGGATCGCGAGATTAGTGGAACACCCTGGCCGCCGTGTTCGTTAGGGAAGGACGACGGCGGGGTGCCCGCCACTACCCAATGTGCTCCGTCAGATCACTCGCAGGGAGGCTGCGGGAGCGGCCATTGGTGGATAACCTCCGCCAAACAGCGAATCGGATGGACCACAGCGGTCCGGCCAGTCGGGGAGGCACGATGAGCAGCACGTCAGGAACGCACCGGCTGACTCCCTTCGAGGGCCTTGACCTTCGAACGCCGTCAGGGGGCGTACCGACCCAGCGGGGAGCCGACCCATTGCGGGTCTCCGCGGATCAGGTCCAGCGCGCCAGGGTCGTGGTGGCTCGCAACGCCCTCGACCAGGAGGACTGCCGGCGGCTGCTGGATATGCTTGGTCTGATCGACGGTCCGGACGGCGTCCCCCCGGTAAGCCGGTAGCCGGGTACGCCGGTAGCCCGGCAGGACGGTAGCCCGGCAACACGTTTGCCGCTCATGCAGTGCGGCACACTCAGTGCGCCGTCTCGACGCGCCGCGGCCGTGGACCATGAGGCCGTGGACCAGATGCGGAGGCGACCATGGCGACCACCGTGTCAGATCGGACCGACCATGGCCTACTCGGACCGCGTTCCATCGCCTGGACCGTGATCGGGCACCCGATGTCGCTGGTCGGTGGCCTGCGAGCGCTGATGATTCAGGCCCTGCACCCGTTGGCGATGGCCGGTGTCGCACAGCACAGCGACTACGAGCGACGCGCCCTCGACCGGCTGCGTCGCACCGCGTACTACGTCACCGCGACCACCTTCGGCGACACCGAGACCGCTTACGCCGCGGCCGAGCGGGTCAAGCGGGTGCACCGCCGGATCCACGGGGTCGACCCGGTCACTGGCCGCCCATACAACGCGGCCGACCCGGACACCCAGATCTGGGTGCACTGCACCGAGTGGCACTCGCTGCTCGCCGCCTACCGGGTGTTCGGCAACCGGCAGCTCACCCCGCCGCAGCTCGACCAGTACTTCGCCGAGGGTGCGATCATCGGCTCGCTCCTCGACACCCCTCGTGAGCGCATCCCGGCCTCGCACGCCGAGTGCCGAGCGTACTTCGCGGCCGTCCGGCCGCAGCTCTGCGTCAGCGAACACAGTCGCAAGGCGATCAACTTCGTGCTCCACCCGCCGGTCGAGCGCTCGACCCTGCACCTGCAGGCGCCCATGCGGCTGTTCGCCTCGGCCGCACTCGCGCTCATTCCGCGGCATCTGCGGCGGCTGGCCGGCATCGACCGCCCGACATGGCAGGACGGCATGGCCATCGCCGCCGTCCGCCCATTCGGCACCGTGCTCACCCTGCCCGGGATGCGTGACCTGCCCCGCGCGGTATTCGGCGGCGACGTGCACGACATAGCCCTGCAGGCACGCCGGATCTACCGAGCCGGCTGACCGCGCACGCGTCAGCCGCGGGCCGACCAGCCACCGTCACTGACCAGCGTCTGCCCTGTGATCCAGCCGCCGGCGTCGCTGACCAGCCAGACGATCAGGTTCGCGGTGTCTTCCGGGCGTCCCCACCGTCCGAACGGCATCCGCGCCGCCACCGCCCGGCGGCCTGCCTCGTCCGCGTATCCGGTGTCCACCGGCCCGGGATTGATGCAGTTAACGGTGATGGCCAGCGGGGCCAGCTCGTTCGCCAGCGTTGCCGTCACCTGCTGCAACGCGCCCTTCGTCACCACGTACGGCAGCTCGCCGGGCATCGCGCCCCGGTGCTGGCCGGATGTGAACAACACCACTCGACCGCCGGAGCCGGTGCCGCCGGAGCCGGTGCCGCCGGAGTCGGTGCCGCCCCAGCCGGTGATGCTGGAGCCGCCGTGCCCGCCCCGCAGAGCCGCGAACCCTTGCACCAGCAGCAGCGTCGCCCGAACATTGACCGCCCAGCACAGGTCCAACTCGGCCGCGGTGCTCCGCGCGAGCGGCAGACCGCTTGACCGCGCGTGCGTCGCCACCAGCACGTCCAGCCCGCCCAGCAGGCCCGACGCCTCGTCGACCAGCACCCCCGGCACCGCGGCGTCGGCCAGATCGTCCTGCCGGTAGTGGATCACTCCCGCGGCCGGCGGCAGATCACGCCGCAGCGCCTCGCCCAGCGCCTGCGCCGGCAGCTCATCGGCCCCCCAAGGCTGCTCCGCATCGTGCGCTCGCCAGCCCGTGGCGACCACCTCGGCGCCTTCAGCGGCCAGCCGCCGCGCCACCGTGAACGCGATGCCAACCCGCCGGCTAACGCCCGTAACCAGCGCCTTTCTGCCCTTCAAGCCCTGCACGTGGGGCCAATCTGCCAGAGCCCACCGGCCGACCGCCAGCCGGTTTCAAGCCGGCCGGCGGCGCGCCGGTGAGGGAAGGCGGTTTGGACGGCTCCCGGTCGTGCCCTATGCTTGCCACTGCTCCCAACGGATAGCCGTTGGAGGGCAAGGCCGGCCGGCCAAGCCCCCATCGTCTAGCGGCCTAGGACTCCGCCCTTTCAAGGCGGCAGCGCGGGTTCGAATCCCGTTGGGGGCACGAGGTACGGCCAGGCCCAGTGGCGCAGTTGGTTAGCGCGTCGCCCTGTCACGGCGAAGGTCGCGGGTTCGAGTCCCGTCTGGGTCGCTGTACGAAGCGTCCGTGGTTCACCCCGCGGACGCCTCGTCTCGGCCAGGTAGCTCAGTTGGTATGAGCGTCCGACTGAAAATCGGAAGGTCGGCGGTTCGACCCCGCCCCTGGCCACTAGCCAGAAATGGCTTCTGACGTGCAGGTTTGATCGTCCGGGTTGCCTTCCGTGGGCGGGTTGGCGGGCCCTCGATTGGCTCGTTGCTGCCGGATTGCTGCCGTCGGTGTGCACCCACGTACGACATGCGCGGCAAAGTCGCAGCCAACCGAGCTCGTTTGTTGACGCAAAAGGCGGCCCCTCGACCTCGTGAAGGAGGCAGTGTGACGCGGTCGGCGGCCGGCGGGTCCGGCACGGCGGGCGGCGTTCGGCACGAGGACCGATGTGTCGCGTGGCTGGCCGCTCATGCTCGCGGAGACGACCCTGCCCGACTGGGCCTCTGGTCGGCTGGTGGCAGGGTTGGGCTGTCAAACCGGCCGCCCCATAGATGACGTCGGCGCGCTGACCGACGCGGACGGCTGGATTTGCGTCCAGGCCAAGAAGAGGCTGAGGCGGAGCGACGCCTCGGACAGTGACCTCGCTGCGGCAGTCGAGCAGCTGGTGGCCATCGATGCGGAGGGTGTCCCCGACCGGCCGCCGCATCAGGACGAGCTGCGGCCGCTTGACCCCGGCATGGACTGGGTGCTCATCCTGACGGACGTCGAAGCGAACAGCACGATCGCCGTGGCGATGGCTCGACTCGTTGACCGCCTGCGTATGTGGCCCGAGGCCGTACCCCTCGCCGAGGCCGCCACTAATGCTGGTGAACGAGCGGCCCTGCGGACCCTTCGTGGACATGTTGAGCGTTTCTGGGCTGATCGTCACGGAGCGGTTGCCGACGAGGGCGTCGTGCGGTCGCTGCTGCGTCCGCTTGCGGTCCGAGCGCTCGACCTGCGGCCGGAAGGCAGCGATCTGCGTGCTCTTCTTCCGCAGCTTCGTGATCTTCTGGACGACCCCGGCGACGCGCTTGGCCTGTGGCGTGACCTGGAGCTGATCGGGCAGCGGCTGGCCGCCGAGCGTTTGTGGATCCGACCGTGGCGCCCGACCGCGGCGGCGGCCAAGCGGCACCTGTGGGCCCTGGCCAAGCGCTATGCCCGCGCCTGGGGTGAGGAGCTGATCGGCCCGTGGAAGCAGGAGTTCAGGCCCGCGGCGGCCCCCCCACTTCCGGCCTCTCCACAGCTCTCCC
>DASXTS010000457.1:0-10683 GCA_036505275.1 Pseudonocardiaceae bacterium
CCAGTCCGCGTTGCGCCGCCTCGGCGAGGATCGTGATGCCCAGGGCGCCGGACTGGCTGAAGAATCCGACCCGGCCACGGCCCGGCAGATGTGGCGCGAGGGTGGCGTTCAGCCGCACGTCAGGGGCGGTGTTCAGCACGCCGAGCGCGTTCGGCCCGATCACCCGCATGCCGTGCGCGCGGGCCTCGATGACTAGGCGCCGCTCGGCGCTCATGCCGGCCCGGCCGGTCTCGCCGAAGCCGCTTGTCATGACCAGCAGCCCCCGGACGCCCTTGGCTTGGCACTGGTCGGCGACCTCGGCGACGCTGGCGGCCGGCACCGCGACCACCGCGAGGTCCACCTCGTCGGGGATGTCGGCGACGGTCGGGTAGGCGCGCACTCCGCGGACCGCACGGGCGTCCGGGTTCACCGGGTACACCGGGCCGTTGAAGTCGGCGCGCAGCAGGTTGCCGAACACCGCGTTCCCGATCTTGGACCGGTCCGTGGACGCGCCGATCACCGCCACCGACCTGGCGTGCAGCAGGTTACGCACGCTGCGCGCCTCGGCGCGCTGCTCGCGAGCCTGGGCGACCTCGAGCGAGCGCCGCGTCGGGTCGATGTCGAACTCCAGGTGCAGCACGCCGCCCTCGAACTCACGCCGCACCTGGTAACCGGCCTGGCGGAACACCCGGACCATGGCGGCGTTCTCGGCCAGCACCTCGGCGACGAACCTCTTGATGCCGCATTCCCGTGCCGCCGCCGTGAGGTGCTCCAGCAGGATCGAGCCGACGCCGCGGCCCTGCTGGTCGTCCTGCACCACGAACGCCACCTCGGCGGAGTCGCTGTCCAGCCCCTCGTACCGGCCGACCGCAACAAGGTCGTCGCCCAGCGTCGCGACCAGGGCCACCCGGTCGTGGTGGTCCACCCTGGTGAAGCGCTCGATGTCACGCTTCGGCATCTCCGGATACGGTCCGAAGTACCGTAGGTAGCGCGTGCGGACGGAGAGCCGGCCGTGCAGCGCCACCAGCGCGTCGGCGTCTTCCGGCCTGATCGGCCGCAGGTGCACGGTGCCGCCGTCGGCGAGCACCACGTCGGCCTCCCAGTGCTTGGGTGGCTCCGGCGGAGCGGGCGTGTCCACAGCCATCGGTCGTCCTCGGTGGTCGTCCTCGGTCGCACTTGGTCGCGCGGGCGCGCTCAGTCTCGCGGGTCGTGCGGGTCCAGGCCGTGCAGCGGGAACACCGCACGCCTGGTAGCCATGATCGCGGCGTCGACGTCGGTGTTGGCCTCGCCCGACCACCGCTCGAAGCCGACCTCCACGCCGTCGCCCATGGTCGTCGGCAGCGGTTGGTCGCGGGCCAATCGCGCCGTGTGCGCGATCCACCCGGCCGGCAGCGGCGTGCCCGGCTCCACGTCTCGGTCCAGCAGGGTGGCCAGCAGGTGCGTCCACGACCGCGGCACCACCCGGAAGAGCTGATACCCGCCCCCGCCGAGAGCCAGCCAGCGGCCCTCGGCGACCTCGCCGGCCAGCTCCCGCAGCGCCCGGTAGATCGCGCGGTGACCATCGACGGACAGCGCCAGGTCGGCAAGCGGATCCTCGTAATGGCTGTCCACCCCGCACTGGGTCACCAGAATCTGCGGGCGGAAGGCGCGCAGCACCGACGGCACCACGGCATGGAACGCGCGCAGCCACTGCGGGTCGCGGGTGCCCGGCGGCAGCGCCACGTTCACCGAGGTGCCCTCGCCGTCGCCCTCGCCGAGTTCGTGCGGATGCCCGGTGCTCGGCCACAGCGTCAGCGGATGCTGGTGCAGCGACACCGTGAGCACCCTGGGATCGCGGTAGAACGCGGCCTGGACACCGTCTCCGTGGTGCACGTCGACGTCCACATAGGCGATGCGCTCGAACCCGTTGTCCAGCAGCCATGCGATCGCCACGGCGCAGTCGTTGTACACGCAGAACCCCGACGCGTGGCTGCGCATGGCGTGGTGCAGCCCACCGGCGATGTTGACCGCCCGGTCGGCGGCGCCGGATGCGATCTGCCTGGCCGCGGCCAGCGAGCCGCCCACAACCAGGGCCGACGCCTCGTGCATCCGGTCGAAGATCGGGTTGTCCGGCGTGCCGAGTCCGTGGCTCAGGTCGTCCTCGCCGCTCAGCGGCGCTGCCTTGACCGCGGCCAGATAGCCAGCGTCGTGCACCCGCAGCAGCTCCTCGTCCGGCGCGACGCTGGGAGCCAGTAGTTGCACGCCGTCGAGCACGCCCAGCTCGCGGGCCAGCCGGATGGTCAGATCGAGCCGGATCGGGTGCAGCGGGTGGCTGCCGCCCAAGTCGTAGCCGAGCAGTTCGTCGTCCCACACCACGGTGGCCGTTCCGGGCGCCATTGCTGCAGCCTACGGCCGCCGACGCGGGCGACCGGATGCTCTTTACGAACCGGTGGCAACCGGACGCGTCGGGTCGGTGCACCAATGCGACCACGAACCGGCGTACAGCGCGGCCGGGCGGCTCGCCGCGGTGACCCCGGCGACGTCCAGGGCCAGGACCACGGCTGCTGCGTTGACGCCGGAGCCGCAGTACGCGCCAACCGGCTCGCCGGGCCGCAGACCCAGCTCCTCGAAGCGCCGCGCCAGCTCCGCCGGCTGCAGCCACTGTCCATCCTGGTCGACGTGCCCGGCCGCCGGCGCATTTCGCGCCCCCGGTATGTGCCCGGCCCGTGGGTCGATCGGCTCGACCTCGCCGCGGTATCGCTCGGGGGCGCGGGCGTCGAGCAGCACCCCGGCTCCGGCGAGCGCCGCGGCCCGGTCGGCGTCCAGCACCGGCATGGCGCCCGGTCTGACTACCACGTCCCCGACGGGCGCCACCGCCGGTTCGCCAGCCCGGACCGAGCGGCACTCTGCCTGCCATGCGGCGAAGCCGCCGTCCAGCACCGCCACCGCCGGGTGGCCCGACCAGCGCAGCAGCCACCACGCCCTCGCCGCGACCGAGCCGTCCGAGGCGTCGTAGGCCACGACCGGGCGGTCCTGTCGGACGCCGGCGCGGCGCAGCGCGGCCTGCAGCGCAGCCGGCTCCGGCAGCGGGTGCCGCCCGCCGGCGCCCGGTGGCCCAGCCAGATCGATGTCCAGGTCGACGAACAACGCCCCCGGCAGGTGGCCCTGTGCGTACAGCTGGCGCCCGGGTGGCCCGGCCAGCGACCACCGCACGTCCAGCAGTGTGGGTGGCTGTGGCCCCGCCAGCAGTTCGGCCAGGCTGGCGGTGCTGATCAGCGGGTGCATGTCGGCCATCCTGCCGCAGGCAGTGCGGCACCGGTGGCGCGACCAAGGAGCCTGGCACGCGGCGGTCCGGGGTGGGTCCGCACGGCAGGGGGGAGCCCGTGTACATCGCCGCCGGTGGCGGGTGCGGACGGATAACATCGCCGGTGGACAAAGGGGAACGGCAGTGAGCGAGCTCATCGACACCACGGAGATGTACCTGCGCACCATCTACGAGCTCGAGGAAGAGGGTGTCGTGCCGCTGCGTGCCCGCATCGTGGAGCGGCTTGGGCAGAGCGGGCCCACAGTCAGCCAGACGGTTGCCCGGATGGAGCGCGACGGTCTGCTGGTGGTGTCCGACGACCGGCACCTCGAGTTGACGGATTTCGGCCGGGCCAGGGCGATCGCGGTCATGCGCAAGCACCGGCTGGCTGAGCGGCTGCTCGTCGATGTGATCGGCCTGGAGTGGGAGCACGTGCACGCCGAGGCGTGCCGGTGGGAACACGTGATGAGCGAAGCCGTCGAGCGGCGCCTCGTCGAGCTGCTCGGCCATCCCACCACCTCGCCGTACGGCAATCCGATCCCCGGCCTGGATGAACTGGGCGTTGGCGAGCCTGCCTCGCCGGTTGAGCCTGACCTGGTCCGGCTCGACGAGGTGGCCCGCCGCGGTGGTGGCCGGGTCGAGGTGCGCCGGATCGCCGAGCACGTCCAGCTCGACGAGGACCTGATGTCCCGGCTGAAGGCATCCGGCGTGGTGCCCGGTGGCCAGATCGACGTGGCGGCCAGCAAGGCCAGCGCGCAGGTCGGGGTGCGTGGCGCCCGCGCCGGTACCGAGCTGACCCCGGCAGTGGCGCACGCCGTCCTGGTGCGGGCCACCTGACGCCACCGAACGACAAGCCACCGAACGACAAGAAGGAGAGCGGCTGTGCGGTTGCTGGTCACCGGGGGCGCTGGATACGTCGGCAGCGTGTGTGCCGCGATCCTGCTCGAGGCCGGCCACCAGGTCGTGGTGCTCGACGACCTGTCCACGGGCCACCGCGACGCCGTCCCCGAGGACTGCGACTTCATCGAGGGGGACGCCGCCGAGGATGTCGAGCCGATCCTGGCCGGCGGCGTCGACGGCGTGCTGCACTTTGCGGCCAGGTCGCTGGTCGGCGAGTCGGTTAGCCGGCCGGGGCTGTACTGGCAGGGCAACGTGGTCACCTCGCTGCGGCTGCTGGACGCCATGCGGCGGCACAGCACACCGCGGCTGGTGTTCTCCTCCACGGCCGCCACGTACGGTCAGCCCGAGGAGCTGCCGATCACCGAGGACGCCGCCACCGTACCGACCAACCCGTACGGCGCGACCAAGCTGGCCATCGACACCGCGATCGGCGACTACGCCAGGGCCTACGGCCTGGCCGGGGTCAGCCTTCGCTACTTCAATGCCGCCGGTGCACACGGCCGCTATGGCGAGCGGCACACCACCGAGACCCACCTCATCCCGATCGTCTTGCAGGTGGCCAGCGGCGAGCGGGACCGGGTGCAGGTCTACGGCACCGATTACGACACGGCCGATGGCACCTGTGTGCGCGACTACGTGCACGTCACCGACCTCGCGCAGGCCCACCTGCTGGCGCTGCAGCACGCGGTGCCCGGCCAGCACCGGATCTACAACCTCGGAAACGGCGCGGGATTCTCGGTACTGGAGGTGATCGAGACCTGCCGCCGGGTGACGGGGCACCCCATTCCGTCGGAGATCGCCGGCCGCCGGCCCGGTGACCCGCCGACCCTGGTGGCTGCGAACCGGCTGGCCAGGACTGAGCTCGGCTGGTCGCCCGGGCGCTCCGACTTGGCCACCATCGTCCACGATGCGTGGGAGTTCGGCCGCAACCGCGCCTTGGTGTAGCGGCCGCACGGTCACGTCCACTCCGGGCCGCAGTCGTCCAGGCGCCAGTCGGCCGGATCGAGGGCGGCCAGATCGAGGGCGGCCAGATCGAGGGCGGCGTCGGCACAGGCGTCGGCGAGCAGCTGCCGCAGCAGGCCAGGCGGCACGGCGTTGCGGAGCACCCGGTCGGCCAGCGTCGCCAGCCGGTGCCCCGGCCAGGCCTGCAGCGCACGGTCCAGCGCCATCCCGGCCAGCGCGCCGTCGCCGCGCAGGTAGGCGGTGAGCGCGGCCAGCGCCGCCGGCTGGGCCACCTCCGGCGCCGGGGTGGCCCTGGTCAGCGCCAGCCACAGCCGCTCGGCCGCGCCGGTCGAGTCGTCCAGGCAGAGCGACAGCGCGTGGTCGCGGACCAGCGGCTCCGACAGCGCGACCGCGAGCCGCACCACCTCCGCGTCACAGGAGGGCAGCCGGCCGTCGTGGGCCGCCGTCACCGCGGCCAGCACCAGCCGCAGGTCGTGCGCCACCGACGGTGCCCCGCCCACCGAATGGTCCAGCTCGGCCGCTTGCACCGCGGCGTCCAGCAGGCTGGCCCGCCGGCGCAGTGCGCGGTCGTCGTCCGGCGCCACCAGCCGCGACAGCTCATCCCGATCGGCATGGGTGACCAGACCGGCGGCCGCCGCGGCGGCGGCCAGCGGGCCGCACGTGGCGTCGGGCAGTGCGCCGCCGTCGGCCGGGCGGTCCAGGCGGGCCCATCGGGCGGCGGGTGCGGTCGTCTCCGCCCACAGCACGTCGGCAACCACCATTCCGGCGTCGGACAGCGCCCCCCGCAGCATGCTCACCACGGCCGGTGGTGGCTCGGGCCGGCCGCCGACCACGACGAGCAGCACCAGCCAAGCACCGGAGCCCAGCAGCGGCGTGCGGATCTGGTCGACCAGCTCATGCTCCTCGCCGGGCGGCGGCAGGTCTCCGCGCAGCACCAGGCCGACCGTGGGCGGCGAGCCGGGCCGGAGGGTGACCGCCACGACCGAGTCGCGCGGATGGAAGCCGAGCAGGTACGGCAGGGCGGCGATCACCTCGGCCGGATCGCGGAGCCGGGCTACGACCGGCGCAGTTGCGTTCATACCGCCACTCTGGCGGGCCGCACCGACCAGCCAGGCGGACCGGCGCCCAAGCTGTGGACAACTACCGCTGCTGTGGACAACCAGCCCTATCCGGCGGTCCTGAACCGCGAACTGTCGGTGGTATGACATAGGCTGCCCTGCCCGCCGGTCGTCAGGGTCAGGTGACCACGTCACATCGACGCGAGGACGGTCGTCAACGGGCAGAGCGGCCTTGTGCCGCGCCTCCCGGGCTACAACGCTTGGTGGTCATGGCGCACGACTACGACCTGCTCGTACTCGGCTCCGGGCCGGGCGGGCAGAAGGCCGCCATAGCCGCCGCCAAGCTCGGCAGGCGGGTGGCGATAGTGGAGAAGCACTCCGCTGTCGGCGGCGTTTGCGTGAACACCGGCACGATTCCGTCCAAGACGATGCGCGAGGCCGTGCTCTACCTGACCGGCATGAGCCAGCGGGAGATGTACGGCGCGAGCTACCGGGTCAAGCAGGACATCACGGTCGCCGACCTGCTGGCCCGCACCCAGCATGTGGTCGGCCGCGAGGTCGAGGTGGTGCGCGCCCAACTGCTGCGCAACCGGGTGGACCTGATCACCGGCGTGGCCCGGTTCGTCGACGCGCACGTCGTCGCCGTGGACGGACGGCACCGCGGCGAGCACACCGCGGTGAGCGCCGACAAGATAGTGATCGCGACCGGCACCAAGCCGGCCCGGCCGTCACAGGTCGAGTTCGACGACATGCGGGTGCTCGATTCGGACGGCATCCTTTCGCTGGAGACCATCCCGTCGTCCATGGTCGTGGTCGGCGCCGGCGTGATCGGTATCGAGTACGCCTCCATGTTCGCCGCGCTCGGTACCAGGGTCACAGTGGTCGAGCAGCGCGACCGGATGCTGGAGTTCTGCGACCCAGAGGTGGTCGAGTCGCTCAAGTTCCACCTGCGCGACCTGGCAGTCACCTTCCGGTTCGGCGAGAAGGTCACCGAGGTCGCCGTCGGCGAGCGCGGCACGGTGACCATACTGGCCAGCGGCAAGCGCATCCCGGCCGAGACCGTCATGTACTCGGCCGGGCGGCAGGGCATGACCGACGAGCTGGCCCTGGAACGCGCGGGCCTCGCCGCGGACGCCCGCGGTCGGATCACCGTCGACGAGCACTTCCGCACGACGGTGCCGCACATCTACGCGGTCGGCGACGTGATCGGCTTCCCGGCGCTGGCCGCCACCTCGATGGACCAAGGCCGGCTCGCCGCATACCACGCGTTCGGCGAGCCGGCCGGGGGTCTGACCGCCTTGCAGCCGATCGGCATCTACACGATTCCTGAGGTGTCCTACGTCGGATCAACCGAGGTCGAGCTGACCTCGTCCGCCATCCCCTACGAGGTCGGCATCGCGCGCTACCGCGAACTCGCCCGCGGCCAGATCGCCGGCGACTCCTACGGCATGCTCAAGCTGCTGGTCTCCACAGAGGACCGCACCCTGCTCGGCGTGCACGTGTTCGGCACCGGCGCCACCGACCTGGTGCACATCGGCCAGGCCGTGATGGGCTGCGGTGGCACCGTCGACTACCTGGTCGAGGCGGTGTTCAACTACCCGACGCTGTCCGAGGCGTACAAGGTGGCGGCTCTGGACGCCACCAACAAGATCCGCGCCCTGAGCCAGTTCTACTGACAGCCGCGATCGACCGGCGGTGTTCAGCAGTTGCGCAGCTCGGGGGTCTGGTTGAGGACCTGGGCGCGCAGGGATGTGAACTCGCGGTAGGTCTTGCCGCCGGTGGCCTCCGGGCGGAACGCCGCGACCCGGTGGCAGTTCTGGAAGGCCAACTGCACGCCGAGGTGGCGCTGCAGGGCACCGCGGATCGCGTCGCTGGCCAGGGCCCGCAGCAGCTGCCCGCGAGCGGCCTCGTCCGGTGGCGGCACCGCGTGCTCGGTGTACTCGGCGATCGGGTCGGCGGCCAGGTCGCCGGCCACCGTAGTGACCACCTGCCAGGCGTACGGCAGTGAGTCGCGCACCACGGCGACGAACGCCGCGTCGTCGATCTCACCCCGCTCAGCGGCGTCGACCATCGCGGTGGGGACGTCCAGTGACATGCGATCCAGCTCCTTTACGGCTCTACGACAAATCCTTTACGGCTCTACGACAAACGATTGGGTGATCGGACAATCGAAAACGATAGTCGTTTCTGATAAGCCACGGCGATCACCTGAACGGGTGCGGCGCGGTGGCCGTTCGTGACGACGGTCGGGTTCGTCGGCCTCGGCGCGATATCGGCTACGAACCAGCCACGCACTGCTGGGTTGATCGTCTAGCTACACCCAGACGTCGAGCCGCAGCCCTCGCATACGTAGCAGGAGCCGGCCGGGCGCATCTTGGTGCCGCAGGTGAGGCACAGCGGCGCGTCGGCAGCCTTGCCCATCTGCAGCTCGAGCAGCTCGGTGGAACTGCCAGCGCGTCGAGGTTTCGGCGTCGGGGCCTCGGCGCTCGTGGACCGCGACGGGCGGCGGGCGTCGACGCCGGAGCGCAGCTCCTCGAGGTCGACGTCCACGTCGGCGATCGGCGCGCTGGCCCCGTAGCCGCCGTCCACTTGGGCGGTGCGCTCCTCGGCGGTGAAGATGCCGAGTTGGGCCCGCTTGTCGTACGGCAGGTAGTCCAGCGCGAGCCGGCGGAACAGGTAGTCGAGCACGCTGGTGGCGATTCGCACGTCCGGGTCATCGGTCATGCCGGCCGGCTCGAACCGCAGGTTCGAGAACTTCGAGACGTAGAACTCCAGCGGGATGCCGTACTGCAGCCCGACCGAGATGGACATCGAGAACGCGTCCATCACACCGGCGAGTGTCGATCCCTGCTTGCCGAGCTTGACGAAGATCTCGCCGAGCCCGTCGTCCGGATACGAGCCGGCTGTGAGGTAGCCCTCGGCGCCACCGACGGTGAACGACACAGTCTGGCTCGGCCGCTTCTTGGGCAGCCGCCGGCGCACCGGCCGGCTCTCGGCCGCGGCGGTGCCGGGCTGCGCCGTTGCGGCCTTTGCCTTGGCGTTGGACAGCGGCTGGCCGACCTTGCAGTTGTCGCGGTAGATGGCCAGCGCCTTGAGGCCGAGCTTCCAACCCTGAAAGTAGATGTCCTCGACCTCGTGCACCGTCGCCTTTTCCGGCATATTCACCGTCTTGCTGATGCCGCCGCTGATAAATGGCTGCACCGCGGCCATCATTCGCACATGTCCCATTGGGGCGATCGAGCGCTCCCCCATGGCGCAGTCGAATACCTCGTAGTGCTCTGGGCGCAGCCCAGGCGCGTCGACAACGTGGCCGTGCTCGGAGACGTACTCGACGATCGCCTCGATCTGCTCGTCCTGATATCCCATTGCCTTGAGGGCACGCGGCACCGTCTGGTTGACGATCTGCATGGAGCCACCGCCGACCAGCTTCTTGAACTTCACGAGCGCCAGATCGGGTTCGATTCCGGTGGTGTCGCAGTCCATCATCAAGCCTATGGTGCCGGTCGGGGCCAACACTGAGGCCTGCGCATTCCGCCAACCATTTCGCTCGCCGGCCTTCAGGCATTCCTGCCACATTCTGGTGGCGAGCTTGTGAATTGCGGCATCGGTGCGGTGATAGGTCCGAATAAGGTCGTTGGCCGCGGCGTGCTTGCGCATTACCCGCTGGTGCGGCTCGACGTTGCGGGCGTACCCGTCGTACGGGCCGACGATCCCGGCCAGCTCGGCGGACCGCCTGTAGGCCGTGCCGGTCATCAGCGAGGTGATCGCGGCGGCCAGGGCGCGGCCTCCGTCGGAGTCGTACGCGTGCCCGGTGGCCATCAGCAGCGCGCCAAGGTTGGCATAGCCGATGCCGAGCTGGCGGTAAGCCCTGGTCGTCCGGGCTATCGCCTCCGTCGGGAAGTCGGCGAAGCAGATCGAGATGTCCATCGCCGTGATAATCAGCTCGACCGTGCGGGCGAACATGTCGGCATCGAAGGTGCCGTTGTCGCGCAGGAACTTCATGAGGTTGAGCGACGCGAGGTTGCAGCTGGAGTTGTCCAGGTGCAGGTACTCGCTGCACGGGTTGCTTGCCGTGATGCGGCCGGACTCGGGGCAGGTGTGCCAGTCGTTGATGGTGTCGTCGTACTGGATGCCCGGATCGGCACATTCCCACGCGGCCTGCGCCATCGAACGGAAGAGCTTCCTGGCGTCGACGGTCTCCAGCACCTCATGCGTGAGCCGGGCGCGCAGCCCGAACTCACCACCGGTCTCCACCGCGCGCATGAACTCGTCGGCCACCCGCACCGAGTTGTTCGCGTTCTGGTACTGCACGCTGGTGATGTCGTTACCGCCGAGATCCATGTCGAATCCGGCATCGCGCAGCACCCGAATCTTGTCTTCCTCGCGCGCTTTGGTCTGAATGAACTCCTCGATGTCCGGATGATCGACGTCGAGGACGACCATCTTCGCCGCCCGCCGAGTCGCCCCGCCCGACTTGATGGTGCCGGCGCTGGCGTCCGC
>DASXTS010000458.1:0-12955 GCA_036505275.1 Pseudonocardiaceae bacterium
CGATCCGCCCGGTCTGGCCGTCCGGCGTGACGTAGTCCAGCGACTTCCACAGGAAGTTCGAGTTCGTGCCGACGACGTGGAAGGCGTCGGCGGAGGACAGCTCGAACACCGCGGCGATGGTGCCGGCGGATCCGCAGTCGAGGGTGATGTGCAGCGTTGCCTCATTGTTCGGGTCTGCGGACGCGGGCAGGGACGTCCGAGTAAATCCGGCCGTACGCTTCGACTCGTGAGCCAGACCATGGACGGCAGGATCGACGACGCGCCGGCCACGCCCGAGTCGCCGGACGAGTTGCCAGACCGCCCCGTCGCGCATTTCGCGGAGGTGCACGAGCGCGCCCTGGCCGGTGGCGCGCCGAGGTACCACGAGGCGAACGCCAGCCGCGGCAAGCTGTTCGCCCGCGAGCGGATCGCCCGCTTGATCGACGACGGCAGCTTCGTCGAGGACGGGTTGTACGCCAATGCGCTGGCCGACGGGCTGCCGGCGGACGGCGTGGTCACCGGCACCGCGACGGTCGCCGGCCGGCCGGTGGCCGTGATGGCCAACGACTCGACGGTCAAGGCCGGCTCGTGGGGCGCCCGGACCGTCGAGAAGATCATCCGCATCATCGAGAAGGCGTACGCCACCGGCGTGCCGATGATCTATCTGGTGGACTCGGCCGGCGCGCGGATCACCGACCAGGTGCAGCTGTTCCCCGGCCGGCGTGGCGCCGGTCGCATCTTCTGGAACCAGGTGCGGGCGTCCGGCTCGATACCGCAGGTGTGCGCGCTGTTCGGGCCGTCGGCGGCCGGCGGTGCCTACATCCCGGCGTTCTGCGACGTGGTTGCCATGGTGGACGGGAATGCCTCGATGTACCTCGGCTCCGACCGCATGGTGGAGATGGTCACCGGGGAGAAGACCACGCTGGAGGAGATGGGTGGCGCGACCATGCACACCACCCAGTCCGGCGTCGGGCACTTCCTGTGCAAGACCGAGGACGAGGCGCTGCAGATCGTCGCGCGCTACCTGTCCTACCTGCCGTCAAACTGGCAGGGCACGCCGCCGGCCGCCGCCGCCGTCGGGCCGGGCAAGGGTGATCTGCGGGTGCCGGCCAACGAGCGGATGGCGTTCGACATGCGCCGGTTCGTCCGCGGTCTGGTCGACTGCCAAGAAGACGGCGGCAGTACGTTCTTCGAGATCCACGCGCGGTGGGCGCGGGAGGTGCTGGTCGGCTTCGCCAGGCTGGACGGCAAGGTGGTCGGCGTCGTCGCCAACAACTCCCTGTTCAAGGGCGGCGTGCTGTTCGTCGACTCGGCCGACAAGGCCACCAGGTTCGTGCAGCTCTGCGACGCCTTCAACGTGCCGCTGCTGTTCCTGGCCGACGTGCCGGGTTTCATGGTCGGCTCGGCGGTGGAGAAGCAGGGCATCATCCGCTCCGGCGCCAAGATGATCACCGCGATCGCCGAGGCCACCGTGCCCAAGATCTGCGTCGTGGTCCGCAAGGCGTACGGCGCCGGGCTCTACGCCATGGCCGGGCCGGGCTTCGACCCGGACGCCACCATCGCGCTGCCCACCGCGAAGATCGCCGTCATGGGAGCGGAGGCGGCGGTGAACGCGGTGTACGCCAACAAGATCGCCGCGATCCCGGACGAGGCCGAGCGCGCCGCGTTCGTGGCCGCCCGCCGCGCCGAGTACGAGGTGGATATCGACATCGTGCGGCTGGCCAGCGAACTCGTCGTCGACACCATCGTCGAGCCGGACGAGCTGCGCGGCGAGCTGATCCGCCGCTTCGCCGAGGCCGCCACCAAAGACCGCCACTTCTCCCGCCGCCGCCACGGCGTCACCCCCGTGTGATCGGCCGGCTTTTGGCGACGATGTGACGTTGTGGTGCTTCTAGTGGGGAAATTCCACATCCTCGGCGGCCTCGGCGGCCTCCACATTCTCGGCGGCCTCGGCGGCCTCGGCGAGACCGGTGCGACCGGCGGGACCGGTAGGGCCAGTGGGATCGGTAGGACCGGCGGGACCGGCGGTGCCAGTGGGACTGGTGGGGCCGGTGGGATCGATGGGACCGTCGGGGCCGCCTGGGGTATGCAGGTGATGGCCGGCGCCGGGGGCGGCGGGGGTGTGATGGCCGGCGAGGACGGCGAGGGCGGCGTCGTGCACCAGGCCGTTGGAGGTGAGTGCCGTGCCGGTGTCGAAGCGGCGGGCGCCGGACAGGTCTGTGAACCGGCCGCCGGCCTCCTCGACGAGCACCTGCACGGCGGCGACGTCCCACGGGTTGACGATGGGCTCGGCGGCGATGTCCAGCGCGCCCTCGGCCACCAGGCAGTGCTGCCAGAAGTCGCCAAAGGCGCGGCTCTCCCAACAGGAGTCCACCAGGGCGAGGTACGCCTGCCGAGAGTGGTAGGTCACCCAGGAGCCGAGGTCGGTGGTCGAGACGTACGCGTCGCCGAGGCCGGCCACGGCGGACACCGTCAGCCGCCGCACCGCGCCACCGCCGCCGGAACCGGAGCGCACCCAGGCGCCGTGCCCACGGGCCGCCCACCACCGCCGGTGCAAGGCCGGCGCGCTGATCACGCCGACCACCGGCTCGCCACGGTCCACCAGTCCGATCAGGGTGGCCCAGGCCGGGACGCCGCGGAGGAAGTTCTTCGTGCCGTCGATGGGGTCCAGTAGCCAGACCCGTGCCGTCGTGCCGGCAACCTGACCGCCGCGCTCCTCGCCGATCACGGCGTCTGCCGGCCGCTGATCGGCCAGCACGGCCCGCACCGCGTCCTCGACGGCAAGATCCGCGTCGGTCACCGGGGTCCGGTCGGGCTTGCGGTCCACTCGCAGGTCGCGTGCGCCGTGCCGGGCCACGGTGATGGTGTCCGCCGCGTCGGCCAGCCGTAGCGCAAGCTCGAGGTCGTCCGTGCCTTTCACGCGCGGCATGCTCCCACGGCGCGGTCCCGAAATGCGGTTGCGCCGCCGCTTAGGCTCGGCGCGTGCCCAACGCGAGGTGGCCGGCGTGCATCGACACGTTGTGCGGCCAGCTCACCACGTACTACGTGTTTCCCGATGTCGCCGAGCAGATTGTCGCGGTGCTGCGGCGGCGGCTCGCGGACGGTGGCTACGACCAGGTCGCCGACGACGAGGAGTTCGCCGTCGCTGTCACCGCAGACCTGCAATCGGTCAACGGCGACCGGCACCTGCGGTTGCTCTACAGCATCGACCCCATTCCGGAGGGCGACGAGGGTCCGGTCTTCGACGAGGACGCCTACCGCGTCGAGGTCGAGCTGGACGCCGGCGGCATCGCTGCCGTTGCGCGCCTGGACGGCAACGTCGGCTATCTCGACATCCGGGCGTTGCACGACGCCGCGCATGCCGGCCACGCCGCGGTCGCCGCCATGAACCTGCTCGCTCACACCGACGTGCTGCTCATCGACCTGCGGCACAACGGTGGCGGCGACCCCGGCATCATCGCCCTGTACTGCAGCTACCTCTTCGACGACCACACCCACCTCAACGATCTGTACTGGCGGGACGGCGACCGCACCAGCCAATGGTGGACGCTGCCCTACGTGCCCGGGCCCACGTTCGGCGGCACCAAGCCGATCTACGTGCTGACCAGCGAGGCCACCTTCTCCGGCGCCGAGGAGTTCAGCTACAACCTCAAGACCCGCGGCCGGGCCACGATTGTTGGCGAGCGCACCGGCGGCGGCGCGCACCCCGGCGACCGCTACCGCGTCGACACCCACCTCGGGTCCGCCGTGCCGTCCGGCCGGGCGATCAACCCGGTGACCGGCACCAACTGGGAGGGCACCGGCGTCGAGCCGGATATCGAGCTGCCGGCGGATGAGGCCTTCGACGCCGCCTACCGGCTGGCCCTGGACCACGTGCTGACCCTCGGCTCGGACGGTCCGCGCCGCGAGGTGGCCGAGGAGGCCGCAACCGCCCGCGCCGCGCTCGGCGGCTAGGTGCCATCCGCCCAGGTGACTCAGGGGTGGCCGAAGGGTTCGACGTCGCCATTGCCGTCGGAGTCCGCGACGACCGGGGGCCCGACGGCCATTGCCGGCACCCGCGGCCGGGCGTCGGCGTCCGGGAAGACGTAGCGGCGGAAGGCCCACCAGCGAAACAGCATGGCGAGCAGGGTGCCGATGATCTGCGCGCTGACCAGGTCGGCGATCTCCATGGTGAGCCGGGAGACGTGCGGCACCTGCAGGTCCAGGGCGTACCGCGAGATCCACAGCGGGGCCGCGTTGATGATCATGCCGATGCCGCTGACGGCGAAGTAGAGCGCGGCCTCGTGGTGGCGTTCGCGGCCGCCTCGGGTGCGGAACGACCACTCGCGGTTGAGGATGTAGCCGACGATGGTGGCCACCAGCACCGCGACGATCTTCGCGGTGACCGGCTTGGGGGCAAGCACGGTGGTCTTGAGCACCAGAAAGACGACGGTGTCGACCACGAATGCCATGCCGCCGACCAGCGCGAACTTCACCAGCTCACGGTGCTTGATGGCCACGCTTCGGTAGGGCTGCGGGATGCGGGCGAGCACCGTTTCGACGACGGACACCACGGCAGTCTACGAAGGCGGGTTGTAGATCACTGTTAGCGGGATGGCCAACGGGATGGCATGGTGGCGGCCCCGGATGAGATACTAGGACGACCTACTGTAGGACGCCCTATTAATTGCCAGGCGGTGCACCATGGTCGACTTTCGGCTCACCGAGGAGCAGGAAGCGCTGCGCAAGACCGTCGAGGACTTCGCCCGCAAGGTCGTCGCACCGGTTGCCGAGCACCACGACGAGACCGGCGAGTTCCCGTACCAGGTGATCGCGCAGATGGGCGAGATGGGGCTGTTCGGCCTGCCATTCCCGGAGGAGTACGGCGGCATGGGCGGCGACTATTTCGCGCTCTGCATCGCCCTGGAGGAGCTGGCCAGGATCGACTCCTCGGTGGCCATCACGCTGGAGGCCGGGGTGTCCCTCGGCGCCATGCCGATCTACCGCTTCGGCACCCGCGAGCAGCGCGAACGCTGGCTGCCCGACCTCACGGCCGGCCGCCGGCTCGCCGCGTTCGGCCTGACCGAGGCGGGCAGCGGCTCGGACGCCGCCGGCGCCACCCGCACCACCGCCCGGCTCGATGGCGACCATTGGGTGATCAACGGCTCGAAGTCGTTCATCACCAACTCCGGCACGGACATCACCGCCTTCGTGACGGTGGCCGCGGTGACCGGCCAGCAGGCGGACGGCCGCAAGGAGATAACGACGATCATCGTGCCGTCCGGCACGCCAGGATTCACCGTGGCGCCCAAGTACTCCAAGGTCGGCTGGCGCGCCTCGGACACCCGCGAGCTGCACCTCGACGACGTGCGGGTGCCCGCGGAGAACCTGCTCGGCGAGCGCGGCCGCGGGTTCGCCCAGTTCCTGTCCACCCTGGACGAGGGCCGGGTCGCGATCGCCGCTCTGGCCGTCGGCCTGGCCCAGGGTTGCGTGGACGAGTGCGTCCGGTACGCCGCCGACCGCACCGCGTTCGGCCACAACATCGGGCACTACCAGGCCATCCAGTTCACGATCGCGGATATGGAGGTGCGCGCGCATACCGCGCGGCTGGCCTATTACGACGCGGCCGCCCGCTTGGTGGCTGGGCTACCGTTCAAGAAGCAGGCGGCGGCGGCCAAGCTGTATGCCTCGACCATTGCGGTGGACAACGCTCGGGACGCGACCCAGATCTTCGGGGGCTACGGCTTCATGAACGAGTACCCGGTGGCGCGTTACTGGCGCGACGCCAAGATCCTGGAGATCGGCGAGGGCACCTCCGAGGTCCAGCGGATGGTCATCGCCCGCGACCTCGGCGTGACGTAGCCGCGCTCCCGGCCGGTCACGGTGGCGGGCAGATCAGCGGCGCGATGCAGGTCAGCGGCGGCCGGATCTCCAGCGGCACGCCCGTGCTGTCGGACGCCGTACCCAGCACGGCGGTGATCGTGGCGCTGGACCGCACGGTCGTGTGCGCGGAGAGCCGCAGCCGCCAGACGGCGTCCTCACCGGGGGTGAGGGTGGCGGTGCACCGCACGAGCCGGGTGCCGGCGCGCGGCTGGCAGCCGCTCCAGAAGTCGTACACGTAGACGTGCTCCGGCAGGGTCACGGTGGCGGTCACCTGGCCGGAGCTGCGGCCGGTGTCGGCGGCTCTGATGTACAGCTCGGCGTGCCATGGCACCGGCTGGTGCACCCAGGCCTGGACGTCCACCGCATCGGGGGAGCGGATGACCACCCGGATGGGTGCGAGCCCGATCTCCAACCGCGTCCCGGCGCTCACCGAGCCGGTCAGCTGCCCGCCGGCGGCGCCCTGCCCGGCGCGCAGGCTGAACACGAACGTGACCCGCTCGCCGGGGTCGACGCCGCGGCCGGTGGTGCATCGGACGGTTCCGCTGCTCCCGTTACACGACACGTCGCCGCCCTGGGCCGTCGCCGTGGCGGTCGAACCGGACTCCACCGCGGTGCCCGACGCGGTGGCGGTGATCCCGGTCGGCAGGGTGAGCCGCACCACCACCGGATCGGACCTGGCGCTGCCGGTGTTGCGCACGGCGATCGGCAGCGACACGGGGTCGCCGCCGACCACCAACTCGATCGGCGCGGTCGGCGAGCTGGCGGCCAGGGCCACGCCGGCCGCGCTCGTCGCCGCCGGAGCGGGCGCGGCCGGCTGATCTGCCGCCGGTGCGGACGCACCGGGCGGTTCGGTCGGGACGTCCGGCGAGGACGGCGGCGAGGACGGCGCCGGCGACGACGACCCGGGTGACGACGGACCGGGTGACGATGGAGCCGGTGACGGCGGCGACGGTGGCACGGCAGGCGGTCGCGCCGGGCTGGTGGCCGCCATTGGCGGCGCTGTGGCCGTGTTCGGCACGGCCGGCTCGACCGGTCCGGCGAGCAGCCCCACCGCGATCGCGGCCGCCAGCGCCCCGGCCGACCCGGCGACGGCGACCAATTGCCGCGGCGCACTGGCGATCGCCCCGCCGAGGCCGCTACCGCCGCCGGAGGACGTCCCGCCACCGCCGGCCGCGATGGTCGCCACCGTCCCCACGGTCGCGGCGGTCGCCTTTGCGCCGGAGCTGGCCAGGTAGGCCGCGGCGGCGGTGCCAAGCACCAGTGGGGCGACGAAGGCCCGCAGCCCGCCGTTGACGTCGGCGAGCTCGGCGGCCAGCGCGCGGCACCGGTCGCACTCGTCGAGGTGCTGCTCCACCTGCGCGGTCTCCCGCTTGGACAGGCCGTCGCGGGTCCACGCGCCGAGCCGGTCGACCGCGGCCTGGCAGCGGTCCAGCTCACCGCCGGCCGCCGCCGTGTCGGCCAGGTGGACCTGCAGGTAGGCCTGCCGCAGCCCCTCGCGTGCCCGGTAGGCAAGGGCCGACACGCCGTTCGGGCTGAGCCCGAGCAACGTCGCCACCTCGGCCGGCGCCTGCCCCTCGATCTCGGTGTACCAGAGCACGGCCTGCCAGCGCTCCGGCAGCGTGGCGAAGGCCCTGGCGGCGAGCGAGCGCTCCAGCCCGGCGACCGCGGTGTCGGCGAACGGCACCCCGGGGTCGAAGGCGGCGACGTCGTCGGAGAACTCGACCTTGCGGTCACGCCTGGTGCGGTCGTAGGCGCCGTGCCGCAGCGCGGTGAGCAGATAGGCCCGGAACGCGGTGTCCGGCCCGCCGCCGGATCGCAGCGTGACCAGCAGCTTGGCGAACGCCTCGGACACGAGGTCATCGACCTCCGCCGTGCTGCGCGTGAGCTGCCTGGCCAGGTTGTAGGCAGCGGCGCGGTGCCGCGCGTACAGCAGGGCGTAGGCGTCTGCGGAGCCCGCCCGGACGGCCGTGATCAGCTCGGCGTCGCTGGGCTGCTCCTGTGCTGGCGCGGTCGTCACTCGTCCTCCCCGTTCCACAGGTCAGTGTCGCCGACCACGGCCCAAGTCGAGCCAACGACCACCGTCATGCGTGAACACCGTCATGTGTGAACAACGAGCGCGTCCCATGAACGACTCGACCGGATCTTCGGGATCCGGTCGCATCACCGCGTGCTCACGGAAGGTGGCGCAGTGCACCGAGCCGTCCCGCTCCCGCGCCAGGGGTCCCATCGCCGCTGCCCGCATGACCTACGGCAACGCTGGTGGGCCGCGACGCTGGCCGCCGGCTGGCCGTATCCCGGCGACTGGGGCGTCTCGGCAGTGGACGCGGTGTGCGAGGCGAGCGCCGACGGCCGCGATCCGATCCAGGCCATCGGCTCGCTCGGCCGGGCCCGCGCGCGGGCCGGGGCCGGGCTCGGCGAGACTTTGCGCGACGTCGCCGCGCTCTACAGCGTGCTGCTGGCGCTGGATCGGCCGGCGTTGGGTCGGCCGGCGTTGGGTCGGCCGGCGCTGGATCGGCCGGCGCTGGATCGGCTGGCAATGGATCGGCCGGCCCAACGTGCCGCCGCCGAGGGCGAGCCGGTGGTCGTCGACCGGGTGCCCACCAGGCTGGTCAGGGCCGCGGCGATGGGCTGGGCCGAGGTCGCCTCGGACGAGATCGCCTCGGCTCGCGCCATCGACCAGCTGACCGGCCTGGCCACCGCCTGCTACCTGCGGACCAGGCTCGGCGAGATCTATCGCTGCGCGCAGGCCGAGGGCCGCTCGGCCGACGACAGCCATGTCCTGGTACTGCTCGCGGTGGACCTGTCCAACACAGCCGGCTGGACCCGGTTCGTGCCCATGCTGCTGGCCGCCGAGGCCATCCGCGCCGTGTTCGACGGCGGTCAGACCCATGCGCTGCTCGGACCGTCGATCGCCGCCGTGCTGAGTACGCGCGACGATCGGCTGCCGCTGCACACCGGGCGGCTGCGCCGGCTGGCCAGCGACATGCTGGCCACCGACCCCGATGCGGCCAGCGCCGGCCCGGCCCGGGTGTGGCTGCAGCGGCTACCCGACAGCTACGGCCGCGCCTGTGACCTGCTCACCCACGTCGGCCGCGACCACGGTTACGCTGCCCCGCCATAGTGGACTCGCGAACCGGAACTCCCGTGGTCGGCATGGTCGGCGCCGGCCAGCTGGCCAGAATGACGCACCAGGCCGCGGTGGCGCTCGGGCAGTCGCTGCGCGTGCTCGCCGACACTGCCAACGACCCGGCCGCTCTGGTCGCCCGGGACGTGACCGTCGGCAGCTACCGTGACCTGGACACCCTGCGGTCCTTCGCCACCGGCTGCGACGTGCTGACCTTCGATCACGAACACGTGCCGGCCCCGCACCTGCGGGCGCTCGAGGCCGACGGCGTGACGGTGCGACCCAGCCCAGACGCCCTGCTGCACGCGCAGGACAAGCTGGTGATGCGCCGCCGGCTGGCCGAGCTGGACCTGCCGGTGCCGCCGTTCACCGCGGTGTCCTCGGTGGCCGACGCCGTGCGGTTCGGCGCCCAGCACGGCTGGCCGTGCGTGCTCAAGGCCACCCGCGGCGGGTACGACGGGCGCGGCGTGTGGATGCTGAACACCCCGACCGGGGCCCGGCGGGTGGTCGCCGAGCTGCTCGCCGCCGGCACCCCGCTGCTTGTCGAACAGTGCGTGCCGATGCTCGGTGAGCTGGCCGCCGTGGTCGCCCGCTCGCCGTTCGGGCAGGGCGCAGCCTGGCCCGTGGTGCAGACCGTGCAGCGGGACGGCATCTGCGTCGAGGTGCTGGCCCCGGCGCCTGGCGTCCCCGCGGAGCTCGCGGTGGCCGCGCATGAGCTGGCGCTGCGGATCGCCACCGACCTCGATGTAGTCGGCGTGCTCGCCGTCGAGCTGTTCCACACCGCGGGTGGCCTGGTGGTCAACGAGCTCGCCATGCGACCGCACAACTCGGCGCACTGGACCATCGAGGGTTCCCGCACCTCGCAGTTCGAGCAGCACCTACGCGCGGTACTCGACTACCCCCTTGGCTCGCCGTCGCTGGCCGCGCCGGTGACCGTGATGGCCAACGTGCTGGGCGCCACCTCCCGGCCGGCGATGGCGGTGGACGAGCGGCTGCACCACCTCTTCGCCCGCTTTCCGGACGCCAGGGTGCACCTCTACGGTAAGCCGGAGCGGCCCCGCCGCAAGATCGGCCACGTCACCCTGCTCGGCGACCGCCTCGCCGACGTCCGCCCCCGCGCCCAGCTCGCCGCCGCCTGGCTGGCCACTGGCTGCTGGCCGGACCGCTGGCGCCCGTCACGCAACCCGTCACGCAACCCGTTAGGCGACCCGTTAGGCGACGATGTGACATCGCCCCAGTAGAACTGGGGAAATTCCACATCGTCGCGAGCCCGCTGGCCCAACCATCCTGCGCATGAGTGCCGCCCCCGGCCGCCTCGCCCGACGCACACGAGAGGACCGTGCACATGGCAGCACAGCCGTTGGTCGGTGTGATCATGGGTAGCGACTCCGACTGGCCTGTGATGTCCGACGCCGCACAGGCGCTGACCGAGTTCGGGGTGCCGCACCAGGTATCGGTGGTGTCCGCTCACCGGACGCCGCGGCGAATGCTGGAGTTTGCCGAGACCGCCGCCGACCGGGGGCTGCGGGTGATCATCGCGGGCGCCGGGGGAGCGGCACACCTGCCGGGCATGGTCGCGGCGGCCACCGTGCTGCCGGTGATCGGCGTGCCCGTGCCGCTGCGCCACCTCGACGGGCTGGACTCGCTGCTGTCCATCGTGCAGATGCCGGCCGGGGTGCCAGTGGCCACCGTATCGGTCGGTGGCGGGCGCAATGCCGGGCTGCTCGCGGTGCGCATCCTGGCCGCGTCCGACCCCGCGCTGCGGACCGCGCTGGCCGCGTTCCAGCAACGGTTGCACGACCTCGTCCTGGAGCGCGACGCCGCGCTCAACGCCGACCTGTCGGGCAGCGCACAAGCCGCAGCGCCCGAATAGTGGGATAACCTATTGTTTCGGCTGTGGACCCCGACTTCGGTATCTACCGCCTCGCCGAGGAGCACGACGCCCTTCGGGAGGCCGTCCGCTCGCTGGCCGAGAAGGAGATCGCGCCGCACGCCGCGGCCGTCGACGCGGAGAGCCGCTTCCCCGCTGAGGCGCGGACCGCGCTGACCAAGGCCGGCCTGCACGCCGTGCACATCCCGGACGAGTACGGCGGTCAGGGCGCCGACTCGGTGGCCACCTGCATCGTGATCGAGGAGGTGGCCCGGGTATGCGCCTCCTCGTCGCTGATCCCGGCCGTGAACAAGCTCGGCACCATGCCGATCCTGCTCTCCGGCTCCGAGACGCTGAAGCGGCTCGTGCTGTCGGCGGTTGCGGCCGGCGAGAGCTGCTCCTACGCCCTCTCCGAACGCGACGCCGGCTCGGACGCCGCCGCCATGCGCACCCGCGCCCGGCTGGATGGCGACCACTGGGTGCTCAACGGCACCAAGGCGTGGATCACCAACGCCGGTGAGTCGACCTGGTACACCGTCATGGCCGTGACCGAGCCCGGCAAGGGCCCGAACGGGATCAGCGCGTTCGTCGTGCACCGCGACGACCCGGGCTTCAGCGTCGGCTCCAAGGAGCGCAAGCTCGGCATCAAGGGCTCGCCCACGTGCGAGATCCACTTCGAGGGCTGTACCGTCCCGATCGACCGGATCATCGGCGAGCCCGGCACCGGATTCAGGACCGCCCTGGCAACCCTTGATCACACCCGCCCGACCATCGGCGCGCAGGCCGTCGGCATCGCGCAGGGTGCCTTGGACGCCGCCATCGACTACGTGCGCCAGCGCCGCCAGTTCGGCAAGGCCATCGCCGACTTCCAGGGCGTCCAGTTCATGCTCGCCGACATGGCCATGAAGGTCGAGGCGGCCCGTCACATGGTCTACGTCGCCGCCGCCCGAGCCGAGCGCCGCGAGCCCAACCTCGGCTTCATCTCCGCCGCCGCCAAGTGCTTCGCTTCCGACGTCGCCATGTCGGTGACCACCGATGCCGTGCAGCTCTTCGGCGGCGCCGGCTACACCCAGGACTTCCCGGTCGAACGAATGATGCGCGACGCGAAGATCACCCAGATCTACGAGGGCACCAACCAGATCCAGCGCGTGGTGATGTCCCGAGCGCTCCTCAGGGGCTAGATCGGCGATCTTGACCCAGTGCGACCATGGCGTGGCTTCCATGATCAGGCCGCCTCCAGGCCGTCACCGGGTGGTTGGGCCGTGACGGCGCCGAACACCGCTTCGATGGCAGCGCGGGCCCGCTCGTGACTGGACGGCACCAGGTGGGTGTAAGTGCGCAGGGTGAAGCCGGGGTCGGAGTGCCCGAGGTACTCGGCCAGCTCCTTGACCGACACGCCGCGCGAGAGCAATACGGACGCGTAGAAGTGGCGCAGGGCGTACATGCCGTCGGCGCGCGTCCGGTAGTCGATGCCAGCCGCACGGAACGCGCCCTGCCACACCACCTTGTGGAACAGGTCCCCGGTGTAGAGCCGCCCGGCCTCGCCGGTGACGAGCAGCCGCACGGTGACCGGTTCGCCCGCCGGTTCTTTCCACGGCAGGGTGAGATCGCGGTTGCCGGATAGGCACGCTCGTGCTCGCGCATGGCCGCCAGGACACCGGGGGCCAGCGGCACAACCCGCTTCTTGTCGCGCTTGGGTGGGGCGAACACCAGCCGCCGGCCGACGACGCGGATCTGACGTTGGACACGCAGCGAGCGGCCGGCCCATGGGTTGGGCGTGATCAGCTTGTCTTCCACGGCGGAGTCGGAGGATGGACGACAACGCGGTGAACAGCACGGCCTTGTAGTTGCGGCTCAGCCGCTTGTCGTCCAGCATGTCCAGCCAGTCGCGCACCGTCGCCGGCTTGACTGCCGCGATCGGTAGATCACCGAAGTGCGGGTAGATCTGGCTGTCCAGCCGGCTGCGGACTGCCTCCCGCGAGGCGGCGTCCGACGACTGGCTTTTGATCCAGTTCTCGGCCTGCTGCCGGAACTTGATCCGGCCCGCCCGCGGGTCGACATACTTGCCTTCGCGCTTGCTCGACTCGACCTCCAACAGGAAGTCCTCGGCCTGCCGCTTG
>DASXTS010000459.1:0-14372 GCA_036505275.1 Pseudonocardiaceae bacterium
GCAAAGTCGATGTCGCCGAAGACGCGGACCAGAACGGCCACCGCTCGGCCGTACTCCGCCCGGAAAACCCTCTCGATCTCCGAGACGGGCAGCGCCGGCGCGCCGGGCATCAGAACTCGGACTCGTCGTCCCAGTAGAACGGCCGCACCTCGATCGGGAGCGTGGTCGCCCTGGCGGCCTTGCGGCCCCATTCCAGCGCGGCGTCCAGGTCGGGTGTCTCGATGATGCTCAGCCCGCCGAGATACTCCTTGCCCTCGACGAACGGGCCGTCGGTCATCAGCACGTCCCCGTTCTTCAGCTCCAGCACGGTGGCCGTGCTCGGGGCGTGCAAGCCTCCGGCGAACACCCAGGCGCCGGCCGCCTTCAGCTCCTCGTTGAACGCGTTCACGTCCCGCATGATCTGCTCGAGGACGTCGGGCGCCGGCGGCTCGCCTGGCGGCTGGTAGACGCTGAGCAGGTACTTGGCCATGGTCGTGCTCCTCCCTATGGTTCTTTTCGCCGCCTGCACGTGGCCGGTGGCGGTCTGCACCCTGTACACGAGCGACACCCGCCCGGATCGACACCGAGGCGGCAAGAATGTCAGACCCCAACCGTAGATTGCCGGCCATGGACTGGAAGATCGAGCTTGTGGCCATCCCGGTGACCGACGTCGACCGGGCGAAGTCCTTCTACGTGGACCAGGTCGGCTTCCACGCCGACCACGACCATCGGGTCAACGACGCGCTGCGGTTCGTGCAGCTCACCCCGCCGGGCTCGGCGTGCTCGGTAGTGCTCGGGACCGGCGTCACCGAGATGGCGCCGGGCTCACAGAAGGGCGTCCAAGTCGTCGTCGACGATGTCGAGGCCGCCAGGCGGCAGCTCCTCGAGCGCGGCGTGCAGGTCAGCGACGTGGACGTGCAGCCGTGGGGCTCGTTTGTCTTTTTCAGCGACCCGGACGGCAACACCTGGGCCTTGCAGCAAATCCCGCCACGGGGATAGCGCGGGGACGGATGCCATGGCGCCACCCGCGGTGGATCGGGCGAAGGTCCTCGCCTACCGCGTCGCCAGCCAGCAGTTGCACCGCGCCGACGTCGACCTGCACGGGATGGCGGTGCTCGACCTGGGCGTCCAGGACACCCCGTACGGATCGGCCAGGCTCGCGCTCGCGGCCCGCACCTCGCGACCACCGGATCGCTTGCCGGACCGACCGGCGGACGACCCGGCGCTGACCCTGCTCTGGTCCACCCGCGGTGCGCCGCACCTGCACCACACCGCCGACCTGCCCGCGCTGACCACCGCACTGTGGCCGCTGAACGACGCCGACGCCACTGGTCGCATCAACACCGCGACCATCAAGGACGGCGCAAGGCTCGGGCTCGCGGCGTTCGTCCAGACGGCGCGGGCCTTCCGCGAGGCGGTGCGCGAGCCGATGCCGAAGGGGGAGGTCAGCACGGCGGTGAGCGCAATGGTCGACCGGTCGCTGACCTACGACTGCGAACCGTGCAAGGCCCGGCACATCTCAGGCGCGCTGTTTCAGCAGGCCGGGCTTGCCGGCGCCGTCCGGCTGGAGCTGGCCGGCTCGGCGACCATGCTGGTGCCGCTGCCCGACCCGCCTCCGATCCCGGCCTTCGCTGCCGACGTGCCGCGCGTTGTGACCGCCTACCTTCGGCTGCTCGGGCCGGCGACCCCGGCCGAGGCGGCGACGTTCATCGGTACGGCGCCGACCCATCTGAGACGGGTGTGGCCAGACGGGCTCGCCGAGGTCACGATCGACGGCCGCCGGGCCTGGTTGCCCGAGGATCGGCTCCCCGCCCTGCGGGACCCGCCGCCGGCCCGCGTCCTGCGCTTGCTGCCGCCGGGTGATCCATACCTGCAGGCGCGCGACCGGCACCTGTTGATACCGGACGCGGGGCGCCGGTCCGCGGTGTGGCGCCCGGTAGCATGTCCGGGCGCGTTGCTGGTCAACGGCGAGATCGCCGGGGTCTGGCGATCGCGGATGGCCGGCGGCCGGGCGGTGGCGTTCACCGTCACGCCGTTCGATGCGCTGGCGGCGACGGTGCGCCGGGCGGTCGAAGAGGAGGCCGGCAGGGTCGCGGCGGCTCGGGGCGCGGACGCCGCCAGGGTGACGTTCGGCGAGTAGCGGCGGGCGGCGCCTCCGTAGACTCGCCGGGTGGCACAGGCACACGCACAAGCACACGCACAAGCGCATGAACCGGCATCCGGACCAGCACCCGCGCAGGCCCCCGCACAGCACGGCGACTGGGTGGCGGAGATCGCCGACCGGGTGGTCGCGGAGGGCGCCCGGCGGGCACCTGGCCGGCGGATCGTGTGCGCCTCGGGGATCAGCCCATCCGGCCCGATCCACCTCGGCAACCTGCGCGAGATCATGGTGCCGCACCTGGTCGCCGACGAGATCCGCCGGCGCGGGTTGCCGTGCCGGCACCTGCTCTCCTGGGACGACTACGACCGGCTGCGCAAGGTTCCCGCCGACGTGCCGGAGTCGTTCGCCGAGCACATTGGCCGGCCCCTGACGTCGGTGCCGGACCCGTGCGGAGAGCACGAGAACTGGGCGGAGCACTTCAAGGCGCCGCTGCGGCGGGCCCTGCGGGAGATCGGGGTGGTGGTCGAGGAGATCAGCCAGACCCGGATGTACGAGTCGGGCGCCTACCGGTCCCAGATCCTGACCGCCATGCGGCACCGGGCGGAGATCGGCCGGGTGCTGCACCGCTACCGGACCGCAGCCACCGACTCCGACGAGCCGGCGGACGGCGGCGAGTACTACCCCTACAAGCCGTACTGCGCCACCTGCGGCCGGGACAGCACGACCATCACCTCCTACGACGACGAGACCACCAAGCTCACGTACACCTGCGACTACGGGCACAGCGGCTCCTACGAGCTGGCCGAGCCGGCCGGGCCGGGCGGGCCGGGCGGGCCGCCACGGGGCAAGCTGGTGTGGAAGGTCGACTGGCCGATGCGCTGGGCGTACGAGGGCGTGACCATGGAGCCGGCCGGGGTCGACCACTCCTCGCCCGGGTCGAGCTTCACCGTTGGCGGCCACCTGGTGCGGGACGTGTTCGGCGGCGAGATGCCGTACCACTTCGCCTACTCCTTCGTCGGCACGCCCGGGGCGGCGAAGATGAGCGGGTCCGCCGGACGGGCGCCCACCCCAGCCGACGCGCTCCGCATCCTCGAGGCGCCGATCCTGCGGTGGCTGTACGCCCGCCGCAAGCCCAACCAGTCGATCACCGTCGCGTTCGACCAGGAGGTCGGCCGGCTCTACGACGAGTGGGAGGCGCTGGGCAGGCGGGTGGCCGCCGGCACGGCCAAGGCGTCCGACGCGGCCGCATATGCCCGTTCGGTGGCCACCACCGCGGCGGTGCTGCCGCAGACCCCGCGCCCGGTGCCGTTCCGCACCCTGGCCTCGATCGCGGACATCACCGGTGGCGACGAGCCGCAGATGCTGCGAATCCTTCGCGACCTCGCCGGCGACCCGCCGGTGTCCGGGCTCGAGGAATTCCAACCCCGGCTGGATCGGGCCCGCAACTGGGTGCGCGACTACCTGTCCGCCGAGGAGCGGACCCAGGTCCGCACCGAGCCGGACACCGCGCTGCTGGCCACCCTGACCGACGCGGAGCGCCGGGCGATCCGCATCCTGCTCGACGGCCTGGACGAGAACTGGTCGCTGCCGGCGCTCACCGCGCTGGTGTACGGGGTGCCCAAGCTGCGGCGCGGGCTGCCCATCGACTCGCCGCCCACACCCGAGCTCAAGGTCGCCCAGCGGGAGTTCTTCGCGCTGCTCTACCGGCTTCTGGTGGGCCGGGACACCGGCCCACGGCTGCCCACGCTGCTGATGTCGCTGGGCAAGGCGCGCATTCGCGCGTTGCTGCCCGTCTGAGACGAGTGCCGAGGGTCTACTCGACCCAGCCGTGCTTGCGCGCGAAGGCGATCATCATCCGGCGGATCTCGACGATCTGGCCGCCGTTCACCGTCGGCGCGACGTTGATCAGGACGTCGGTGATGTGCCGCGAGTAGGCCGCCTCGGACAGCACGTCCACCACGTCGTCGTCATCACGATCACGACCGAGCGACGGTGCCGCCCCGGCTGCCGACAGCCGGCCCGCCGGGGCGGTGCCGATGGCCCTGACGTCGGTGGCCCGCAACCCGCGGGCGCCGTCCACCACCTCGAACTCGACGCGGGTCCGCACCGTCACGCTGTCCTCGGTGCCCACCACGTCCCGGATGTGCATGAAGAGGTCCTCGCCACCGTCGTCCGGTGCGATGAACCCGTACCCGCGCGCCTCGTCGTACTTGATGACCGTTCCCTTGCCCACCGCCGCACTCCACCGATCATCCTGGGCCAAATTATCTTGGGCCAACTGGTCTGGGCCAACTGGTCTGGGGCCAACTGGTCTGGGGCCAACTTGTCTTGCGCCAACTCTGTGTGGGGCCATGTTGTTGCGGGCAGAACCGCTCCCTCCGCCGACCGTACCGCGACCGCTCGCGGACCGACACCATCGACAGTGGGTAACGACCAGAATATTTTTCATGCGCGCGGTCGGTACCCCGGCTACCGGGACACCCCGGTGCTGACGCAGGTACCAGAGCCGACCTGCCCCGACGGCGGTGTTGCTCGAGGTCCGGGCGACCGGGGCTCGGCTGCCGCTTCGCCACCGCGTTCCGGGCGCTCACCGGGCACGGCCGTCCGAGCCCAGGTGACCGGCTGGCCGTGCACGGCTGCGGCGGTGTCGGCCTGTCCGCCTTGATGATCGGCGCGGCGCCTGACGGTGCCGGCTGGCTGCGGTCCGTCCGTCGGGATCGCCGGCCTCACCACCCTCGGCGGCGGGCTCGGGATCCTCCGCCGCACGCACGGCCTGACCTGCGACCACCTGCTCCGAGCCCAAATCGTCCTGGCCAACGGGCCGCGTCGTCGAATGCGACGCCGCCCGCGGCTGGCTGGCGCGATCGTGGGCCCTGGTCCATCCCTGGGGATCCGGCGGCGTCTATCCCAACTTCCCCGACCCTGACCTCACCGACTGCGCGCACGCCTACTACGGGCACAACGACGACCGCCTGCTGCGCGTCAAGGAAGGTACGACCCCGACAATCGCTACCGACACATGGATCCCGCAATGCGGACCCGTCAAGTGAACGTTTCAGCCCGCGCAGGCGAGGATGGCGCCCGTGGCCGAGCTGCGCATTGCGCATACCGCCGACCTGGATGCCGCCACGTTGCGGACGATCAGGACACTGCTCGACGAGGTCTTCGCCGGGGAGTTCACCGACCTGGACTGGGACCACGCGGTGGGCGGAATGCACGCCCTGGCTTGGGACGGCGCCGAGCTGATCGGGCACGCCTCGCTGATCCAGCGGCGGTTGCTGCACGCCGGGCGGGCGCTGCGCGCCGGCTACGTGGAAGGCCTTGGGGTGCGCCCGACCCGGCGGGGGCGCCGGCACGGCGCCGCGTTGATGGCGGCGCTGGAGCGGGTGGTGCGCGGCGCTTACCACCTGGGTGCGCTCAGCACCACCGAGCAGGCCGCCGGCTTCTACGCCGGACGGGGCTGGCTGGCCTGGCAGGGACCCTGCTACGCGCTCACGCCGACCGGCATCATCCGCACCCCGGACGACGATGACGGCATCTATGTGCTGCCCTGCGGCGTCCCGCTCGAGCTGAACCGTGGGCTCACCTGCGACTGGCGCGACGGCGACGTCTGGTAACCCGCACCGGCTCCGCGTACGCCCCTGGCGGCCGCAGACCCGTTTTCCTACGGCACCTGGCCGACTCGGGTGGTTCGGATCGAGTCTGCCGGCCGATGTCTCGCCGTGTTGGCCCGATGACACTGGGCTGATGCGACGGCCGGTGGCGTTGGTGGGTCTGGCGATCATGTCGGTGGCGCTGAACCTTCGCGCGGCGGTGGCGAGTGTCGGGCCGGTGCTGCCAGAGGCTCGTGCCGGCCTGGGGCTGACCGGCACCGGTGCCGCGGTACTGACCACGCTGCCGGTGGTGTGCTTCGGGGTGCTGGCGGTGATCGCGCCGCGGTGGGCCCGCCGGGCCGGGATCGAGGCGGTGCTGATGGTGGCCCTGATCCTGCTGACCGTGGGGTTGGCCGGCCGGGCCTGGGGTGGGCCGATCCTGCTGCTGGCCGGCACGGTTGTGGTCGGCGGTTCGATCGCGATCGCGAATGTGCTGCTGCCGCCGCTGATCAAGCGTGACTTTGCCGGCGGCACGGGGGTCATGATGGGCCTGTACACGATGTGTCTCGCCAGCTCGGCCGCGATCGGGGCCGGGCTGACGGTGCCGGTAGGTACGCTGCTCGACGCGGGCTGGCGGGGCGCCCTGTGGATGTGGTCCCTGCCGGCGGCGCTGGCCGCCGCGGTATGGCTGCCGATGCTCAGCCGGAGCACCAGGCCACCGCGGCACCAGGCGACGCCCGGACCGTCGCCTGCCCGGCACCCGCTGGCCTGGCAGGTCACGGTGTACTTCGGGCTGCAGTCGCTGATCTTCTACGCAATGCTGTCCTGGCTCCCGTCGATCTACCGCGACCACGGGTACAGCCCGGCAACAGCCGGCTTCCTGCTGTCCCTGTGTGGCCTGGTACAGATCCCGGTAACTCTGCTGCTGCCGCGCTTGGCGATCAGGTCCGCCAACCAGGTGGTGCACATCGCGGCGTCCACTGCCTTCATGGGCGCCGGCCTGCTCGGCATCCTGACCGCCCCGACCGTGGCCCCGTACCTGTGGATGGTGCTGCTCGGTATCGGCTGCGGCGCGTGTTTCGCACTGGGACTGGCCCTGTTCGTGCTCCGCACCGGCCGCGTGGAGGACACGGCACGGCTGTCCGGCATGGCACAGAGCGTCGGCTACCTGATCTGCGCATGCGGCCCGCTGCTGTTCGGCGTGGTGCACGACCTGACCGGCTCGTGGGAGGGCCCGCTGGCCATGCTGCTAGCGCTGCTTGTGCCGCAGCTGTGCACCGGGATGCTCGCCGGCCGAGCTCGCGTGCTCGGCGGAGCGCCGTCGGCGGTGCGGCCGCCCGTCGAACTCCAGCATCAGCGCGCCGCCTGACCCCATGCACCCTGTGCTTTCGTTGTGGCTCAGCCGGTGCTGTTCGTTATGGCGGCGGTCTCCGTCGCGCTCAGCTTGATGGCCGCGGCGGCGACGTTGTCCTCCAGGTGCGACACCGATCCGGTGCCCGGGATCGGCAGGATCGACGGCGACCGGGCCAACAGCCAGGCGAGCACTATCTGCCGCGGCGACGCGTGATAGCGCTGCGCAATCTCCGACACGATCCGGTTGCCGTCAAGGTTCTGGATGGGCGCCCACGGCAGAAAGACCATCTGCTCCTGCTCGCAGAGGTCGATCAGCCCCTCCGACCGGCGGTCGTCGACGTTGTAGCGGTTCTGGATCGACACGATAGGCGTCAGTCGTTGCGCGCGCCGCACCTGTTGCTCGGTGACGTTGGACAGCCCGACGTGCCGGATCTTGCCCTGCTCCTTGAGGGTGACCAGGGCACCGATCGAGTCCTCCAGCGGAACAGCGGGGTCGGGCCGGTGGAACTGGTACAGCGCGATCTGCTCGAGCTTGAGCCGCCGCAGGCTTCCCTCGCAGGCCTCGATCAGGTGCTCAGGCCGGCCGTTGGCAGGCCACCGTCCCGGACCGGTGCGCTCGAGACCGCCCTTGGTGGCGATCACGACATCGTCCGGATACGGGTAGAGCGTCTCGCCAATGAGTTCCTCGCTGACGTTGGGCCCGTAGGAGTCGGCGGTGTCGATGAAGTTGATGCCCAGCTCGACGGTGCGGCGCAACACCGCCTTCGCCTGGTCGCGGTCGGCGGGCTGGCCCCAGATACCGTCACCGGTGAGACGCATGGCGCCGAAGCCGAGGCGATTGACCGTCAGGTCGCCGCCCACATCGATCGTCCCGGTCATTCCGGCGTGCCCGGGTGTCTCCAATGACATCGATCTTTCTCCTTAATGATCTGCGTGATCTGCATGATCGGCGGCACGACGACCGCTGCGCCGTGCTGAGCGCCATGAGCGCGACACCAATCAGGTGCGCCGACGTGGCGACCGGACTGGTGTCGCGTTCATGCCGCGGCGTCAAGGTCGAGGCGTTGCAAGCGGGGCGGGTAACCGGTCGCGCCGGCTTGACCGATCGCACTGCTGCTGCCTCGCAGCGGGGTAGGGCGCTCGCGGTGAAGACGCCAGGCATGCGTTGCTGCGATCGTAGCCCGATGCAGCACCGATCCAGACCGGCGCCGCGCAGCCGCCACCTCGGGTGAGGAGGAATACCGCGATGGGCTGGTTCACGTCCGGCGACGTTCTCGACCGGACCTTCAAGACCGGGATCATCCTCAAGGGACTCGACGGGATTCTCGAACTTGTCGGCGGTGCCCTTGTGATCGCGGTGCCCCCGACGACCATCAACCGGATTGTGGTCACGCTCACCCAACACGAGCTGTCCGAAGATCCGCATGACGTGATCGCGACCGATCTGCTGCGCATATCCCAGGGCCTGAACGGCTCCGCCACCGGGTTCGCCGCCGGGTACCTGTTGCTGCACGGCATCACCAAGATCGTCCTCGTCGGCGCGCTGGTGCGTAACAAGCTGTGGGCTTACCCGTGGATGATCGCCTTTCTGCTCGCGTTCATCGGCTATCAGCTCTACCGCCTGGCGCTGCATCCCACCCTCGGACTCACCGTCCTGACCATATTCGACGCCATGGTCGCCTGGCTGACGTGGCGCGAGTACCGCAAACAACGCACGCCAACCACACCCGTCACCGGCTGACCGTGGCGTGGTGCCCTGCTACGCCCCGGCGGCATCACCCCGGACCCGACCAGCGTGCAGATCTACCGAGCCAACTCGGTGGCCACCCCCAGCGGCCGGCCACGACCCTTCGACAAGAAGACGCACAAAGGAACCTCCGACCACCTGCCCGTCCTCGCCTAGCTGTCCTCCTGACCCCGACGCTGTGCGCTGCGAGTCCGGCGCCAGCGTGCCACCATATGTGGGCACTCGTCGTACCCAACAGGGCGCGTCGAGCTGCACCAGTGCGCGGCAGACCGTCAGAGCCAGGCGTAGCGGCGCCAGGTTATGCGAATGGTCACGCGGGGTGGAAGCCCTGCCATTCCGGCCTAGCGACGTGGCTGGCCGAAAGGGTAGGGATTCATGGCAGGCGGAACAGCAGCGGTGGCGTCCGGTCCCAGTGTGGAGCGCCAAGACGAAGTTCTCACGGCGGAAGCCCTCGACTTCGTCGGCGAGTTGCAGCGGCGCTTCGGACCTGCTCGAGAGAATTTGCTCGCGCGGCGCCAAGAACGTCGGGCGGAGGCGGCTCGCGCTGGCCGGCTTGACTTCCTCCCTCAGACCCGGGACGTGCGCGCGGACCTGTCGTGGCGGGTCGCTCCGGCCCCGCCGGCACTCGTCGATCGCCGGGTGGAGATCACCGGCCCGACCGAGAAGAAGATGCTGGTCAACGCTCTCAACTCGGGCGCGCCCATATTCCTGGTGGATTTCGAGGACGCCAACAGTCCGACCTGGTCGAACATGGTCGGCGGGCAGGTGAACCTGATCGACGCGATCGAACGGCGGATCGACTTCACCAGCCCGGAGGGCAAGGAGTACCGGCTGGCCGACCGGATCGCCACCATGATCATGCGGCCGCGCGGCTGGCATCTGCTCGAGCGCCATCTGCAGTTCGACGACGAGCCCGTCGCCGGTGCGTTCGTGGACTTCGGGCTTTACTTCTTCCACAACGCCAGGCGCCTGCTGGACAAGGGTCTCGGTCCCTACTTCTACCTGCCGAAGATGGAGAGCCACCTCGAGGCACGGCTGTGGAACGACATCTTCGTCTTCGCACAGGACGCGCTCGGCGTACCGCAGGGCAGCATTCGAGCGACCGTACTGGTCGAGACCATCCCGGCCGCGTTCGAGATGGACGAGATCCTCTTCGAGTTGCGCGACCACGCCTCGGGCTGCAACGCCGGTCGCTGGGACTACATCTTCAGCCTGATCAAGACGTTCCGGAATCGCCCCGAGTACGTGTTGCCCGACCGCGCCGCGGTGACCATGACCGTCCCGTCCATGCGGGCCTACACCGAGCTACTGGTCAAGACCTGCCATCAGCGCGGTGCGTACGCGATCGGCGGGATGGCCGCCTTCATCCCGAACCGGCGCGACCCGGAGGTCACCGAAGCGGCGCTGGCCAAGGTGCGTGACGACAAGGAACGCGAGGCCCGCGACGGATTCGACGGCAGCTGGGTTGCCCACCCCGACCTGGTGCCGGTGGCGATGGAGGTCTTCACCCGCATGCTGGAGGGTCGCCCCAACCAGGAGGACCGGCGGCGCGACGACGTCCAGGTGTCCGCGGACCAGCTCCTGGATGCCAGGTCGACCCCCGGCGAGATCACCGAGGGAGGGGTGCGCACCAACGCCGAGGTCGGCATCCGTTACATCGAGTCGTGGCTGCGCGGACTCGGTGCGGCGGGCATCAACAACCTCATGGAGGACGTTGCGACGGCGGAGATCTCCCGCTCGCAGATCTGGCAATGGGTGCACACCTCGGCACGGATGTCCTCAGGGCAGCAGATCGATGCCGCGCTGGTCCGGCGGATCATGGACGAAGAGCTGGCGAAGGTCCGCAGCACGATCGGCGACCAGGCCTTCGAGTCCGGCCGGTTCAAGGAGGCCTACGACCTGTTCGACCAGGTCGCCCTCGCCGACGATTTCGTTGAGTTCCTCACATTGCCCGCGTATGGCCTGCTGGAGTGAGCGCCTGCCCGGCGGAAAGCGGTAAGCCATGACGACCTACCTGGAACTGGTCGCCGAGAAGGCGACCGGACGAGTCACCGACGAGGTGCGGGGCGAGATCGGTGGGCTGGTCGGCAAGGGTGGCGTGATTTCCGCACCGGCCGAGTTGCGCACCTACGAGTGCGATGCCCTGACCGGTTTCCGGGTCGTCCCGGCACTCGTGGTACTGCCGGAGAGCACCGATGAGGTAGCCGCCGTCGTGCGGGTGTGCGCCCGCGAGGGCATCCCGTTCGTCGCCCGTGGCGCCGGCACCGGGCTGTCCGGCGGCGCGCTGCCCGTGGCCGACGGCATCGTCATCGGCCTGCAGCGGATGCGGACGATCCTCTCCGTCGACATCGAGAACCAGCGCGCGGTCGTACAGCCCGGCGTCACCAATGCCGGCATCTCGGCCGCAGTGGCAAAGCACAACCTCTACTTCGCGCCCGACCCGTCGAGTCAGATCGTCTGCACCATCGGCGGCAACGTCGCGGAGAACTCCGGTGGCGCGCACTGCCTCAAGTACGGCTTCACCACCAACCACGTGCTCGCGCTCACCTTCGTGTGCCCCGATGGCAGCGTCGTCACCCTCGGCGGCGACTCGTTGGACTCCGTGGGCCCCGACCTGCGCGCGCTCGTGGTCGGCTCCGAAGGCACCCTGGGCATCGTCACCGAGGTCACCGTGCGGCTGCTGCGCAAGCCCGAGGCGGTGCGGACGCTCGTTGCCGACTTCCCGGACGCCGAACACGCGGGCAATGCGGTCAGTGACATCGTCTCCGCCGGCATCATCCCCGCCGCGGTCGAGATGCTCGACGCCCTCGCGATCGAAGCCTGTGAAAAGGCGGTACAGGCCGGCTACTCGTTGGACACCCCGGCCGCGCTCGTCGTGGAAGTCGACGGTGTCGCCGTCGAGGTCGAGGCGGAGTTCGAGCGGGTGCAGGGAATCTGCCAGGCCAACGAGGCGACGCACATCCGGATTGCGCACGACGACAACGAGCGGGCCCGCATCTGGAAGGGACGCAAGGCGGCGTTCGCCGCCATGGGCCGGATCAGCCCGGACTATTTCGTCCAGGATGGGGTCATCCCACGCACCAAGTTGGGCGCCACGCTCACCCGCATCGGCGAGATGTCCGAGCGGGCAGGGCTGCGGGTGGCGAACGTCTTCCACGCCGGTGACGGAAACCTGCACCCACTGGTGCTGTATGACAGCGCGGTGCCAGGGCAGGCCGAGCGAGCCGAGCACCTGGCCACGGCGATCGTCGAACTCTGCGTCGAACAGGGCGGGTCGATCACCGGTGAGCACGGTGTCGGCAGCGACAAGGCCTGCTCGATGCTGAAGATGTTCTCCGAGGCGGACCTGACCGTGATGGCTCTGGTCAGGGCGGCATTCGATCGCGGCGGCATCTGCAACCCCGGAAAGATCCTGCCCACCCCACGGCTGTGCGGCGAGCGTCCCGGTCCATGGCGACCGCATCCCCTGGAGGCGGCGGGCGTCATCGAGCGGTTCTGACATCGAGAGGTGCGCAAAATGACCTCCACATCCCCTGGGGCATCCCCTGCGACATCCTCTGGCACCACGATCGCGCGCCCAACGACGGTGGACGAAGCAGCCACGGTGCTTCGGGAGAGTCGCGGCACCGTGGTCTTTCGAGGCTCAGGGACGAAGTCGAACTGGGCCGGCCGGGTGGCGCAGCCCGAGCTGACGGTGGACACCGGTGAACTGAACCGGCTGCGTAGCCACAATCCCGCGGACATGACCGCCAGCGTCGAAGCCGGCATGCCGCTTGCCACCCTCCAGGGTCTGCTGGCCGAGTCCGGTCAGTGGCTCGCCCTGGATCCACCGACCGAGGCGGCCGGCGCGACCCTCGGCGGATTGCTCGCCACCGGTGACTGCGGGCCACGGCGGCTGCGGTACGGGGCGCTGCGTGACCTTGTCATCGGCGTCACCCTGGTGCTGGCCGATGGCACCGTCGCCCGAGCCGGCGGGCAGGTGATCAAGAACGTGGCCGGTTACGACCTGAGCAAGATGTTGTACGGCTCCCTCGGGACGCTCGGCCTGATAGCCGAGGTCGTGCTGCGGGTACACCCGCGGCCTGAGGCCAGCGCCACAACCGTCGCCCCCTCCTCGGTCCATGCCGCGGCCAGGACCACCCTCGAGTTGCTCGCCTCCGCGCTGCAACCGTCGGCGGTGGATTGGGTCGGTGACACCGGCCAGGGCGCCGGCGACGGGCAGCTGGCCGTCCGGTTCGAAGGCACGCGGGCCGGAGTCGAGGCGCAGACCGCGGCACTGCAGCTGATGCTGGGCAGTGCTGGAACAGGGGCAGGAGCGGGAGCGGTGGCGCGCACCCTGGTCGGGTCGGACGAGAACCGGCTGTGGCAGGAGTTCGCCGCCGCGCGGATGGCCTCGTCGGGTCAGACCACGGCGTTCGCCGGCACGCTGCCCAGCCGGTTACCCGCGGTCGCCGACGCGCTGGCGCGGGCCGCGGACGCCACCGGTGTGCGCGCCCGGCTGGCCTCGCACGGCGCACTCGGGCTGCACGTCGCCCGGTTCACGGGTGCACCGGCGGACCAGGCACGGGCCTTCGACACCTGGCGCCGCGCCGTGCTGGCGGTCGGCGGGACCGTCCTGCTGCGGGACCGCCCGGCCGAGGTCGACGAGGTCGTCGACGCGCTCGGTCCGGCACCGGCCACGGCCGGCCTGCTCCGCGCGCTGCGGTCCCGCCTCGATCCCGACGGCCGATGCGCGCCCGGTCGCCTCGGCTCCTGGCTGTGACCCTTGAGCCGACCCCGCGCCTGCGCCTACCACGGGAGTACGCATGACGACCCAGGATGTGAACCGGATGGAGGACCAGCGGGTGCATGTCGAACACCCTCCCGGTGAGACCGGCCTCTTCGACTCCCACCATCCTCCGGCGGACGAGCTGATCTCGGACTGCGTGCACTGCGGCTTCTGCCTGCCAACCTGCCCCACCTATCTGTTGTGGGGTGAGGAGATGGACTCGCCGCGCGGGCGCGTCTACCTGATGAAGTTGGGCAAGGAAGGCAGCGTCGCGCTCGACGACGTCTACACCCGGCACTTCGACGCCTGCCTCGGCTGCATGGCGTGCGTGACGGCCTGCCCGTCCGGGGTGAAGTACGACCAGTTGATCGAGGCGGTGCGCCCGCAGCTCGAGCGCAATCACCGGCGCCGGCCGGCCGATCGGGCGTTCCGTGAGCTGATCTTCCAGCTGATGCCGTACCCGAGCCGGCTGCGGGTGGCGGCGGTCTTCGGCGCGCTGTACCAGCGAGCCGGTGGCCACCGGCTGCTGGAGCGGACCGGCCTGCTGCGGCGGCTGCCCAAGCGGCTGCAGGCGCTCGAAGCCCTGTTGCCACCGGCGCGGTTGCGGGACGTGACGAGGGTCCTGCCGGAGTTCATCCCCGCTCGGGGTACCCCGGCGCGGGGTCGGGTTGGCATGCTGACCGGCTGTGTACAGCGGGTGTTCTTCACCGATGTCAACGCCGCGACGGCCAGGGTGCTCGCCCGCGAGGGTTGCGACGTCGTGGTTCCGCGCTCCCAGCGCTGCTGTGGCGCGCTGAGCGAACACGCCGGGCGGGAGCCGGAGGCGCTCGC
>DASXTS010000460.1:0-1986 GCA_036505275.1 Pseudonocardiaceae bacterium
AGGAACTCGGGGAGCGCGACGAGATCGTAGTCACGACCTTCCACACGGCCGTGCGCCTCCAGCACACGCTTGAGCGCCTGATGGGTCCCCAGCGGCACCGTGCTCTTGACCACGATGATTCTGTGGTCCACGAGTACGCCGGCCAGCTCCTCGGAGGCAGCGATGACCTGGGAGAGATCGGTCTCCCCATCGTGGCGCGCCGGCGTGCCCACGGCGATGAACACCATCCGGGCGCCTTGCACGGCGTCGGCCACGGTCGGCGCAAAGCGCAGCCGGCCCGATGCCCGGTGGCGCGCTAGCAACTCGTCCAGACCCGGCTCATAGAACGGCAACTGGCCCTGCTGGATCAGCGCGAACCGGTCGCGATCCGTATCGCCCACGGTGACACGATGTCCGAGTTCGGCCAGGCACGCGCTGCTGACCAGCCCGACATACCCCAATCCTCCGACAACGCAAATGCTCATCGCCCGCCTGCGTGGCGCACCGTGGTCCGCTGGCGGAAATAGTCCACCGTGCGTGCCATGCCCTCGGCGAAGCCGACCCTGGGCTCATAACCCAGTCGCCCGCGCGCCTGTGAGATGTCGGCCAGTGTATGGCGGACGTCGCCGCGCCGGGGCGCAGTGTGCTGGCGGCCCACCCGCCGGCCGATCAGCCGTTCAATGGTGTCCGCAAGGTCCAGGAGCGTCAGCCGCTCGCCGCAGGCGACGTTGAAGGCTTCGCCCTGCAGGTCGGGCGCGTCCGCCGCCAGCAGGTTGGCGGAGACGACGTTGTCCACGTACGTGAAGTCCCTCGACTGGAGCCCGTCGCCGTGGATCTCGAGGTCTCGGCCTTCCAGCGTCCAGGTGATGAACAGCGGAATGACGGCCGCGTACTGCGACTGTGGATCCTGCAGCGGGCCAAACACATTGAAGTACCGCAGCGACACGGTGGACAACCCATACGTGCGCGCGACGACCCGGCAGTAGTACTCGCCGGCGATCTTCGACGCCGCGTACGGCGAAATCGGCGCCGGCAGCTGATCCTCCTGCTTGGGCAGAGCCGGGTTGTCGCCGTAGACCGAAGAAGACGATGCGCTCACCACCCGCCGTGCCCCGGCGCGCGATGCCGCCAACAGGATGTTCAGTGTGCCGGTGGCGTTGGTCTCATGGGCGCCGGACGGGTCGTCGATGGACCGCGGAACCGCGCGCATCGCCGCCTGGTGGAAGACAACCTCCACACCCTGGCAAGCCCGGTCGCTCATCTTCCGGTCGCGAATGTCCCCGCAGACCATCTCGACGCTGTCCACGCGCGCAGTCGCGCCGTCCGCAGGTGCAGGCACGTCGTGCCCGAGGACGTAGCTCAGGTTTGTGGCCGATCCCGTGGAGAAATTGTCGAGAACCCGGACCGCCTGGCCCCGGGCGACGAGCGCCGCTACGAGATGCGATCCGATGAATCCGGCACCGCCGGTGACCAGATAGCGTGGCATGGCCACTCCTGGTAGGACCCTCAGCCGAGTTCGATCTCGGATGAGTCGCCCAGATTGATCCTGGCCGCCCGGCTGACCACGGATGCGTGCTCCCCGATGATCGAATGCTCCAGCAGGACTCCCTCCAGCGTCGCATCGGCATTGACGATGCTGTCGCGAATTACGGAGTTTGTCACTCGCGCGCCTTCGGCGATGGAGGTGAACGGTCCAATCACCGATCCCTCGATCCGGGCCGAGGGATCAACGTATGATGGCGGAAGCACCACTGAGCCCGAGGGTGGACTCGCCGCCGGCCGCTCGGCCAGCAGGAGATCGCGGTTGGCTTCCAGCAGCGCTTCAGGCGTGCCGCAATCGTACCATCCCGAGATTCGGAATGTCTGCATGCGCTCGCCCGCGTCGACCATCATCTGCAGGGCATCGGCCAGCCAGTACTCGCCGCGTACCTGCCGGCCCTCCTCGATCAATCGCTCCAGCGAGGTACCCAGCAACTTCGGATTGCGAATCAGGTAGACGCCCACAAT
>DASXTS010000461.1:0-18066 GCA_036505275.1 Pseudonocardiaceae bacterium
CGTCATCGCCGGTCGTTGCCATCTGCTTGAGCTCCTGGTAGGCGAATCGGTCGCTGGTCGGAAAACACCGCTCGAAGAAGGTCGCCCGGTCTATGTGGTCGTCCTGGGGGCTGGTGAAGACGAAGTCCTCGCTAATCAGGCTCTCGGCGGTGGCACGGTCGCTCTCGACGTAGCTCGCGAAGTTCCGGCGAACCACATCCTCGTTCGACTTGCTCATTGCTGCCTCTCGATGGGGCCACGGCGTTGGATCGAGTGTCTCGCGTTCACGCGCTGCGCGGGGTCGTCGGGGTGGTCGGCGACGCCCTCGCCCAACACTGCCTCGCTGACCGCCGTGTCTGGCAACGAGCTGATCGCCCGGAATGCTAGGGAGCATCGATGTGACCTCGGCGGTGTGCCCTGCGCCTGCCACCGGCGGCCGGTGGCGGCGGGAGATTGTGCGGCGCGGTCACCCGCGGCGGCCTGGTCGGACGCCCCGAACGCGTGCCGGGCATGGCTGAGCAGCGCCCGTGTCGCTGGATTGTGTGCCGTCTTCAGATCAGGGCGAGCAGGGCCGGCGCGGCAATGTCGTCAATGGTGCGGGCGGTGAGCCGGTCACGGTAGCGCTCTCCGAGCACCGATCAAGCGCGGACGAACGAGCGCGAGGCTGGCGTCGGTCGGCCGCGTCGCCGGTCAAGTGGTCGTCGGGCGGGCCGGGCCCGGGTCCGGGGCGGAAATTCAGGATGCTGATCGTGCACCACCTAGTTTGACCACACCGTGAGTCGCTGTTGTGCTGGTCGACGGCTGGGCGCTCGCCACGTCGAAGGTGAGGGCGCTTGCGACGTCGATTGCAGATGTCTCCCAGCGGAAGTCAACGCTTCCGGGGAACTCCGGACCCCGCCTCGATCACACGGCTGCGCCGGGGCCTGGCAGCAGGTCGACGTGGCCTGCGTGCATCGGCTCGCCGCAGTGGGCGCAGCGCAGGTCGCCACTGCTGATCTCACCGCACGCGTGATGGCGGTAGAGCACTGGCGGGCCGGCCTCGCCCGCGAGCCACTTGTCCCCCCAGCCGACCATGACCATGAGCAGGTCGACCAGCTCGGCGCCCTTCTCCGTCAGGACGTACTCGTGCCGCGGTCGCCGGTCGTAGGGCCGGCGCTCGAGCACTCCGTGCTCGACGAGGTGGTTCAGCCGCTCGGTCAGGACCTTGCGCGAGATGCCGAGGTCCGCCTGGATCTGCTCGAACCGGGTGAACCCGGCCCACACGTCACGCAGGACCAGCGGCGACCAGGGCTCCCCGATGACGTCGAGCGTGCGCGCGATCGAGCACGCCATCTCGCCGAAGTTCGTGCGCTGCATGGAATCAGTCTAGCAATTTGGGTTCCCTCAGGGAACGCCGAATGCTAGTGTCATGGCGTCTCTTGAAGGAACTTCGGGAAGGATCACGGAGATGAGCAAGGTCTTCAGCGCCCACGCAGTGTCGGTCGACGGTTACATCACCGGTCGCGATCCCGGCGCCGGGCGCGGACTCGGCGACGGGACGATGCTCTTCGACTGGTACGCCGACGGCGACACGCCCAGCCAGGTGTTCGACGGGTTCAGGCTGAGCGAGCCCAGCGCCCGGGTCTTCGATGCCCTCGCCGGACGCGTGGGTGCGGTGGTGGCGGGGCGCAACACCTATGAAGACTCCGACCATTGGGGAGGTGACGGCCCCCACCCGACGGCCCGACTGTTCGTCCTCAGCCATCGGCCGGCACCGGAGATGACCGACCGGCAGACGCTGGTCACCACCGGCATCGAGGGCGCGGTCGCGGCGGCTCGCGAGGCCGCTGGCGACAGTGACGTCGGTCTCATGGGCGGCGGCGTCGTGACCGAGGCGTTGAAGGCGGGGCTCGTCGACGAGGTGATCCTCCATCAGGTGCCGGTCCTGCTCGGCGGCGGCCGACCCTTCTTCCAGGCGCTGCCCGAGCACGTGCGCCTCCGCCTCGTCGAGGCCGTCCCGGCGCCAGGTGTCACCCATCTCCACTACGAGGTCGAGCGGTGATCCTCGTCACCGGCGGCCTCGCGATGATCGGCGTCCATACCGCCCAGGCACTGCTCGGCCTGGGCGAGGAGGTCCTCGTCACCCGACACCGCAGCGCAGACGTCCCTTCCTTCCTCGCCGACCGAGTCACCGTGGAGCATGTCGGCGTCACCGAACGTGACGTATTCCTCGCCCTCGGTGGGCGCCACGACATCACCGGCATCGTGCATCTCGCGGCCGCCGGACTGTCGGTCGACTGTCGGTCGCCGACCCGGTCGAGTTCCTGCGCATCAACGCGGCCGGCCTGCTGAACGCCCTCGAGCCGCCCGCAGCTGGAGGGTGCGCCGCTTCGCCGTGGCCAGCGGCATCGGCGTCTACCACGGCCGGCCGGAGACCCGTTGGCACGAGCAGCTCGCGCTCCCGGCGACGACGTACGACAACCTCATCCCGGCCTTCAAGAAGGCCGCCGAGACCCTCACTACCCAGGCACTAGCCGGCAGCGGCGTGGCGCCGGTCGTCCGCCATCGCAATCGCGGCCAATACGGCGATGGCCGTCTGCGACCCGCTCGCCGCGAGATGTTCCAGGAAGGCGAGCAATCCGATGGCAACGCTGGCGCACGGCGTTGCAAGGGTCATCGACACCAGCGCCGGCTGCGGGGGTTTGATCTGAAACGCGCTTTGATTGAGCACGAGCCTGACCCCACCCACTGCCACGACGGCGTACACCGGCCCGCGCCCTCGAAGTGCGGTTCGCCGTGGTCGCCTGACTGGCCACACTGGAGGCGTGACGACGAAGGTGGACGTCATCGAGGAAGTCGCCGGGATCGTGCTGTCCAAACGCCTGGTGCCGCTGCTGGACCGGGCGCGCATCTATGCCTGCGGGATCACCCCGTACGACGTCACCCATCTCGGGCACGCGGCCACCTTCGTCTGGGTGGACGTGCTGTGCCGGGTGCTGCGGCTGCACGGCGTGGAGCCGGAGCTGTGCCGCAACGTCACGGATGTTGACGACGTCCTCGACGCCGCCGCGCGGCGTGCCGGCGAGCGCTCCGACACCTTCGCCGCGGTGCAGCAGTTCGAGTACGAGCGGGACATGGATGCGCTGCGGGTACGGGTACCCGAGCACGAGCCGCGCGCGCACAGTTACGTGCGCCAGGTGGTCCGCTTGGCCCAGGCACTCATCCAGGCGCGAGTGGCCTACCAGCGCGGGGGCACCGTCTACTTCCGCGGGCACGACATGGCCCGTCGCGCCAACTTGCCGCACGACCAGGCGGTGCGACTGGCGGCCGAGTTCGGCGGCTGGACCGACGATCCGGCCAAGGACGACTCGCTGGACGTCGCGGTGTGGCAAGCCAGCGGGCCCGGCGAGACCGCGTGGGACTCTCCCTGGGGCCAAGGCCGGCCAGGCTGGCACGCCGAATGCGTCGCCATGGCACTGTCCACCTTCGGCGTGGGGGTCGACGTGCACACCGGCGGCGCGGACCTCGCGTTCCCGCACCACGCCTACCACGCCGCGATGGCCGAAGCGCTGACCGGCGTGGTTCCCTACGCGCGGGCGTGGCTACACGTCGGCACCGTGCACGCGAGCGGGGCGAAGATGGCCAAGTCCGCGGGCAACCTCGTGCTCGTGCGCGACCTGCTCAACCGCTACCCCACCGCCGCAGTCCGGCTGATGATCCTCGACCGCCCATGGGCGGCAAGCTGGGAGTACCAACCGGGGCAGCTGGAGCGCGCGGCGGCCCGCGTCGAGGAGCTCTATCGGGCGGCCGGGCGTGTCGGATCAGGTGATACATCTGCGCCGGCACAGGTGCGGGCCCTCCTGCAGACGGACCTCGACGTGCCAGCCGCGGTCGCGGTCGCGGTCGAGACCGGCGGCCCATGCGCCCGCATGCTGATCACCACATTGGGTCTGGACTGACAGAACTTGATTTGAGGCCTCAGGGAGCCGACGTCACCGAGCGCGAGCAGCCCAGCGTCACCGCGGGCAACGCCTCCCAGCTCTCCGACGGCGCCTCCGCGGCCGTCCTTATGGAGCGCGGCGAGGCCGACCGGCGCGGTCTGACTCCGCTGGGAAGCTACCGGGGAATCGCGGTCGCAGGCTGCGAACCCGACGAGATGGGCATCGGACCGGTCTTCGCCGTCCCCATTCTGCTGCGCCGGCACCGCCTCACCGTCGACGACATCGACCTCTGGGAGCTCAACGAAGCGTTCGCATCCCAGGCCCTGTACTGCCGCGACCGACTCGGCATCGACCCGGACCGACTCAACGTCAGCGGCGGTGCTATCGCTATCGGGCACCCCTACGGCATGAGCGACGCCCGGCTCGTCGGCCACGCCCTGATCGAAGGACGGCACGCCCGCTACGCCGTGGTCACCATGTGCATCGGCGGCGGCATGGGCGCCGCCGGACTCTTCGAGATCACCTGAGCCTGCGGGCCCCCAGGATGTTGCCCTTGCACCGCGTAGCCGTCGCCGGCCACCCAGTCCGTCGGTGGAGGTGGCGCCCCGGCCTCTGTGTTTCCCGCGGGTGTCTGGGGGTCAAGTGATGGCGTGCGAGAGCAGGTCGACGCAGCGTGGTATCCAGTCGGCGCCGACGGTGCCGTGGCGGAGCAGTTCGCCGAGGTAGGACCCGAGCATCAGGGAGACCGCGGCGTCGGCGTCGAGATCGCCGCGCAGCCTGCCGGCGGCGATGTCGTCCTGGATAAGCCCGGCCAGGGCCGTGGTGTAAGGGGTAAGGAGATCGCGGACCAGCGTCGTGAACGTGGGCTCCCGGTCATCCAATAGGGCAGCGACCCCGCCGCGGCCCAGGACCTCACCCAAGATGGCGTGTATCTGACCGAGCGCCCAGGTCAGCCGGTCCCGAATGTCCTCGACGGGCGGCTGGTCCGGTGGGGTCACCGCTGAGCCGATGGCGGCGCGGATCAGGTCGTCGCGGTCGCGGTAGCGGCGGTAGATCGTGGTCTTGGCCACCCCTGACCGGGCTGCGACCGCCTCCACGGTGACCGCGGTCGGCCCCCCTTGTCGCAGCAGCTCCAAGGCGGCGTCGATGAGCCGCGCGTCGACCTCACTCGAGCGGGGCCGGCCGATGCCGCGCCCTCGGGTCGTCTGCGGGGTTGTCCGTTGGGTCACACCGCAGATCCTACCGAAATAAGAAACGCTACGGGTAGCGTTGCAAAAGTCAGCGAGCCGTCTAGGCGAACAGCGATGACTGCAGATAGGAGTTTCATGAACATGCGCAGGCGCAACACAGCAGAGCCGAGGACGTCAGGTCTGACCTTCCGCTCTCTCCGCGCCTTCTTCCTCGCCACCTTCGCCCTGTCCTGGGGTATGGGCGTGTTGTACGTCCTCTTCCAGGAGAAGGTGGAGGCGATCTTCGGTCCCATGGGCTACACCAACCCCGTCTTCATCTTCTTGGTGTACGCCCCCGGGATCATCGGCGTCCTGATGGTGTGGCGACACTACGGGCTGTCGGGCCTGCGCGGCTTCTTCCGTCGCTTCACGCTGTGGCGGATGTCGCTGTCGTGGTGGCTGCTGCTGGTGCTCGGCATGCCGGCGGTGTTCTACGCCGGAGCCGCGCTCAACGGCAACCTCACCGACCCGTTCCCCTTCTCACCGTGGTACGCCGTGCTGCCTGCCCTGCTGCCGATGTTCTTCATCGGCCCCATCGAGGAACTCGGCTGGCGGGGCGTCGCGCTGCCGCTGCTGCAGCGGCGGCTCCGGCCGCTGTGGGCCGGGCTGGTGCTCGGCATGGTGGTGGCGTTCTGGCATACGCCGGCGTTCCTGCTGAGCGGCACGAAGCAGTCCGCCTGGGCGTTCTGGCCGTTCTTCCTCGGTGTCGTGGCTATCAGCGTCATCCTCACACCGATGTTCAACGACGCGCGGGGAAGCCTGCTGGTGGCGGGCCTGTTCCACGCGCAGATGAACAACCCGGTCTGGCCGGACGCCCAGCCGTGGGACATGTGGCTCTTCGTTGCGGTTGCCGTCGTTGTGGCCGTCGTGAACCGCAGAGCCCTGCTCGACCGTGGCGAGGCGCCGACCGCGATCGTGATGTCGGGCGACCAGCCCGACGACACCAGGAACGACTCCATGCCCACAGACCGGTCGCACGACACGGAGTAGGCATCTCCAACAGGAGCAGGTCGGCCTGCAGCGAGGCTCGGGTGACCGCCGGTCCGGTGCGCTGGCCGGTGGCGGGCGGTTGGGCCGGCATGCCTGACCGCCGAGGTCCGGTTTCCGCACCACGCGAGCTCCGGCGGGCAGGTGTTGCTTGCCTATTCGGATACCGGTCGGCTCGATCGCGTTCTGGACGCGCCGTTGCGGCGCTGGACGCAGCACACCGTCACCGCCGCCACCAAGCTGGTGCGGGTGTTGGCGCAGGTCCGCGAGAACGGGGTCGCGATCAGCCGGGAGCAGTACCAGGTGGGCAGAGCCGACGTGGCAGCTCCGATCTTCGCCGACAACGGCGTCGCTGTCGCCTCGCTGGAGATCGTCGTTTCCGCGGGTGAACCGCTGCGGCAGCACGTGCTCGCGGTTCGCGCCGCGGCCGCCGAAGTGTCCTCCGCGCTCCGCGCTACCATGCCAAGGCGGCGGAGCTGACCGTCAACGATGTTCGGTCTTGCGATCCGGTGAGTGGGTGCGGGGGCTGATACCGAATCCACGGGTCGCGATCGTGGAGACCGGCGGGCGACGCGGCACCGATCGGAGGAGTCGATGACGACCGATGTTCAGGTCGGCTCGGGCTCGAGTGCCGCTGCTGCCGATGGCGGACCGGACGAGGGCTCGGTGGTTCTGACGCGGCGTGCCACCCAGGGGCTGAAAGCATCGTTGGAGGGCGTGCGGCGTCTCGGTGTGGCGTTTTCCGGGGGCGTGGACTCGTCGGTGTTGCTCGCGTTGGCGGTCCAGGCCATCGGCCCCGACCGCGTCGTGGCGATCATCGGAGTCTCACCGAGCCTCGCGGCAGAGGAGCGGTCGGCCGCACACAACGTCGCGCGGGTCGTCGGCGCATCCGTCGTCGAAGTGGTCACGCACGAGGGAGATCGGGCGGCCTACCGCGCGAACGGCCCGGATCGTTGCTTCCACTGCAAAGACGAGTTGTTCGGCCGCATCGGCGAGGTTGCCGCGACGCACCGACTGGATGCCATCGCGTATGGCGAGAACGCCGACGACGCCGTGCGAGCGGATCGGCCGGGCTCTCGGGCCGCGACCACGCACGGCGTGCTTCGCCCCCTCGCCGACGCAGGCTTGGACAAGGCGGCGGTGCGGCGGATCGCCCGAACGCTGAAGCTGCCGTGCGCGGACAAGCCCGCGGCCCCGTGCCTCGCGTCGCGGATCCCGCACCATCAGCCGGTCACCGCCGAGAAGCTCCGGCAGATCGAGCGGGCCGAGGCCGCGCTGCGGCGACTGGGATTCACCGACCTTCGAGTCCGCCATCACGGCGACATCGGGCGGGTGGAACTCCCGGCCGATGATCTCATCCGCGCCGTTACCGACCCGCTGCGGGACGCCGTCCGGGCCGCGGTGATCGACGCCGGCTTCCGGTTCGCGACCGTCGACCTCGGCGGCATCCAGTCCGGTGCGTTCACCTTGCCGCTCGTGCCGCTGGCTGAACCGGGCCGACCCGGCGCGGCGGAGTGAGGGAGCTGTGTCACGAATGATCGCGCCGCACCGCAAGGCCCCGGCCCCGCCCGTCCGCCTTGTCCACCTTGGACTCGGGAACTTCTTCCGCGCCCATCAGGCGTGGTACACCGACCGCACCCCCGACGCCGCCGACTGGGGGATCGCCGCCTTCACCGGACGCTCCGCCCGGTTGGCCGAGGCGATGACCGTCCAGGACTGCCTCTACACGCTGATCACCCGCGCCGCCGACGGCGACCGCTTCGATCTCATCGGGAGCGTGGCCCGCGCCCACGCGGCCGCCGATCACGGGGCCTGGCTGAGATATCTGGCCTGTCCCGAGGTCGCCGCGGTGACCTGCACGGTGACGGAGGCCGGTTACCTGCTCAAGGCCGGCGGCGGCCTGGACGCCGAGCACCCCGGCATCCAGGGCGACATCGCGGCGCTGCGCCACGATCTGCGGACCCCGGTCGTCACCGCCCCGGGTCGGCTGCTCGGTGGACTGGCCGCCCGCCGGGCGCTCGACGCCGGGCCCGTCACCCTCGTTTCGTGCGACAACCTTCCGCACAACGGCGCGGTGGTCTCCCAGGCGATCCGTGATCTCGCCCGGTTGGTCGACCCGACGCTGCTGGAGTGGCTGGAGACCTCCGTCTCCTGCGTGACCACCATGGTGGACCGCATCACGCCCCGGACGACCGCGGCCGACGAGCAAGCCGTCGCCGAGCGCACCGGGATCGACGACCGTGCGCCGGTGGTCACCGAGCCGTTCAGCGAATGGGTGCTCAGTGGAGACTTCATCGGGGGACGGCCGCGCTGGGAGGACGCCGGCGCCACGTTCACCGCCGACATCAGTCCGTTCGAGCAGCGCAAGCTGTTCCTCCTCAACGGCGGGCACTCGCTTCTCGCGTACGCATCGGCGATCCGTGGCGCGACCACGGTGGCCGATGCGGTGTCCGACGCGACCTCGCGCGCCTGGCTGAAGGCCTGGTGGGTGGAGGCTTCGCCGCACCTGTCGCTACCGGCCGCCGACGTGGCCGCGTATTGCGAGGCCCTGCTGGAGCGGTTCGCGAACCCCCGGATGCACCACCGGCTCGAACAGATCGCCGCGGACGGGTCCCAGAAACTCCCGGTCCGGATCCTGCCGACGCTGCGGGCCGAACGGGCGGCCGGCCGGATGCCCGAGGGTGCGACCAGGATCCTCGCGGCCTGGGTGCTCCACCTGCGGGGGCTCGGGGTGCCGGTCGCGGACGTGCAGGCGGAAACCCTCGGGTCCCTCGCGGCCGGTCGGCTGCCCGAGGCGGCTCAACGGGTGCTGCGGTGGCTCGACCCTGAGGTTGGCGCGGACGACGAGGTCGTCGCCGCGGTCGTGGAGCAGGCGCGGGAACTGGCTCAGCAGTAAGCCTGAGCGCGCAGCCCCCGATTCTCTCCTCGGCCTCGACGTCGGAACCACCGGCACCAAGGCGGTCGCGTTCCGGGTCGGCTCGACGTGGCGGCACGTGGCCGTCCGCGAGTATCCGCTGCTGCAGAACGGCGCCGGCCCGTCCATCCCGCACGACGCATGATGGTGACCATGGCAGAACATGTGCTTGCCGGGCCGCCTGGCCATGCCTGAGTGCGGCACCGAACCGGATGGCGGCTGGCGCCCGGACGTGCAGCTGGCCGCGTTCATGGAACTCGACCACGACCGGGTTGCTCGGCGCGGATACCCCGAGGCGATCTATTGCGCCGGGAAGACACCGGAACAACTGACCCTGATCGCGGCCGAGGTGCGGGGGCGATCCGTCCCGACCCTGTTCACCCGCGCCGATCCCAGCCAGGCCCGGGCCATCCTCGAACGACTGCCCGACGCGCGGTACCACGCCGACGCCCGGCTCGTCGCGTGGCCCGCCGAACCTCCGGCGCCGACCGGCGGGTTGGTCGCGGTGGTCGCGGCCGGCACCTCGGACCTGCCGGTCGCCCGGGAAGCAGCGTTGACCTGCGCCCACCTGGGGCGGCCGACGGACCTGGTGGTCGATGTCGGCGTGGCCGGCCTGCACCGCGTGCTCGGCCGGTTGGACCAGCTGCGGCGCGCCCGGGTCGTCGTTGTCGTGGCTGGGATGGACGGAGCCCTGCCGAGTGTCGTCGCCGGGCTGGTGGCGGTGCCCGTGGTGGCCGTCCCGACGTCGGTCGGCTACGGCGCCTCCTTCGGCGGCCTCGCCGCCCTCCTGGCCATGCTCAACGCGTGCGCGCCGGGCGTCGGCGTGGTCAACATCGACAACGGGTACGGCGCCGGCCACCTCGCAGCCCAGATCGCCGCTCCGTGACCACAAGTCCGGTCGGCCGCCGGCCCCCGCGTCAGGCCGGCGCGTAGGCCAGTTCGTACGCCGCGGCGTTGGCCGCGGCAAGCACCGCCTTGACCGGTCGGCCCGACCGCTCGGCGGCGCTCACCACGTCTTCGTACTCCGGCTGGGCGTTGACCACGGCACCGTCCAGGAGCGCGATCTTCACCCGCACCTCGTGGCCGTCGACGACCACCCTGCGGACGTGCCGACCGAGCACCCGCCGGTCGACCCGGGTCTCGCGCAGGCCGATCGTGGACGTTTCGGTGAAGATGATCCGGCACCCGGCCCGAGCGACCTCCGGTGGCAGCAGGACCGACAACGTGTGCGCGGGGCGGCCCTTCTTCATCAGGATCGGCGTCAGCCAGGCGTCATGCGCGCCGGCCGCCATCAGCCGGGACAGGATCGGCGGCCACAGCCGCGGGTCCAGGTCGTCGACGTTCGCCTCCAGCAACACCGCGGTAGGCCCGTCCGCGTCGGTCGGCGCCTCGTTCGGCTCGCCGATCACCACGCGCAGCGCGTTGGGCACCTCTTCGGGGTCACGTTCGCCGGCACCGAAGCCGTGGGCGATCGCGCGCATCGGCGGCAGGCCACCCCAGCTCTGGCAGGTGGCGGCGAGCAGCGCTGCGCCGGTGGGAGTGCACATCTCGTACGGGGCGGGGCCGCCGTACACTGGGGCTCCAACCTCGGCGAGCAGAGCGAGCACAGCCCGGGCCGGCACCGGCAGCAGTCCGTGCGCGGCCCGGGTCAGACCGCTGCCCAGGGCGATCGACGAACCGACCGCCGTCGCGATCCCGAGCTCCTCCAGCGCCGTACACGCGCCGACCACATCGACGATCGCATCGAGAGCCCCTACCTCGTGGAAATGCACCTCGTCCGGCGTTGTGTCGTGAATGGCCGCCTCGGCCCGGGCCAGCCGCGCGAAGACGTCCAGCGCCCGGGACCGGACCCGCTCCGGCAGGTCGGCGCCCACGAGCATGTGGCGGATCGTGCGCCAGGTGCGGGGTGCCGTGCGCCGCGGCAGGTCGATGGTGATTCTGGTGGCGCGCAGGCCCTGGCGCATCACCGGCTCGACCGACAACGCCACCTGGCCGACACCGAGCCCGTCGACCGCGCGTTGAATGCTCTCCAGCGGAGCGCCCGCGTCGACGAGGGCACCCAGCATCATGTCTCCGCTCGCGCCGGCGAAACACTGGAACCACGCCACCCGGCCACCGACGCGCGCCGCGTCCCCATCACCCATGCCGTCGTTCCTCGCTTGTCAGCGCCTCGGCCGGCACCACGGAAGCCCGCCGCCCGCGAGCCGTCCGCGGAGCCTAGCTCCCCTTCGTCGCCGCACCAAGGCAGCGACGCGGACCCCGTGGAGCTGCGGCGGTGATCGGCCACGATCGCCGTCGAGGTGCCAGAGGAAGGTTGGGGTGGCGCGCGAGTTCGGGATGGGCGGTCGCTAGCGCCTCAAGACACGTCGGCCTGCCATTCCCCGGGTCCGCTGGCGGGTGATGAGTCCGGCGTAGGTGTGAGTTGGGCACCGGGCGAGCGGGAATAGCGGTGTTTGACGCCCACGGGGAAGTACTCCGGATCACCGGTTGGCCGAAGCATCACCTCGGGCAGCTGGCGCTCGGCGGGCACGTAGTGCGCGAATTCGCTGTTGAGGCGGCGCAGCTGATCCCGGATCGAGCCGGCGGCGAGCAATGCCCGGTCGGCATCTGGCCGCTGTCCCGGTGCCAACTCGATGGTGATCCGGAGACGTCGGTCCCGGTCGGCGTCCTCGATCGCCTCGACCACGAACTTGCCGGTGACCCAATCGGCCACAGGCGGCTGCTCGATCCCGACGGTCACATTCTCGGGGTACACGTTCGCGCCGAAATACGACACCGTGTTGAACGAGCGGCCGAACACATAGCAGAACGGCAGGCGTGGCGCGGCGCCCGCCACGCCGGCCAGCTCGGCCAGTGGGTCGAACCCGTGCTGGTTGCAGAACCCGAGCAGCTCGTCGTGGCCGAGGAGGCCGCCCTCGTCCGCGATGTGGTAGCGGATGAGCGGGATGGTGTTGTCGGCGGAGAACAGCAACGTCCCGTCGTCGTGAGTCTCGAAGAACCGCTGTCGCGGGTCGTACTGCACAAGTGTTGGCAGCCTCGGCCCGCCGAACAGTTCCTGCGCGAGATCGGGCCGGCCAGGAACCGTCGGATCGTCACGCTCAGTGGCGTCTCGTTGCCGAGCACGCCGGCGTCGGCCGTGCCATACAGCGACGCTGAGTCGAAACAGGACCTGGACATCCCGGCGCGTGCGCCGACCAGATCGCGCCACTCCTCGCTGAACACCTCGCCGGCGAGCACCAGCTTGATCGAGTAGCGCGACCAGTCGACCCCAGCCACCAGGCCAGTGTCGATCACCTCCTTGACGAACGGCGGGTACCCCAGCAGTGCCACCTGGTCGACGTGCCGGCCGAGCTCGGGCACCACGCGCAGGATCTCGGCCTTGTTGTTCCCAGGAGCCACGGCGGTGATCGGGTAGCCGCGGGCGGCGAGCTGGCGCACGCAGCTGAGCGTGTAGAGGCCGCCGACCCAGGTGCCCAGCGGAAAGCACACCACGGCCAGCGTCGACCGTTGGGCGGCACCGAAGGCGTCTCGGAACACCTGCTCAAATCGGGCGACCACGCCGACCTCATCGGCCACCGACCGCGGCCAGAACGTCGGCTGGCCGGTCGAGCCGGACGAAACGGCGATCAAGTCACCGGCGACCAGCCGGCCGCCGCGGCACAGCTGCGGCAGCGGATAGGCCCGCAGATAGTTGTCCTTCGTCAGCAGCGGCAGCGACCGGATCTCGGCGGCCGTCCGCACCGCGGCCGGATCGACATCGTGGTTCCGGAGGAACGCCTGATATGCCGGCACCGAGCCGGCGACCCGCCGGAACAGCTCGACCAACGCTGTCTCGCTCGGCTCGGCGTCCTCCTGCGCGCCTCGGTCGCTGCCGGACATCGCGTCGGCCCTCACGGTTCGACCCATTCCTGTGTGGCTCCTGACCATGCTTGGCGCTCCTGATGCCTCGTCGCGCCTCATCGTGGCCGCGGCATCACGCCCGTCTATCCGCGTCCTCTCCGGTCGACCGTGAAACGAGTGACCGGTGCAGAGGTCAGAGCCAGCGTCGCACTCGGCGTGTGTAGGCGAGGTACTCGTTGCCGAACTTCGCCAATAAGTACCGCTCCTCCGGGACGATCGCGCCCCAAGCGAGCAGGCCCACGCCGACCGGCACGAGCAGCAGCGCCCAGGTCGACGGCCAGAGCAGCGCGATCCCGATGTCCAGCGCGGTCAGCCCGAGGTACAGCGGGTTGCGTGAGATCCGGAACGGGCCGCGATCCAGTATCCGCCGAGTGGCCCCGCCTGGCAGCACCGCGGTTCGGTGACGGACCATCAGTAACAAGCCCCACCCGTTCCACAGCGCGAATGCGCCGGTGAGGGCCCAGCCGAGTACCCGCAGCCCGCGTGGCAGTGCGAACGGGTCCCCGACCACCGCAGAGCCCACGAGCCCGACGAGCAGTGGCGTGCCGAGTGCGACTGGCGGCCACATCCGATACCTCGGAGCATCGGTCACCCATCAAGTCTGCCGCGACGTAAAGGCCGCGTTCCACGACTTCCGCTGGGTCAGGGGCTGGCCGGGTGCGTCTCGTACATCCGGGCCGCGACGAGCGAGCCCGACGCTGCGGTGAGGACGGCGACGATCCAGACGGCGCCGCGCAGGCCGAGCAGGTCGGCGCTCAGGCCGGCGAGGAGGGCTCCCGCGGCGAAGGCAGCGTCGCGCCACAGGCGGTAGACGCCGACCGCTCGGGCGCGCCAGCCGGGGTGGGCGACGTCGCCGACCGCAAACTCGGCGGCGAGGTATCCGGTGGCCAGTGCGGTGCCGGCGACTGCGAGGTAAGCACCAGTCGGGGCCGGGGCCGGCGGGAGCCGCTGCCCCCGGACACAGCTCGCGCTCACGACCCCGCGGGTGGTGCTGCCGCCGGCGACCGGTCGCGCGAAGGCGTCCAGGAGGTTCATGTGCCCGAGCATCCGGCTTGCGTTGACGGCCGTAATGGTGGGAGATCATCGGCATGCCGGAGTACACGACGCAATCCGCCGAGACACCCTGGCGGGAGTTTGGCTCGACGCTGCTGAAGTCCATGGATGCGGCAGGGCACTCGCCGGCCCAGCTCGCCAGTGCGGTCGGCGCCCGGCCGGGCGCGATCGCGGACATGATCGCCGGGCGCGCCGGGCCGCTGGACGAGATGCAGGTTCGGCTGATGGACCAGGCACTGGCTGCACACGGCGCGGTATTGACGGCCTACCAGCGAAGCCGTGAACTGGCCGGCATCGACGCCGAGCCGCTCGATTGGGACCACACCGGCGCGCGGGCGTTCCTGCAGCGCGGTGAGGTGCGGCTGTCCACACTGCACCGGCTGGCCGGCTTGCTGCTCGGTGGCGCCGGGCTGCTGCTGCTCCTGCCGGCGCTGCTGGGGCAGGCACTGCCCCAGCTGTTCACATCGTTGGGCATGACGTGGCGTGTTGACCCGGTGGCCACGGGGTGTCTGGCCGGGGTCGTGCTGCTCAGCTTCGCGGTCCCGCTGTGGGGTTACCTACTGATCTTGGAAGACCTCGCCGGCTTCTTCTTCACCCGGCGTGCCGACAACCCGCACTATGTCCTCACCGGCCTGCGGCTGCCCTACGACGAGGCCCAGCCGTGGGCGTTTCCACAGATCTCCGACCAATACTCCGACCACGTGCGGCTGGTCGTGCCGGACAGCCAGGCCTGGCGTGCGCAGTTCGACCAGCGGGTCGAGCAGATCTACCGGCCGGGGCAGCCCATCCCGCCCGGACGCGACGGGGACCGCGATCGGCTGCTGTACAACGTCCGGCTCGCCAGCAGTGAGCGGCGGGCGATCGCCTCGGAAGTGGCCAAGATGGAGCTCTCGCTGGTGCGACATGTGCTGAGCGTCCAGATCGTGGCACTGCGCTATATGAAGGCCATGCTGCTGGTGCTGATCACAGCCATCACGGTGCTTGTGGCGTCGTCCATGGTGACCGCCTCTGGTGGCGCTGCCGCGGATGGATTTGCCCTGCTCGGCTCGCAGCTGGTGGTGTTTCTGCTGTGGCCGCCGCTCGCCGCCGGCGCCGTCGCGTCTCCGATCCGCTGGATCTACCGCCAGAACTCGAGCGAGGCGGCCGGGGAGGATGGGCAGGCCAGCCTCCGGGACGCCTACAACGACCGGCGCCTGGTCCGCTTCGAGAACGCCATCGTGTTTGTGTGCATTGCGGCGTCCGTGCTGGCCGTGGCGGCCGCCGTGCTGGCCGGCCTGCACGGCACCAACACCGTGCCACTCGTGCTGGCCGGGGTGGCCGCAGCGGTGCTGTGGATCTTCGTGAAGACCAGCTGGTGGAAGGGTAGCCTGCGGGACACCCCGCGTGCCTTCGTCCAGCTCGTGATGTCCGGCGCGGCGCGGCAGTGACGAGCATGGCTCACCCTGACCTCCCCGCTCGCCCTGCGGCCGCACGCCCCGCACCTGCCGTCACGGGTCCGCGCCCTGCACGAGGAGACTTCGGTTCGTTAGACGGTCCTGCCCGGCAGAGGGAAGCAGAGGGGAATCGATGCCATGCCCGAGTTCATCGGTGCCATCGACCAGGGGACGACGAGCACTCGGTTCATGATCTTCGACCACGGTGGCCGCCCGGTCGCCGCTCACCAGCTGGAGCACGAACAGATCCTCCCGAGGGCCGGCTGGGTGGAGCACGACCCGATGGAGATCTGGGGCCGTACCGAGAACGTCATCGAGGTCGCGCTGGACCGCGCGAACCTGACCGCGGCCGACCTCGCCGCGGTTGGCATCACCAACCAGCGGGAGACCACGCTTGTCTGGGACCGGCAGACCGGCCGCCCGTTCCACAACGCCATCGTCTGGCAGGACACCCGCACGGACCGGCTGGTGGCGAGCCTGCAGCGGGACGGCCGGGGCGAGGTGATCAAGGAGCGGGCCGGATTACCGCCAGCGGCGTACTTCTCCGGCGGAAAGCTGCAGTGGCTGCTGGAGAACGTCGACGGCCTGCGCGAAGCCGCCGAGTCCGGCCGGGCGGTGTTCGGCAACGCCGACACCTGGCTGTTGTGGAACCTCACCGGTGGGCCGTCCGGTGGCGTGCACGTCACCGACCCAACGAACGCCAGCCGCACCATGCTGATGAGCCTGGAATCCCTGGACTGGGACGACGAGCTGTTGGGCTTCTTCGGCATCCCGCGGGGCATGCTCCCAGAGATCCGGCCATCCTCGGACCCCCAGCTATATGGACAGACGCTCGCTGCAGGGCCGTTCCGCGGTGAAGTGCCTCTCGCCGGGGACCTCGGAGATCAGCAGGCGGCGATGGTAGGTCAGCTCTGTTTCGAGCCCGGCCAGGCCAAGAACACGTACGGGACCGGGAACTTCCTGCTCATCAACACCGGCCCTGCGATCGTCCACTCCAAGAACGGACTGATCACCACCGTGGCGTACCAGATGGGTGGGCGGCCCCCGGTCTACGCGCTGGAGGGCTCGATCGCGGTGACCGGTTCGGCGATTCAATGGCTGCGCGACCAACTGGGGATCATCGGGAGCGCGGCCGAGAGCGAAGCGCTGGCGCGGACGGTTCCCGACACCAGCGGGCTCTACTTCGTCCCTGCCTTCTCCGGGCTCTTCGCGCCGTACTGGCGCCCCGACGCCCGCGGCGCGATCGTCGGCATGTCGCGTTTCCACAACCGCGCGCACCTCGCGCGCGCCGCTCTGGAGGCGATCTGCTACCAGTCGAAGGACGTCGTCCTCGCCATGGCAGAGGACAGCGGGGTGGCGATCGAGGTCATGCGGGTCGACGGCGGCGTGACTGCGAACGACTTCGCCATGCAGCTGCAGGCCGACATCCTCGGAGTGCCTGTCAGCCGTCCCGAGGTGGCGGAGACGACAGCCCTCGGTGCGGCGTACGCCGGGGGCCTCGCCACCGGTTTCTGGTCGGGCACCGGCGAGCTCGCTGAGAACTGGAGTGAGTCCCGACGGTGGGAGCCTTCGTGGACCGTGGAGCAGCGGGACGAGGGATACCGGCAGTGGCGCAAGGCCGTGGCGCGCACGCTGGACTGGGTCGAGGTCTCATGAGGAAGAACTGATGCTGACCAGGCCAGGAGACCTCGGACACGCCCAGCGCGAGGAAGCGCTGCGCCGCATGGCCGACGAAGAATTCGATGTTCTGGTCATCGGCGGCGGGGTCGTCGGCGCCGGTGCTGTTCTCGATGCCGCCACGCGGGGACTGTCCCTTGGCGCTGGTCGAAGCGCGCGACTACGCCGCCGGGACTTCCAGCCGGCCGAGCAAGCTCTCGGGGCGCCAGACGTTCGGACTGGTAGCAAGGGCTACCAGCGCCCCCTCATCAGTTGACCATTAGTTGCGGTTGACCATGAATCGTCCGTCGGCTCGGAAGGTGGCGTGGTACTTGTGCGCCTGGGTGTGGTGATTGCGGCAGGCCAGCACACCATTGTGGTAATCCGTCGGCCCACCGTCGGCCCAGTGACGTTTGTGGTGAATGTCACAATGCTGCGCCGGCACCTCACACCCGGCGTACTGGCAGGTCCGGTCGCGCAACTCGACGGCCCGGCGAATCGCGATCGGCCACACCCTTGTCTTGCGCCCAATGTCGAGCACCTCACCCGCGCTGTTGAGCACCGCGGGGATCACCGAGCAATCGCAGGCCAACATGCGGGCGTCGGCGGCGCTGATCGGCCCCACCCAGTTCAGGTGTGCCGGCTCCGCGCCCAGTTGCCCGAGCAGGCTCTCGTAGGACAGGGTGACCAGCAGGTGCGGCTTCTCCCCGTTCACCTCGGGCAGCCCGCCGCCGTCCAACGCGCGCCGGCACAACTCGGTGAGGGCGTCGGCGCGGCGTTGCCCGGCGGTGCGCGCGTCGTCGTCGCGGGGTGGGTCGGTCAGCGCGTCCACCGCGGCCAGCACGGTGGCGCCGCTGGCCGGGTCGAGCAGGCCCTGGGTGGCCACCATCCCGTAGATCGTGGTCGCCACCGATAGTTCGCGTTTCTCGTAGTTTTTGACGGCGTCGCGGCCGGCGGCGTCGGGCTCCAGGCAGTACCGCAGGTGTTGGGTGGTG
>DASXTS010000462.1:0-18587 GCA_036505275.1 Pseudonocardiaceae bacterium
GGCGAGCGATGGTCCTGGTATCTGACCTGGGCCCTGCCCGTCCCCTCCGTCGTGTTAAGCCTGAACAATCCTGATGTTGCTCCGTACTACCTGACGGCGGCAGGGCTGATGGTGATCGGCCAGGTCCTTACCCGCAGCGCCTTCTTTCCCAAGGCGTGAGCCATAACGGGTAGTGGGACTGTCCGCGGTTGGCCGTGGTGGCCTGCTTATTCGAGGAACGGCGCAGGCGGATTTTGGGGTTTCTGGCGAAGATCTTGTAGGAGTCGCGGCGTGGTGGCTGGATGTCCTATGTGGACTCTGGTAGCTGAGTCCGGTGCTGTCTCGATCTTCTTCTCCCGCACCTGGCGAATGTGCTCCTTGAACATGCAGAACGTGATACGGGCGGGATCCTGATCGGGGCCAGCACCGCTCATCGGCCTGGTCGGCGCCAGCGCCTACCCGGAGCACCGCGTTCAACTCACCCGCACGAGCCGTGGCCGGGTGGCCGTGCACGTCGTGCCGGAGGTTGGGGAACGCTACGACGAGGTCCACCTGTCCGCCTCCGGCGGCAAGGCGGCGCTCACATCAACATCGTCGACTCCTCAACCACGAGCAGGCGGCGTTTCCCCTGCTCAGATGACCTTTCCCTGCCAGTGGTCCCCCCGCCGGGGGCACCCGTTCTGACCTGTGATTATTACCGTAGGTAGTCCTCGTCGGGGAGCCGATCTGGGCCTTCGATGGAGCACTCTGTGGCACGAGTCCGATCCACGCGCGCGCTTGACCTTGACCGCCACGAAGCGCAGGAGAACCGAGATAGCGCCGTTGCTATCGATGTGACACATGTGGGCGATGTAGACGCCGAGTACCACCTTCACGAGGCCGATCCATCACCAGCTCAAGACGATCTTGCAGGTACGCAGCGTGATCACCGCTTCGTGGCCCGAGGCTGGGACGACATTTCCGCTATCGATGCCGCCGCGACACCTCAGGCTTGCATCAGCCTCGTCTGCGGGTCGAGCTCGTCGGGCCAGCGTGGCCTCGACGTCCAGGACCGACCATCGATCGGTGTCCAGATAGGTATGGAAATAGGTAGTTCTCCGGTGTCCGCCGGCATGCGGGCCCAGTCACGCTCGTGGTGTTGCTTTGCGGAGCACGGTGTGGGCGGTGAGCAGTGATGTTGAGGTCCCAGCAGTTCGACCGGGTCAGCGCGGCGCCCGCGGATCGGTCCGCCGATGACGTCTCCACCGTGCTGAGCCGCGAAGACATGGCCGAGGCCACCGGCCGGGCCTCGGGGCCCGAGCGGCTGACCTGCCGTATCCATCGCCGGTGGGTGCACCAGTGCATCGGGTCACCAGTGCACGTGATCCCGGTGACCGGTTACCGGTGGTGCCGCAACTGCGCGTGCCCGGTCACCGTCACGGTCGACGAACGCAGCGGCACGGTGACCCTCTCGTGCCCCGGCTGCGGCACGCCGGCACCGACCTGGGCCAGCCGGCAGGTCGTGCGATCCTGCCGGGCCAGCCTGGCCGCGTCGCGCACTGCCGCCGACCGCCGTCCCCAGCAGACCCCCGGTGGGCCGGGTCGCCCAGCGGCGCGGCCCCGCCCACCGGACTCCACGGCCGACCGCGGACCACAGATGGCGGCGAGCCGGCAGTCCGGGACCGGACAACCCATGACTGCGCGGCTTCGCGCCATTCTGCGAGCCGTCGCCCAGGGCCGAGCCGAACTGTCCGGCAGCTGCCAGCCCGACCTGTACGTGGACGGCCTAACCTGCTCCGATCAACCGCTCGTGCACACCATGGTCCGCGCCGGACTCATCCGCCGACTGACCACGTCGCAGGCCATGGGACTGTCCGTTGCCGCCCTCACCGCACGGGGCAGGCAAGCCCTCGCCGACGACACAATTCCGACGACACCGACCGACGCCGACACCAGGCTGGCCGGCTGAAGAACAGTCGGCCGCGTCAGGCCGCCGTGATACCCCGCCACCTCCGGCCTCGAACACCACTCCAGTGCCCCGGCGTCTCGAAAGCCCAGTCAGTGGGCGGGTTGGAACAGTTCGATGAGGTTGCCGGCGGGGTCGGCGACAAGGATTTGGCGCCCACCGGGGCCGGCGACCACATCGCTGCGGAACGACAGGCCGGCGGCGCGCAGTCGGCCGATCTCGGCATCCAGGTCGTCAACGATCAGGTGGACGCGATTGCGGCCGGCGGCCGTGGCGTCGCCAGGGGTGGCGCGGGCGCCAGAGCTGGCGGGTCCGGACAGCAGCAGCCGCAGCGGGCCGCGTACCACGTCGGCGAACGCGGGGGCGGCACTGGTGTTCAGCCGGAAGCCGAGGTGCGTGGTGTAGAAGTCGATGGCCGCCTGTACGTCGTCAACGAGGTAGCGGACGCTGGCGTATTGGTCGGGTGTGGTCACGGCTGAGCCTCCCTTGGGGCGAGCATGGGCAGCAGGTACCGGACACGGGTGTCGATCTCGGCGGCGGTGCGGCCGAAGGCGGGGTAGCTGGCCTGGCCGGTGTCGCCGGCTGCGGCCGGGTCGGGGATGCTCCAGTGCATCCGATGCGGGTGGTCGCCGAATTCGGGGCAGACTTCGCGGACCTTGTCGCACAGGGTGATCACGTAGTCGAACCGGCGGCCAGCGAGTGTGTCCAGGTGCCGGGGACGCTGGGCGGCGATGTCGATGCCGTACTGCTGGCGCAGCACCCGCACCGCGTGGGGGTGCAGCCGCGGCTTGGGGTGGCTGCCGGCGCTGGTGACCTCGACGCCCCCGGCGGTGCGGTGGCGCAGCAGGGCCTCGGCGATCGGTGAGCGCGCGCTGTTGCCGGTGCAGGCGAACAACACGACGACCCGGGGTAGGCGCCGGTCAGCGGCCAGCGGTATCGCCGCGGGCGTGTCCGCAACCAGGGCGGGATGCAGGGCCGCGCCGGTTGCCGCCAGGGCGTGCGCGCAGCGGTCCAGATTGAGGTGGTAGTAGTTGTCGCGGGCGTCGAAACTGCTGCGCCGCGCGGTGATCAGCTCGCTGTCGCGCAGCAGCCGCAGGTGGTAGGAGACCAGGTTCTGCGGCTGGCCAACCAACTCCACCAGTTCGCGGACCCGCAAGTCGCTGTCGGCGAGCTCGGTGAGCAGCCGCCAGCGCACCGGGTGAGCGGCCAGGTGGACGAACGAGGGTGGGGCGACTTGACCGGCGGACGCCATACCCCTGAGGATACATCAAACCTGTTTGATGCAGTCTCTTCGGATGGATGGTGGCATCCGAGCCGCGTTCTGGCGTCGCATCCGGATCTGATCTGGCCGCCGGCGCGGGCGGCGCTCAGCTCGCACCCCGGCTGGGGACCGGCGACGCAGTGGTCATCGGGCTCGGCTCGGCGCGGGCCGGCTGCTGGCGCATGGTCCAGTGGCAGTCGACCCGCAGACCGAGGTGCGGCAGATGCCGCTTCGTGCCGTGCCTGGTATCGAGGCGCGCCAAGGAGAACACTCGAGGCCACCACAATCGTCTGGTCGGAGGTTGCCATGACCCACGTGGAAGAGATGTTGCGGACGTACCCGGCCGATCTCGGTGACGTGAACCGTGCGGCACTCGCCCGCTGCATCGAGGAGTGCTTCGACTGCGCACAGACCTGTACCGCCTGCGCCGATGCTTGTCTCAGCGAATCGAGCGTGGCTGAACTGGTCAAGTGCATCCGGACCAATCTGGACTGCGCCGACATCTGTGACGCCACCGGCCGGATGCTGTCCCGGCACACCGGCTATGACGCCAACATGACCCGAGCGACGCTTCAGGCATGCGCGACGGCCTGCCGCTCCTGCGCCGACGAATGTGACCGGCACGCTCAGATGCACGAACACTGCCGGGTGTGCGCGCAGGCATGCCGGCGGTGCGAGCAGGCCTGTCAGGAGCTGATCTCAACACTCGACTGATTCGACGCCAAGCCGGGTAGCAGACCCGCTGGGTCGGCGCGTTGGACCTCGGCGGTAACCGCTTGCTGCCCCGGGATTTGTGGGGACGACTTTGTCGGTGCCGATGCGCTGATTGATCGCCTACGCCCGTGAACACGGCGTGGACGAGTTGCAGCGCCCTCCCGCGAGGACCCGCTAACCCCTCAATCGGGTCCGCCGGTACACGACGATCCGAGAGCACCGCCCGTCACCGTCTCGGGGCTCTCGACCGACCAGTTCCCGCTCGACCTGGTCGTGCATCCCACCACCCTGCTGCAGTCCGCGGCCGCGATCCTCGCGGTGACCGCGCTCTCGCAATGGCCCGGGCTGCGGGCGTGCGCCGGCTGAGATCGCCAGCATGGTCTGCGAACGCAGCCAGCGTTTCACGTCGTCCGGGCACATCTCGGCGCGGTTGATCCGGCCGGTGCCCTGCTCGTCAGGTGCGGCGGCGCACCATGTCGTGGTAGCAAGCCACCGCCAGCCGTGATCGTCACGGCTTCCTCGTCGCGGCATGTGAGTACGTCTGGATTCGTGACAAGGTCCGCCTGCAGTCACGGCTGAAGGCCTGGTGGGAGCAGCGGCACCGGCGTCGCGCCGCCGAACACCGGCCAGGCCTGACACCACCGGCTGGCGGGCATCACCGGTGTGAAGCCAGCCTCGCGCGCCAGCCGCAGTGCCCGCGCCGAACGCGGCAGCCACGCCGCGGCCTTGGAACGGCTCAGCCGCCGCCGTTCCCGCCGTGCCGCAGTGAGGTGCCTCCGGTGTAGGACAGGGAGTAGAGACTCGGGTCGGTCTCCGACCGGCTCGCACCGGTCATCCACCAGCAGATGGTGTCGGCGCCGTGCTGGCACATGTTGTCGATGTAGGCCGCCTGCGGATCGCTGCCGAACCGGCCGTTGCCCATGTCGGTGAGCGGTAGGCCGCCGCTGGTCGAGTAGACCTCGCCGTACCAGTGGGTGTATTCGCCACTGGTGAACGTGCCGGCCCAGAGCGATCCCGGGAAGTAGCCGACCCAGGCGTCGTTGAACCAGACCCACCAGTTGCCGCGGTCGTACCGGATGTAGAACCGCACCGGCTGACCGACGTAGCCGGCCAGTGACATGCCGGGCCGGTAGGTCGGGTGCACGGTGACGAAACCGGTCGAGTCCCGGAAGACGCCGTCCTTCCAGTAGCCGATCATCAGGGTTGGGTAGGCGGTGCCGAACTTGCGGTAGCCGGTCTCCACCAGTGCCACGTTGGCGCCGTGCACGATGGACATCTCGCTGGTGACCTGGTCGGCGCTGTAGGCAACCGCCGGGTTGGCGATGAGGATGCGGCCGCCCACCCCGTACTTGGTGCTAGCCGTGGTTGCCTTCATGACACCGGCGTAGTAGTAGCGGCCGGTGGCGGCCGCGGCCGAGCCGGCGCCGAGCGAGGCGACCAGCGCCGCCACGGTGACAAGCACGCCGAAGGCCAACAGCGGCCGAAGGCGCCTGATGGCATTTCCTATGATCACGATGTCCTCCCGGATGGTTCACGGTGGCTGGACCGCCACCCGCCTCCCGGAGATGCGTTCCACAGCGAAAATACGATCGTCCCCCGGGGGTTCTACGCTGCGGCCATGACCGAAGCCGAGCCGGCCGTGAGCGAGTACACGATCAAACCGCTCGGTGCTGACACCTGGGAGGCCTTCGCAGATCTCGTCGAGCGGCACAACGGTGTTTGGGGCGGCTGCTGGTGCACCTGGTTCCACCGGGCACGCGCCGAGAAGGGACAGGGCGCCGACGGCAACCGCGCCCACAAGAAGCGGCTGGTCATCGACGGCCGAGCACACGCTGCGCTGGTGTTCGACGGTGATGTGGCGGTGGCCTGGTGCCAGTACGGCACCCCTGAGGAACTGCCGAACATCTACCACCGGAAGGAGTACGAGGCCGGCCTCGACAACGCGCCGGATTACCGCCTCACTTGCTTCTTCGTCGACAGGAGGTACCGGCGCAAGGGCGTCGCAGCCGAGGCGCTTCGTGGGGCTCTGGTTCTGATCGCGCAGGCCGGCGGTGGTGTGGTGGAGGCCTATCCACAGGACACGCGCGGCGAGAGGACGTCGGGCTCCTTCCTCTACAACGGCACGCGCAGTCTCTTCGAGAAGGCTGGCTTCAGTTACGAGCGGTCCAAGGGACAGAACCACTGTGTGATGCGCAGGACGGTCTCACCCAGTTAGGCCCAGCGCCACCGAGCCGAGACGCACGCACCTCGGCAAGATTGTGACCATCCGCGGGACCGAACCCGACACTCACGTGGATGTTTGTGAGATTTCCAGCAGGTGTCCGTCCGGGTCTCGCAGGAAGGCGCGGATCTCGGCTCCCCAGTCGTGCGGCGGCGTCAGGAAGGTCGCCCCGCGGGCGCTCAGCGACGCATGCACCGCCCGGCAGTCGGCCACCCGCAGCGTCATGGCATGGCTGACCCGCTCCAGGTTGTCCGGCGGGCCGAACGTTACCGTGGGTTTGTCGGGGGTCGGCGGACCACCGGTCACGAGCAGGATCCAGATCCCGGCGAAGGACAGGACGAGGCTGGTGCCGCCGTAGTGCCGATACGGGGTGGCCCCCAGCACGTCGACCCACCAGGCACGCGACCGCTCAAGATCACTCACCACCAGGATCTGGGTCGCCACCACCTCGTCGTCGGGAAACCCGGGATCCGCACCCACCATGAGTTCTCACCTCCACCGCCAGACCACACGGCGGCAATGGTGCGCGCCGAGCGCGCCAAGCTGCAAAAGAGTGCCAGCCGTGCCCACCGGCCAGACGTCCTGCCGATGGACATCCGAACTCCTTACTGTGCGGTCATTGTTGGGTGGAGCCGGACGAGCCGCACGGGATTTGTCTCGTCGAGTTCGGCAACGGTGTCTCGTGACTTCACGAAGTCCGAGAATGAGCGGTAGCCGAGTGCCTTCTCGCTGAATGACGGGTCCATGCGCTTCATCTGGCTCTTCACCGCGGAGCTGTGCAGCCAGTCCGCGTCGTCCTTTTCGTGGCCCAGTCGCAGCGCCCGTTCCAGGAGTCTGGTCGCCAGCTCTTGCGGGTCTTCGGATTCGAGATCATTCTCGTCGTCCGCCGAGGCCGCCGGTCGCCTGGTACGTCGCGAGCTCGGCCGGGACGCCGCGGCGCCGGACTCGAGCTCGGACCGGGGATTGGTTGGCCGTGCGGTTGCCTGCTGGGAGGCGTCGGTGGGGGTGATGCCGGGCAGCGCGTCGTAGGTGACGAGCTCGTCGCACGCCGCGGCCAGCGATCTGCTCGTCGACCCGGCCACCCCAACGCCCACCACGTAACGACCCAGCCGTCGACAGCGTTGGGCCAGGGCGATGTAGTCCGAGTCCCCAGCCACGATCACCACATGAGTCAGGTCAGGAAGGCGGAACATGTCCTCCACCGCGTCCACGGCCAGCCTGATGTCGGCGCCGTTCTTGGCGTAGGCGGCTGCGGGAAACAGTTGCACCAGGTCCACGGCGCGGCTGACGAGTTGCCCGCGGTAGTCGGCGTTGACCGGAGCTGACCAGTCCGCGTAGGCGCGGGTGAGGACCAGGGTGCCGAAGGAGGAGGCGAAGTCGATGACCGCGCCGATGTCCACCGTGGCGCGCCGAAGCTTCTCCGCGATGTCGGGATCGGCGGACTTCTCGGCCCTGTCGAACTCGCGCACCTTGTCGCGCTGGAACTGGTTGCGGCCGTGCACCTGGTCGTAACGTGAGATCACGATGTTGTCGAAGTCGATGTAGACGGCGACGCGGGTTACGCCAGGATCAGGCATGATCACTCTTCTCGTCAGGACGCCCGCTACCGCCCTGATTGCCGAGGAACACGAGACGACCGCTCATCGGCAATCAGGGCCGCCACCAGGCGCCGAGGACGGCTCTCACCCTCCCACACCACGACCGCGTCGCGGTCGACTGCCCGCCTTCGAGGCCCCGATGAACAGCCGCCGGCGTATGGACGCCCCAGGGATGACGTGTGCTGTCGCGCCGGGACGGTACCTAACACTACTATGCATCATAGTTCTAGGGTGTGGACAGTGTGGAGGTCTCATGAGAGTCACCAAGGATCTCGTGGCCGCCTCGGCGACACCGATGGTGCTGGGCATCCTGGCCGAGGGAGACAGCTACGGCTACGCCATCCTCAGACGGATCAACAAGCTGTCTGGTGGAGAGCTGGACTGGACCGAGGGCCTGCTCTACCCGTTGCTGCACCGGCTTGAGCGCCTCGGATACGTGCAGTCCAGCTGGCAGTCGGTCACTGGGGAGCGGCGGCGCAAGTATTACCGCATCACCAACAGTGGCCTGGCTGAGCTTGCCGAGCAACGCCGCCAGTGGGACACGGTGGTGGACGCGCTCAAGGAGATCTGGCTCGGCCCCGGCGATTCCCGGCCGTTGACCGCGATCCCGGTGGGGGGCCAGGCATGACAGCGCTAGACGGTCAGCCAGACCGTCAGGACGAGTTGGAGGCCCAGTTCGCTCAGTGGCGTCACTACGCGCGGCGCCGCCCAGAGCTGCAGCAATCCGACGCCGACGAGCTCGAAGACCATCTCCGGCGTTCCGTCGATGAGCTCGTCGCCGTTGGCCTGCACGCCGACGAGGCGTTCCTGGTCGCGGTCAAACGCATGGGTAGCCTGGACGACTTGTCCCGCGAGTTCGCCCGGGAACATTCGGAACGGCTGTGGAAGCAACTGGTGCTGACCGGTGGGGCCGACGGCGCCGTGGCGGACACCCGGTCGCGGCACGACCTGCTCGCGATGGTCCTCTGCGCGACGGGCGCGGCAGCGTCCATCAAGGTGCCGGAACTGTTCGGCATGAGCTTCGAAGACGATGGCGCGTTCTATGGACCCAACGTCGGCCTGTTCGCGCTGCCCTGGCTGGCGGCCTTCCTGGCCTGGCGCCGTCATGCCACGAATGCGCTGATCGGCGTGCTGTTGGCGTTGTTCGCGCTCGGCGCGGTTGCGGCCAACGCCTATCCGCTCACCGAGGACTCCCAGTCGGTGGTCCTGACCAGCATCCATCTCCCCATTGCCCTGTGGTTCGTGGTCGGTCTGGCCTATGTGGCCGACGGTCTGCGCTCGCCACGCCGGCGCATGGACTTCATCCGCTTCACAGGCGAATGGTTCGTCTACTACGTCCTCATCGCGCTCGGCGGCGGTGTGCTGACCGCCTTCATGTTCGGGACCTTCGAGGCCATCGGGGTGTCCCCGGAAGGCTTCATCACGCAGTGGCTTCTTCCCTGCGGCGCCGCGGCCGCGGTGGTGGTGGCCGGGTGGCTCGTCGAGGCCAAGCAGAGTGTCGTGGAGAACATCGCCCCAGTACTCACGCGACTGTTCACTCCGCTGTTCACCGCGGCGCTGCTGGCCTTCCTCGTCGCCCTCGGTGTGACCGGCGCCGGCATCGACGTCGAGCGGGAAGCGCTGATCCTGTTCGACCTCCTGCTGGTCGTGGTGCTGGGGTTGCTGCTCTACTCGATCTCGGCCCGCGATCCACTGGCCCCGCCCGGCCTCTTCGACAAGCTGCAGCTCGCCCTCGTGGTCAGCGCACTGGCCATCGATGTGCTGGTGCTGCTGGAAATCACCGGGCGCATCACCGAGTACGGCGCCACACCGAACAAGGCCGCGGCACTCGGAGAGAACGTCATCCTGCTGGTCAATCTCGCCTGGTCGGCTTGGCTGCTGCTGGGTCTTGTCCGCCGGCACACACTGTTCGCGGCGCTCGAGCGGTGGCAGACCGGCTACCTCCCGGTATACGCCGCATGGACCTGGATCGTGGTCCTGGTATTTCCCCCGTTGTTCAACTACCTCTGACCGACCGGCCCCCCATCGATGACGCCAATGCCCACGGCCTGAACGATCGGGCTTACCCCAGCGCGGCGGCAGCGCCTGCGCGCCATGCACGTACGTCTCGGAACAGCGCCGACGTGGTGGGGGCGGTCCGCCGATGGTCGTGTCGGGCGGTCGGCAGTGCGTGCGGGGTTACGTCTGGTTCGGCGTCGCCAGGGCGTCGGCCGGGTCGTGGGTGACGGCCCAGCTGGCAAGGAACCGAAGAGCGTTGTCGGCGGGGGTTCCTGCGTCGGCGCTGAACGCGACCAGGGCCAGGCCCGGGTCGGCGGGCAGATCCATGACCTCGTAGGACAGGTGCAGTTCGCCGACGACGGGGTGCTGGATGTGCTTGTGCCCGGTGCGGTGCAGTCGGACATCATGGGCGGCCCAGCGGACGCGGAAGGCATCGCTGCGGGTGGACAGTTCGCCGACGAGGTCGGCCAGGTCCTTGTCGTGGGGGTCGCGGCCGGCTTCGGTGCGCAGCATCGCCACTGTGTCGTCGGCGGCGCGTTCCCAGTTCATCCAGAACACTCGGGCGTGCGGGTCGAGAAAGTTGAACCGGGCGAAGTTGGCCGGTCGGGCCGGGTCGGCGAACAGCGGCGCATACAGCGCCCGCGCGAGCGGGTTCGTGGCGAGGACGTCCAGGCGCCCGTTTTGGACGAAGGCCGGCACCTGCGTCATCCCGTCGAGGATGCGGGCCAGGTTGGGCCGGACTTGCCGGGCGGCTGGTCGGCGCCGGGCGCGACGTGCAGGGCCGGCGGCACGGGCGAGGTCGAGCAGGTGCGCCCGTTCGGCCTCGTCGAGGTCCAAGGCGCGGGCGAGCGCGTCCAGGACGCTCTCGGAGACGCCGCTGAGGTTTCCGCGCTCGAGTTGGGCGTAGTACTCGACGCTGACGCCGGCCAGGTCGGCGACCTCGCTGCGGCGCAGACCCGGCACGCGCCGGCCGCGGCCGTAGCTGGCCAGGCCGGCCTGCTCGGGGGTGATCTTCGCTCGACGAGAGCTGAGGAAGGCCCTGACCTCGTCACGGTTGTCCACCGCTCCAGGCTAGGCAGCCAAGCCGAGGCGAGGGGTGTGCTGTCAGTACACGGTCCAGCAGTGACTTGTTCGCGGTGCCGCCGACGCGTTGCCTGAAACTCGAGAAACCACGACAAGGAGTCATGTGATGAAGCACGTCTCGCTGGGTGGGCTGCACGTCTCCCGGATCGGTCTGGGCGCCATGACCATGGCCGGGACCTACACCAGCGGCGGGGGCCTCGACGACGCGGAGTCGATCCGCGCCATCCACCGCGCGCTGGACCTCGGCGTCACCCACATCGACACCGCCGAGGTCTACGGCCCGTTCCACAGTGAGGAGCTGGTCGGGCAGGCGATCAAGGACCGCCGTGACCACGTGGTGGTGGCGACGAAGTTCGGCGTCATCTCACACACCGGTCGCAGCCCCGGCATGCCCGACAGCACTCCGGCGAACATCCGCGCCGCCGTCGAGGGCTCACTACAGCGGCTGGGCACCGATCACATCGACCTCTACTACCAGCACCGGGTGGACCCGAAAACCCCCATCGAGGACACCGTCGGCGCTCTGGCCGAGCTAGTCGCCGACGGCACGGTCCTTCACATCGGCCTGTCCGAGGCGGCCCCCGGCACCATCCGTCGCGCCCACGCCGTCCACCCGGTCGCCGCGCTGCAGACCGAGTACTCCCTGTGGACCCGCGACCCCGAGGCCGAACTGCTGCCGCTCCTGCGCCAGCTGGGCATCGGCTTCGTCCCCTACTCCCCGCTCGGCCACGGCTTCCTCACCGGCCAGATCCGCACCGTCGACGACATCCCCGACGACGACTGGCGCAAGACGAACCCCCGCTTCACCGGGCAGAATTTCCAACGCAACCTGCGCATCCTCGACCAGGTCACAGCCGTCGCCGCCGAGGCGGGCGCTACCCCGGCGCAGATCGCTCTGGCCTGGCTGCTCGCCCAAGGCGAGGACATCGCCCCGATCCCCGGCAGCAGGCGGGTCGCCCGCGTGCAGGAGAACACCGCCGCCGACGGCATCGAGCTCAGCGCTGATCAGCTCGAGCGGCTCAACAACCTCACCCCGGCGGCCGGCGAGCGCCACGACGAAGCGAACATGGCCGCCATCGACCGCTGACCACGCCCTCAGGGCGCGCCGCAGCAGCCTCACTGACCCCGAAAGGGACGGGTCATGCCCGCACACCAGAGCTGACCGCGGCAACGGCGCCGATGCGCTCATCGACGCGGCTATGCCACGGCGATCACGTAGTGGTAGTTGTCACGGCCAACGGTTCGGTTGAGTGTCTGGATGACCGCCATCGGGTTGTCGTAGGGGCCCTGCATGTAGAACGGTTTGCCGTCGCGTCCGAACGTAATGTCGCTCGGGCCCGCCCAGGCGCCGAGATGCCCGGCCGCTGCGGCGAAGTCCGAATGTGGCTGAAAGCCCAGCCCGCGGGCGTACTCGACCGCGCCGAGCACGAGGTGCTGCGCCAACTCAAACGGCGCCGGCACCGGGTCGCCGTCGAAGACCGCGAAGAAGCTTCGAATGAACGCCAGCGACTCCCGCTGGTCCATGACGCGCGGTCCAACCGCGTTCTTGACCCCCAGGCAGTGCACGTCGACCAGATAGCCGCAGACGCTGACCTTGTCGTGGCGGTGGCGGCGGGACACCAGCACCGCGACAAGGCCGGCCTCGTCAGTACGTCCGACGTCACGGTCCGGCCAGTGCCGGTCCGCCGCAACGACAAGCGCCCGGCTCCAGCCCGGGCTCACCCAGCAGCCCACCACCTCGTCCGAGGGTGGCCGCTGCGCGGCGATGGCGGCGACCAGCCGCCCCACCGTCGACACCGGAACGCCGAGCTTGCGGGCGATCAACTTGGGCGGCAACCCGGACTCGCGCAACTGGCGCACCTGCGCCTCGATGCCGTCATCGGACACGCCGGCATCTTGCCGCCATTGGATGCGCTCCTGCCGGCGACACGCCGATACCGAGCAGCCGTCACCATGCGCTCATCGTCATGCTCGACGCTGATCTGGTGCCGGCGTGGTGGTCCCAGCCTGCCGCAGGGAGTGATCAGCCACTGGTTCCGCGAGCTCGTCGAGCTGCGCAGTGAGGAACTCCTCTTCGTCCCGTCTCGGCGCCTGGCTGTCGCGCTGCTGCGCGGCACGACCGCCGACGCCGAGGGCAACACCATGGAGCAGGAGGCCCGTCACCCTGGAGTCGCTGTCAATCGCGCAGGCGGTGAAGAACTCCGGTGGACTGGTCATCGTGCAAGTGGCGCTGGCGACCACTACCCAGTCGCTCAGCCTGCGCGAGGTGAAGATCCCGGGCATCCTCGTCGACGCCGTGGTGGTCAGGCCCCCGCAGGAGCACCAGCAGACCTTCGCCGAGGCCTACAACCCGGCGTACACCGGGAGCTTCGGTGTGACGTCGAACGCACACGCGATCATCGATCAGGCCTACCAGTTCGACTTCTACGACGGCGGGCTGGACCAGGCGTTTCTGGGCATGGCCGAGGCCGACGCGCACGGCAACGTCAACGTCAGCAAGTTCGGCAGCCGCGTCGCCGGAGCTGGGGTGTTCATCAACATCAGCCAGGCGGCCAGGGAGGTGTACTTTGTCGGTCTGTTCCCCGCCGGGGCACGGCTGAGGATCGACGGGGCTGCTGCCCGATGGGCGGTTCGAGTTGAGCGGGCCGACGGTGACCGCCACCAGGTGAGGCGGCAGTGATGATCGCACCAACAGAACGTGCGCCGACGGCTCGACGAGCGGTGGTCGCGGACCGGTCCTGGTGGTCGGAGGTCGGTGCCCATGGCGGGTACCTGGCGTCAGTGGCGCTCGCTGCGAGCCGCGCCGCATTGACCGCTCAACTGGGTTCCGAGCTACCCGTTCGCAGCCTCACCACGTATTACCTCAAGGTCGTCGACGATCGCCCGTTCATGCTGGACGCGAACGTCACCCCGGCCGGGCGCTCGGCCGGGGCGGTCACGATCACCGGCAGCCGGGACGGAACAGCGCTGCTCGCCGGTTCGGCCGTGTTCGGCGCGTCCCGTTCCGGTCCCCGTGAGGAGGGTCATCCGCCACCGTCGGTACCAAGCCCGGACGCCGCCGAGTCGATCGCGCTACGCGACGAGCTCGCCCCGTTCGCACGTCGCCTCGAAATCCGCGCCGCCAGCGCCGCCCGCCCCCTTGCCTCCGGCGGCGACGTGGCTGAACTGGTCGGATGGATCCGGTTTCGCGACGACCGGCCCCTGGACGCCGAAGCCGTCACTGTACTGACCGACTCGCTGCCACCCGGGCTGTTCGCCCGCTGGACCGACCCACTGCCGGTGCCCACCGCGGACCTGACGGTGCACTTCACCGACGCGCTCGAGTCCGCGGCCGCGGGCTGGGCATTGGTGCGCATCCGCACCGCTCACGCCGGCAGCGGCTGGGCCATCGACGATAGCGAGGTATGGAACGCCGATGGGCAACTCCTGGCTCTGGCCCGCCAGACCCGGCGCATCCTCATCCCGGCGGATCGTGCCGAGTGAGGGTCGAGCCCCCCACGATGCGCTGACAGCTCCCCGGCGCGACCGATGTCGTGGCCGACCCGCGAGGTGGTCGCGTCAGGAGATCACGCGGAAGTCCCCAGTATGGGCATTCCCGACCGGGCCAGGCCGGACCTGTCCGCGCTGCGGCTGGCCGAGACGGGCGCCGGCTCCGCGTCGACGAGGAGTGCGCCGCGCAGCAGGCGGCGGCGTTGTTGCCGCAGTCGCGGGCCCGTCGTGTTCGCCCAGCACGCCACGCGCGGCAGGCGTGGCCACCTCGTCCTGACGATCGACTTGAGCGGGGGACTGCCCATTTCCGTGGGCGCTGGTGCACGCTGTGCACCATGAGCCGCGAGCACGAGGTGGGACCCGCAGCCGACCTGCCACCCGGGACGGTGACCGGGGCCGGTCCCTACGCCGTCGCCAACATCGGCGGGGAGCTGTTCGCAGTATCGCGCCGATGCCGGCACCTGGGCGCGGACCTGGCCAACGGCCGGGTCGACGAGCAGGGTCGCCTGGTCTGCCCGTGGCATCAGTCGGCGTACGACGTACGCACCGGACGGATGCTCCGCGGCCCGCAGGGGGTCTTCGCGAAGGTGCCGGGGTTGGGCGCCGCGTACCGTGCGCTGACCCTCGTTCTGCCGTTGCGCCGTGGCCAGGTGGTCGAGCGGGACGGCTGCCTGTTCGTGCGCTGAACCGTGGCGGCCGGAAGCCGATCCCGAGCGCGATCAGCGGCATGAGCGAGGTTCGTCGAGTAGACGGCAGGTGAAACGATGCCGCGGTGGACGCGTTCGATCTCGACATTCGCCGCCACGTCTACTTCTCCGTCGTCGCGAACGGACGGCCGCCGACGACGACCGAGACCGCCGCGGCGTTCGATCGTCCCGGGGCTGACATTGCAGCTGCCTACCGGCGGCTGCACGACGCCCACGCGCTCGTGCTCTTCCCGGATTCGACCGATATTTGGATGGCGAACCCCTTCTGCTTCGCGCTGACACCGCATCGTGTCGAGGCGGCTGGCCGGACATGGACCGGCTCATGTGCCTGGGATGCGCTCGGAATCCCGGGCGCATTGCATGCCGACGGCCGGATCCAGTCCGAGTGCGCGTGCTGCAACGAACGGGTCGTGCTCCGGGTGCAAGACGGCGTGTTGGTCGACGGAGACGACCTGCTGGTCCACATCCTGGTCCCGGCTCGGCGCTGGTGGGATGACATCGGCTTCACCTGAAGCACGATGGTCTACCTCCGGTCGGAGGAACACCTTGAGCGATGGCTGGCAGACGGCGGCTGGGAGCCCGGCGCGACGATCACGGCGGCACAGATGAACGAGCTCGCACGGGTGTGGTGGTGGACACGGCTCGATCCGGGCTGGCGCGTGCGAACGGTCGACGAGTCGCAGTCGATCCTCGACGCGCTCGGGCTGACGGATCCATTCTGGGCTCTGACCTGAGGTGGCAAAGGTTCGACAGCATCCTGATGAAACGGCACGTCGCCGTGGTGTGACCGGCTGTGACCTCGCGCAACGCGGTGCGCCCATTGGCTCCGGTCAGGTGCTTCACCCTGGCGAGATGGGTCGAGCCTGCCCTGTCCCGGCTTGCCATAGCGCCAGGGCCAGCCAGATGGCCCCGGCGGCGAGCAGGACGCCGTGTGCGATGCGGACCGCGGCGGGTGTGTAGAACTGCGGGATGAACAGGGCGAGGCCGAGCGCGAGCGGGACACCGCTGTAGCGCGGCAGCATGCCCGAGCGCCAGATCGTGGCGGCGGCCAGGATGCCGCCAGCGCCCAGGAGGAGCAGTCCGAGCAGGAACATGGTGGCTGCGACGGGGTTGAAGCGGACCGCGTCGACGACGGCAAGCAGGTCGGGTGGCTGGCCTTGGGCCGCCTTCGCGGCGATGGCGTGCAACCCGAAGTCCTCAGCGCCGTAGTACGGCAGGGTCAGGCCCGCGCCGAACCAGCCGGTGACGGCCGCCGCGGCGGCCATCGGCTCGGCGGCAGTGCGGGCGACCACCCTGCGCAGTGCGAGCAGCCCGAGCGGGACCAGGATGAACCCGAGCATGGCAAACAGGTGGGATGCCACCCACGCGCCGGAGCTCATCGCCGCCCTGGCACCGTCGGTGGTCGACTCGTCCTCCCATGGGCGCACGGCCGGGTAGAGCAGGAACAGCACGCCCGCGGCGGCGAGCGCGACGGCTCCCATGCGGATACGTGTCACGGTCCGCGACATGCGGGCAGCATCGCACTCAGGACCGGACGGGATGCCGATCCCGGTGGAACAATCCGTGGCGCGCATGGCGCCGCCAACACGCCGAGCGCGACGTGCACCGGTTTCAGCCCCCGGCCGTGGGGTAAGCGAGCTGCGGGTTGCCGATCAAGCGTGCCCACCACGCCGGGTCGTTCCGGGGTGCACGACCCGCAGGTGTCACCATCCAGTGAACCGGGTCGACGCGCACATGCCGTGTGCGTAGCTTCTGCTGAAACAACCTGTCGCCAGGGGGCGCTCACGATGTTTGTCCAGGTGATTCACGGTCAGGTCGCCGACGCAGCGCAGGTCAAGGCCGCGCTCCAGCGGTGGGAGCAGCAGCTGGCGGCCGGCGCGACCGGCTGGCTCGGCTCGACCGCAGGGGTGACCGAGGACGGCCGCTTCATCGCGCTCGCCCGTTTCGAATCGGCGGAGGCGGCCAGGCGCAACAGCGACCGGCCCGAGCAGGGCCAGTGGTGGGCCGAGACGTCCACACTGTTCACCGGAGACGCCACGTTCCGCGACAGCACCCAGGTGGAGCTCGACCTGCAGGGCAACCCGGACGACGCCGGGTTCGTGCAGGTCATCCAGGGCCGCGGCAGCGACCCGGCGCGGGCCCGCGAGCTCATGACCCAGAACTCGGATGAGTGGGCCGCGTTCCGGCCCGACATCCTCGGCTCGGTGGCGGTCGAGCACGACGGCGGCGGCTACACCGTCGCGATCTACTTCACGTCCGAGGCGCAGGCCCGCGAGGGCGAACGCAAGGAAATGCCACCGGACCTGAAGGCACAGATGGATGAGATGAATGCACTCGAGGTCGGCGAACCGGAATTCTTCGACCTGAAGGAGCCTTGGCTGTACACCGCACGCTGACCGCCGACTCGCCGCTACCCAAACGCCACCACGCCGTCGGAATGCTGGTGGCGCGCGGTGATCTACAGTCCATCGAGAAGTCACGCGACCGAGTGACGGCCGCTGAGACGTCCGTCGATCGTCGAGACTAGGCGTGCTGCGTTTCGGGGGTGGCGACGCCGGCCGCGTCGATGGACTTGCCGGCCTCGGCGAACACGCCGCGGAGCCAGGCGTGCTCGGGGTCGGCGGTGTAGACGGGATGCCACCACATGGCCTCGATCAAGGGCACGACCTCGTACAGGCACGGTAGGGCTCGGACGTCACCGGCCATGGTCAACCGTCATACCAGGTTGGCCTGCACCAGACCGATTCGGTCGGTGCCGGCGACCAGGAATGGCACGACCAGGAAGCTGTCCACCACGGCCTGTACCCGGGGCTCGATGCCCAGCATCTGTAGTTGGCGCGCCGCCGGAGTGAATGCGGGCGGTGTGGTAGGTGAATATCCACGGCAACTCGTTGAGGTCCGCGATGGTCAGGGCGTCGCCGACCCGTGGATTGTCGCTCGATACCAGGCACATCCAGGTGTCGGAGAACAAGTCGAGGTGGGGTATCTCGGTGAGAAAACCGTGCGGCATCCGCGCGTCGTCGACGACCTCCGCGGTCAGCCGTTCGCACGCAGCCGAAATACATCCACCCGGCCGCTTGGCGCGAACAGACGGGGTGGCGCCGGAGGGCCGATCGAGGCTTATCGCGGCTCGTGCCAACGCCGCCGCTTGTCCACGGTCATGCGGTCGCCGCGACCGACCTTATGTGCGCCACGGAGGCAACATGCCGGCGAGCATGGGCAGGTAGAAGAAGAATGGCCGGCTGTGTCCAGGACGGTGCCGCGCCGCTCCCCCGGTCCCCACAGCAGGTCGCAGAGGCGATGGTGCTCCCGGCGGTCGTCGGCGAGTGACGGTGACCCGGCCGGCCGCCGGCCGACGATGGTGGCGCCCGCAGTGATCAACTCCACGAGCCGACGCCAGGCCGACGCCAGGCCGACGACGGGCCGTCCGAGTCGCGCGGCAACGCGAGTGCGTCCCGGAATCCGGCGGGGGGCTGCTGCGGCGACCCCCGCTGGATGACTGAAGGCGACGGACTCGGCTTCTTGTGCCACGGCCAACCAGGTCGAGATCGTCAGCCTGCCAGATCCGGTTCACCGCAGTGCTCGGCGATCA
>DASXTS010000463.1:0-3860 GCA_036505275.1 Pseudonocardiaceae bacterium
GGCTCGTCGGCCTGCTGCGCCGCCGGGGGCCGCCCGGCGCCGGGCATCCACCCGGTGCCGACCTCCACCGCGCTGTCCGCCGCCGCCGACAGCGCCAGGACCAGCAGCAGACCAGCCACCCCGAGCACCATCACGGTGACCGGGGACCGCAACCGACCGATCCGCAGCACGGCACCGAGCATGCCGGAGGTCACCGCCCGCGGTGAAGGCATTCCGTTGGCACATGGCGTACTCGTTGCCAGCCGGTTACTTCGCCGGTATGCCGGCCGCGAGTGCGGCGGTGCGCAGCACGGTCTCCAACATCGCCGGCGTGAGCCGCCCGGTGAAGGTGTTCTGCTGGCTCACGTGGTAGCAGCCGAGCAGGTGCAACGGTGGCGCCTGCGGGGGGTGGCCGGCGAGCACGGCGTGTGCGCCATGGCGGAACACCGGCCTCGGTTCGGGCAGCGGCCAGCCGGCGGACTCGAGCGCTGGCAGCAGGGCCTGCCAGCCGAAGGCGCCGAGCACGACGACGGCGCGCAGCGTGGGGCGCAGCAGCCTCAGCTCGCGGACCAGCCACGCCCGGCAGGTGTCCCGCTCCTGCGGGGTCGGTTTGTTGGCCGGCGGGGCGCAGTGCACTGGGGCGGTGATCCGGGTACCGAACAGTTGCAGGCCGTCGCCGGGGTGGGTGGCGGTGGGTTGGTTGGCCAGGCCGACCGCGTGCAGCGCCGCGTACAGCACGTCGCCGGAGCGGTCGCCGGTGAACATCCGGCCGGTGCGGTTGCCGCCGTGCGCGGCCGGCGCCAGCCCGACGATCAGCAGCGCGGCGCCGGCCGGCCCGAAGCCGGGCACCGGGCGTCCCCAGTAGGTCTGGTCGCGGTACGCGGCCCGCTTCTGCGCCGCCACCAGCTCCCGCCAGGCGACCAGCCGGGGGCACGCCCGGCACCGGATCAGTTCGGCCTCCAGCTCGGCGAGGCCGTCCGAGGCGCTCGGGCCGTGCTGTGCTCCCGACACACCGGTGTTCTTACCCGACTAGGTTCGGCGGCATGGCGAAGAGCCCGGACAAGGATCGCGACAGGCCGGCCGGGGAGGAGTCGGCCGCCCCCGGCAGCAGCCCGACCGAGACCCCCGAGCCCGAGGACGACCTGGTCACCACCGAGCACACGCTGCAGGTCCAGCGACGCAAGCTCGCGTACACGGCGACCGTCGGTCGGATCGTGCTGCGCGAGGAGGTCTACGACGACGGTGAGTTCAAGGGCCACCAGGCCAAGGCCGAGGTGTTCCTCGCGGCGTACACCCGCAACGGCGCCGACCCGACGACCAGGCCCGTGACCTTCGCGTTCAACGGCGGCCCAGGCAGCTCCAGCGTGTGGCTGCACCTCGGCCTGTTCGGCCCGCGCCGGGTGGTGATGGGCGACGTCGGCGACCTGGCGCCGCCGCCGTACGCCATCGCGGACAACGCCGAGACCCTGCTGGCGCACTCCGACCTGGTGTTCATCGACCCGGTGTCCACCGGGTACTCGCGGGCGGTCAAGGGCGGCAAGCCGGCCGACTACCACGGCTTCACCAAGGACCTGGAGTCCGTCGGCGAGGTGATCCGGCTGTGGACCTCGCGAAATGGCCGCTGGCTGTCCCCGAAGTTCCTGGCCGGCGAGTCCTACGGGACCATCCGCGCGGCCGGTCTGGCCAAGCACCTGCAGCACCGGCACGGCATGTACGTCAACGGGTTGATGCTGATCTCCTCGATCCTGGACACGGCGACGGTGTTCTTCTCGGAGGGCAACGACCTGCCGTACGCGCTGTACCTGCCGACCTACGCCGCCGTGGCGCACTACCACGGGCTGCATCCCGGGCGCGAGCTGCCTGAGGTGCTGGCCGAGGCCGAGGCGTACGCCGGCGGGGAGTTCCTGCTGGCGCTGACCCGCGGCCACCGGCTGTTGCCGGAGGAGCGCATGGTGGCCGTCGCCACCGTGGCGCGGCTGACCGGGCTGTCCCCCGATTACGTCGACCGGGTCGACCTGCGGGTGGAGCACGTCCGATTCTGCACCGAGCTGCTGCGCCTCCGCGGCCGCACCGTGGGGCGGCTGGACGGCCGGTTCGCCGGCTGGGATCCCGACGGCGGGCGCGAGCACTGGATCGCGGACCCGTCCTATGTGGCGATCCTCGGTCCGTACACGGCCGCGCTGAACCACTACGTGCACGACGAACTGGACTACGCCAACGACCTGCCGTACGAGATCCTCACCGACCGCGTGCAGCCCTGGTCGTACAAGGAGTTCGAGGGGCGCGGCATCTCGGTCGCCGCCGGCCTGGCCGAGGCCATGCGGCACAACCCGCACCTGCGGGTGCACCTCTCCTGCGGCTACCACGACGGCGCCACGCCGTACTTCGCCGTCGAGCACGTCGTCGCGCACCTGCAGATCCCGGCCGAGCTGCGGGCCAACGTGCAGCTGACCTACTACCCCGCCGGGCACATGATGTACGTGCACGAACCCAGCCGCCTGGCGCAATCCGAGGACCTGGCCGCCTTCATCCGCTCGGCGTCCAACCGCTAGGCCTGTCTCGTGGATCGTCGCCGTCGCGAGCGGCGCCGCGCAGCACGCCAAAGATCCGCGAGACAGGCCTTAGATCAGCCGGGCCGGCGGGCGCTGAGCCCGCAGCGCGGCCTGCCGGCCGGACCGGCGCAGGGCGGTGAGCAGCACCAGCAGGCCACCGATGAGGACGCCGATCGAGGCGAACGCGAATGCGAATGCGACACCGACGACCGCGCGGCGGGTGTCGCCGACCAGCCGGTCCCCGGCGTCGGGCTCGATGGCGGCGCCGAAGGCGAACCGGGCCGCGCGGTCGGGCGAGCTGCAGACGATGGTGTGGCCGCCCGGCTCGGTGGCCCGCACGATCTGCACCTGCCGCCAGGTCGTCCCGTCCTGCTCGGTGCGCGGCTCTCGCCGGACACCCGTGACGGTGAGCCCGTCGCCGCCGCAGGACACCCGCGGCGGTGGGTCGCTGATGGCGCCGCCGGTTGACACGTACACCGCCCAGTCGCGGCCGGGCTCCGCGTCGACCTGGCTCGGTGTGCCGAAGAGCACCGGGTGCAGCGGTGGCCGCAGCTCGGCAAGGTCGTCGGAGGCCCGCGCAGCCGATCGCGCGGCGACTAGGCCGCTGACCACACCGGCGGCCAGGCCGGCCGCGACGATCACGCCGGCCACCCAGTACCAGAGCCGGCGCGGGCGCAGCACGTCGGCGTTGGCTGGCGGCGGGCTGGGCGTCATTGTCGTTCGATGTTGTCAGGCTCCATCGTCAGGCTCCATCGCCAGGCTCCATCGTCAGGCGATGGACAGTCCGATGCCGTCCAGGATGTCGTGCTCGCTCACCATCAGCTCGGTGATGCCGGCCCTGGCGCGCAGCTCGTCGGCGAGCACCCGCACGATGAGTGCGCCGCCGTGGATCACGTCGACCCGGCCGGGGTGGATGGTGGGGTTCGCGGCCCGCTGGGCGTGCGTCATGCCCAGCAGCTCGGCCGAGATGTCGTGCAGCTGCTGATCGGACAGCCCGGACAGGTGCACCAGCGCCGGGTCGTGCGACGGCAGCCGCAGCACCAGCGAGGACAGCTGCGTCATGGTGCCGGCCACCCCGATCCAGGTGCGGGCCCGGGCCACCGGCACGACGTCGAAGGCACGTTCGAGCACGGCCAGGGCGAACTCCTCGGCCACCTTCTGCTCGGCCGGCGTCGGTGGATCGGACGGCAGGCACCGCTCGGTGATCCGCACGCAGCCGACGTCGACGGAACTGGCCGCCGTGACGGTGGCCGCCGTGCCGTCCCAGGTGCCCAGCACCAGCTCGGTCGACCCGCCGCCGACGTCGACGACCAGGAAAGGGCCGTCGGC
>DASXTS010000464.1:0-29462 GCA_036505275.1 Pseudonocardiaceae bacterium
CACAGCGCCGAGCCCGGCTCGGCCACCCGCGGCAGGCCGACCAGCCACGTCGGCAGCGCGACGGGACACCGCGCCGGTGTGACCGGTCCGCCGTGCCCGGCGATGACGAGCGTGCGCGCACCGAGGTCCAGCCGAGCCGCACCGGCGGGCTCGGCAGCGGGCTCGGCAGCGGGCTCGGCACCGGGCTCGGCAACGGGCTCGGCAACGGGCTCGGCGGCCGGCGGCACCTGCGTCCACGGGCGACCGCCCGCCCGGCCGGCGTACTCGGGCCCGAGCATGGCATCGGCGTCCGGCACCAGCGGTGCACGCAGGGCAACATTGAGGTGCACCGGCCCCGGATCGCCGGTCAGCGCACCCGTGGCGGCCGCCAGCGCCCGGCACACGGTGGCGCGCCACGGGCCGTTCTCACCCGGCGTGAACAAGGTCTGCCGCCAGCGGACCGCGCCGCCGTACAACTGCGCCTGATCGACGGTCTGGTTGGCGCCGGTGTCGCGTAGCTCGAGCGGCCGGTCCGCCGTCAGTAGCAGCAGCGGCACGCCGGCGTGGTGCGCCTCCAGCACCGCGGGATGCAGGTTCGCGGCCGCCGTACCGGAGGTGCAGACCACCGGCACCACGCGCCCGGACCGCGCGGCCAGCCCCAGCGCCAGGAACGCGCCGCCACGCTCGTCGATGCGCACGTGCAGCCGCAGCCGATCGGCCGTGTCGGCGGCGTGCAGCGCGAAGGACAGCGGCGCGTTGCGCGACCCGGGACAGAGCACGGCGTCCCGCACGCCGCCGGCCACCAGCTCGTCGACGATCACCGTCGCGAGCGCCGTAGCCGGATTGACAGCCGGATTGACAGCCGGATTGACAGCCGGATTCACAGCCGGATTCACGGTGGTCAAGCATGGCAGCGGCGTCGGCCGGCGGAGTGCCCGGCACGACGCGTCGGGCAGAACTGTCGGTGCCCCGCCGTACCGTCCATCCCGTGATGCGAATCGCCGACCTTCCGCCCGACCAGCGTCCGCGCGAGCGGCTGCTCCGGTTCGGCTCACACGCCCTGACAGATGCCGAACTGGTCGCCGTGTTGCTGTCCGCCGGGCAGATCGGCGAGAGCGCGCTGAGCCTGGCGCACCGACTGCTGCACACCGTCGGCGGCGTGCCGGGCCTGGCCAGAACCAGGCCGGAGCAGCTCACCGGGCTCGCCGGCATCGGGCCTGCAAAAGTGGCTCGGCTGATGGCCGCGCTGGCGCTGCCGAGCCGTCGCGACCCGCTCGACGAAGTGCGGGTCACCAGCGCGCAGGACCTGGTGCCGGTCCTGCAGCGGCCGTTGATCGGGCTGCATCACGAGCGGCTGGTCGTCGCGGTGTGCGATCGGCGGCTCCGGGTCAGGCACGTCGCCGCCGTCGCGGACGGCGCCAGCGACGGCGCGTTCCTGCCCGTCCGCGACGTGCTCAGCCTCGTCCTTCGCCGTGACGGCCACGCCTTTGCGGTGGCGCACAACCATCCGAGCGGCGATCCGACGCCCAGCCACACCGACCGCATGGCCACTCGCAAGCTCAAGATCGCCGCCGAGACCACCGGCTTGCAGTTCCTCGGCCACCTGATCGTCACGGACGATGACTGGCGCGAGGCATGACGAGCGCCTCGACCACCTGCGGCCCGTGACACCGATCCGAGCGGCTGGACGAGCGGCCGCCCATTCGGTCATCCGGCTTCGGCTCGTTCCAACCGCTAGGGCCGCTTGGGGAACCTGCCGAAGTCGGGCTTGCGGCGGGCAGTGTAGGCGTCCCGGCCCTCCTGGGCCTCCTCGGTCATGTAAAAGAGCAGCGTCGCGTCGCCAGCGAGTTGCTGAATGCCGGCCAGGCCGTCGTCGGCGGCGTTCAGGCTGGCCTTGAGCATGCGCACGGCGAGCGGGGAGTGCTGGAGCATCTCGCGGCACCACGCCACGGTCTCGTGCTCCAACTCGCGCAGCGGCACCACGGCGTTCACCAGGCCCATGTCCAGCGCCTGCCGCGCGTCGTACTGCCGGCAGAGGAACCAGATCTCGCGGGCCTTCTTCTGCCCCACGTTGCGCGCCAGCAGGCCGGAGCCGTACCCGCCGTCGAACGAGCCAACTTTCGGCCCCGTCTGCCCGAAGCGGGCGTTGTCCGCGGCGACCGTCAGGTCGCACACCACGTGCAGCACGTGCCCGCCGCCGATCGCGTACCCGGCGACCATCGCGACCACCGGCTTAGGCAGCCGGCGGATCTGGATCTGCAGGTCGAGCACGTTGAGCCGGCCGATGCCCTTGCGGGCCACCTCGTCGGTGTCGGAGTCCCCGAGGTACCCGTCGTCGCCGCGGATCCGCTGGTCGCCGCCGGAGCAGAAGGCCAGGTCGCCCTGCCCGGTGAGGATGATCACGCCGATCCGGTCGTCGTCGCGGGCCCGCTCGAACGCGTTGGACAGCTCGAACAACGTATGCGGCCGGAACGCGTTGCGCACCTCCGGCCGGTTGATCGTGATCTTGGCGATGCCCTCGGCGGTCTCGTACCTGATGTCCCGGTAGTCGCCGGCGGCCTGCCAGTCCGCGGCCGGCTCAATCGTGGACCGCGCGGGGTCTGCGCGGTTGGTCACCTCAGTCACCCGGCCACGATAACCAAGCCAACGCCGAACGCCGCGCCACCGCGGTTATCACCGCCTGTGGACAAGTCGTGAGTGGCAAATGGCGTTGTGGCACCATTTACCACTCACAGGGGCGGCGCGTTAGCGTCGCCCCCGTGCCGACGGTTGGACAGTGGATCGAGGGGGCGCGGCCCCGCACGTGGCCCAACGCGATCTCGCCGGTGCTGGTGGGCACCGGGGCGGCGGCCCAGGTGGGCGGCATGGTGTGGTGGCTGGCGACACTCGCACTGACGGTCTCGGTAGCCCTGATCGTCGGGGTGAACTATGCCAACGACTACTCCGACGGGGTGCGCGGCACGGATCGCGTCCGGGTGGGGCCGCTGCGCCTGGTCGGTTCGGGCCTGGCCGCGCCGGCGGCGGTCCGGAGCGCGGCGCTGTCGTCGCTTGCGGTGGCGGCGGTGGCCGGGGTGGCGCTTGTCGTGGCGTCCCGCCGGTGGTTGCTGCTCGTTCCCGGTGGGCTCTGCCTGCTCGGCGCGTGGTTCTACACCGGCGGCAAACGGCCGTACGGCTACCGGGCGCTCGGCGAGCTGGCGGTGTTCCTGTTCTTCGGGCCGGTGGCCGTGCTTGGCACGCTGTACGTCCAGACCGGCCAGATCAACGGCACTGCCATCGGCTGCTCGGTCGCCGTGGGCGCGTTCTCGGCCGCGATTCTGGTGGCCAACAACCTGCGCGACATCCCGACCGACCGCGACAGCGGCAAGCGCACCCTGGCCGTGCTGCTCGGCGACAAGGACACCCGCCGGCTGTACCTGGCGCTGGTCACCGTGCCGTTCCTGATCACCGTGCTGCTCGCCGTGAAGAGCACGCCGGCGCTGGCCGGGCTGATCGCCATACCGCTGCTGATGCCGCCGGTGCGGCGCGTGCTGCGTGGCTACACCGGCCGGCGGCTGATTCCGGTGCTGCGCGACACCGGGATGGCCATGCTCGCGTGGTCGGTGGCCACCGCGCTGGCGCTGGCGCTGAACTGACGCCCATCGGGGTTACGGGCGGTTACGGCGTCCACTCGCCGCAGGCGTGGAAGCGGGCCAGGGTGGCCAGCGGGCCGGCCAGCACCAGGCCCTGCGCGGCCACCCAGCCGTCGTCGTAGTAGGTGTGCGCATAGCGCTCGCCGCCATCGCAGAGCAGGGTCACCACACTGCCGGAGACGCCCGCGGCGAGCATCTCGGCGACGATGCCGAACGCGGCCCACAGGCTGGTGCCGGTCGAGCCGCCGACCCGGCGGCCGAGCACGCCGTCGACGTGGCGGATGGTCGCGATCGACGCGGCGTCCGGCACCTTGACCATGCGGTCGATCACCTGGCCGACGAAGGACGGCTCGACCCGCGGCCGCCCGATGCCCTCGATGCGCGAGCCAAGGTACCCGGTGAGCAACGGGTCGTCAGTGCACCAGGCGTCGTAGAACACCGAGTTCTCCGGGTCGGCTACGGCGAGCCAGGTGGCGTGCTGGCGGTAGCGGACGTAGCGGCCGATGGTCGCCGAGGTGCCTCCGGTGCCGGCGCCGACCACGATCCAGTGCGGCACCGGGTGCCGTTCCAGCGCGAGCTGCTGGTAGATCGACTCGGCGATGTTGTTGTTGCCGCGCCAGTCGGTGGCCCGCTCGGCATGGGTGAACTGGTCCATGTAGTGCCCGCCGCATTCCTGCGCCAGCCGGCGGGACTCGTCGTAGATCGCCGCGGGGTCGTCGATGAGATGGCAGCGCCCGCCCTGTGCCTCGATCAGCACGATCTTCTCTTCGCTGATGGAGCGCGGCATGACGGCGACGAAGGGCAGCCCGAGTAGGCGCGCGAAATAGGCCTCCGAGACTGCGGTGGAGCCGGAGGACGCCTCGATCACCGTGGTGCCGGCCTGCACCCAGCCGTTGCAGATGGCGTACAGGAAAAGCGACCGGGCCAGCCGGTGCTTGAGGCTGCCGGTCGGGTGCGTGGACTCGTCCTTCAGGTACAGCTCGATGTCCCATGTCGCCGGCAGCGGGTAGCGCAGCAGGTGGGTGTCGGCGCTGCGGTTGGCCTCCGCCTCGATGATCTGCACCGCCCGGTCCACCCAGCCCCGGTCGCAGGGTCGTGAGTGGGAAATGGTGCTCTGACCCCATTCGCCGCTCACGAGTCCTCGCCCTCCCCTCGCAGGGCCCGGCGCAGCCGCTCGCGCTCGGCGCGGCGGCGGGCCCTGACCGCGCCCAGTTCGGCGTCCAGCCGGGTCCGCAGCCCGCGGAAGAGCACCAGCGACAGGCCGAATGCGAGCACGATGGCGATGAGCAGGGCGACCAGCGCGGGCACCTGCAGGGCGATGAGCACGCCGGCGATCACGGCCATCAGCAGCAGCCGCAGCGCGGTGTAGGCGAGCAGCAGGCGGCCCATCAGTCGGTCGCTCCGGGGGTGTGCGGGCGGCCCTCGAAGCGGGTTGAGAGCACCACGGTGGTGCGGGTGCGGGCCACCCCGTCGATGCGGCGCAGCCGGCCGAGCGTCCGCTCCAGCTCGTCGACGGTGGCCACCCTGACCTTGACGACGAACGCCTCGTCGCCGGCGACCGCGTAGCAGGACTCCACCTCGTCCAGCCGCGCGATGGCGGCCGCGATGGCATCGTCATCGCCGGTGTCCGTCGGCTGGATGCCGACCAGCGCGGTGACGCCCAGCCCGACGGCCCGGGGGTCGACGACGGCGTGATAGCCGACGATCACGCCGGACGTCTCCAGCTTGCCCACCCGCTCGTGCACCGCGGAGGCGGACAGCCCGACCTGCCGGCCCAGGTCGGCAAAAGTTGCTCTGCCGTTCTCCCGGAGTGCGGCGATTATCCGGCGATCCACCGAGTCCATCAGGATGCAGCCTACGGTGGGCCAAACACGGGTTACCCTCGTACATCACACTCGTCGAGAGGAGGTGGCTGCGCGGTGCTCTACCTCTTGGCCCTGATCGGTGCTGTGACCCTGTTCGCGGCGGTCTGGGCGTTGCTCAGCTCAAGTCTCAACCCGTTCCCGCCAACGCGTCGACGCGCGCTGGCTCCCGACGACGACCCTGAGTTCCTTCGGCGGCTCGGCGAACGCCGGCCGCGTCCCCCGGAGAGCTGAGCCAGCTCGACAAGCAGCCGTTCAGCGGACGCCGACCCTGTTCATGACGTGCGCGAAGTCGTCGGCGATGGTCGCGGCCAGCTCCAGCAGCGCCAGGCGGGTGGTGCCGGCGAGCTGGTCCAGATCGATCTCGGCGCCTTCCTCGAGGTGCGGATCGAACGGAATGCGGCACACCGCCCGGCAGCGGGCGGCGAAGTGCTCGGAAACCTTGTCCAGGTCGACCTTGCCCGACTTCGGCCGGACGGAGTTGATCACAGCGACGGACCGGGCGACGTGCTGCCGGTAGCCGTGCGCGTCGAGCCAGTCCAGGGTGGCGGACGCCGAGCGCGCGCCGTCGATCGAGCCGGACGAGACGATCACCAGCGAGTCGGCGACGTCGAGCACGCCCTTCATGGCGGAGTGCATGAGGCCGGTGCCGCAGTCGGTGAGCAGGATGTTGTAGAAGTGCTCGAGCAGGGCGACCGTGCGCCGGTACTCGGTCTCGCTGAACGCCTCGGATACGGCCGGGTCCTGCTCGCCGGCCAGCACCTCGAGCCGGCTCGGGCTCTGTGAGGTGTAGGCGCGGATGTCGGCGTACCTGCCGATGCACTGGGCGTCGCGAAGCAGGTGGCGGACGGTCGCGGTGGTCTCCAGCGGGATCTTCTGGGCCAGCGTGCCGCGGTCCGGGTTGGCGTCCACGGCGATCACACGGTCGCCGCGCAGCGACGCCAGCGTCGAGCCGAGCGCGGTCGTGGTGGTGGTCTTGCCGACACCACCCTTGAGGCTCAGCATCGCGATCTTGCAGCAGCCCTGGAGGGGCTGGTTGATCCGCGCGATCAGCTCGCGCCTCGCCCGGTCGGCGGCGTTCTCGCCGAGGTTGATGTTGCGGCCGCTGGCCAGGTAGACGGCGCGGCGCCAGCCCGACCGCGGTGGCCGCCTGGTCTGCCGCAGCAGTTGCGCCGACGACAGGTCGTGCGCGGCGGCCGGAGCGTCGTGCGGCGCGTCGGGCGCCAGGGTGGCCGCGAATCCGGGCTGGTCGAACAGCTCCGGGCCGGACGGGTGCTCGTCGGGCCACGGCGAGCCGGACCGGTACTCGTGCGACCACCGCGGGCCAGGCGGATGCTCGTCCGGCCACCGCGGGCCGGACGGGTGCTCGTCGGGCCACCGGGGGCCAGCATCGGGCTGGTCGTGGTCGGGCGGGTACGGCGGCACGGCGGTCTGCGCCGGGCTCGGGGGTAACGGCCAGGCCACCCTTGCCGGCGGCTGCAGCGCGGGCGGGAACCACCGTGCGCCAGTGCGCACATCCGGGTCGTCGTGCTGTCCGGTCACCGGTGGGTCCTTCCTCGTCGACCCGCGCCCACGCTCGGCCAGGAGGCTCCTGGCCTGGTCGTCCGCGACGGTAGTCGTCAGGACGGCACGCGGCCCGTTGTAACCGGGTGCGGCTCAGCCAACTCCCGCGTAGGAGTGAAAACCGCTGACCACCAGGTTGACGAAGAACAGGTTGAAAATCATCACCGCCAGGCCCGCGACGTTGATCCAGGCCGCGCCCCGGCGCCAGCCTGCGGTGGCGCGCGCGTGCAGGTAGCCGGCGTAGACCACCCAAGCCACCAGTGCGACCGTCTCCTTGGGGTCCCAGCCCCAGTACCGGCCCCACGCGGTCTCCGCCCAGATGGCGCCGGCGATGATCGCGAAGGTCCATACCGGGAATGCAACGATCGTGGCCCGGTAGGCCAGCCGGTCGAGCACGTCGGCCGCCGGCAGCCGCTCGGCGCGGCCGCTGGTGCGCATGAGGTAGCCGACGCTGGCCGCGCCGGCGACCAGCAGCACCCCGCTGGCGATCACAGCGGCGAAGACGTGGATCGCGATCCAGTACGACCGCAGGGCCGGTTGCAGTGGCGCGGCCTTGGTGTACAGCAGGGTGCCCGAGGTGAACAGCAGGATCACCACGGGCAGCAGCACGAACACGCCGAGCCCGGAGACACGGTGGCGGCGCAGCAGCACCAGCCAGGTCACCACGGCCGCCAGGCAGATCGCGGAGCCGAACTCGTACATGTTGCCCCACGGCACGCGTTGCACGGCCAGCGCGCGCAACAGCAGCGAGGCGCCGTGGATCATTGCGCCGAGCACCGTCAGCGAGACGGCCATCCGGCCGGCGGTGGCCGCCGCGTCGCGGGTACCCGACGTGCCATCACCGGGAGGGTTGGTGGTACTTGCCTGCCCACCACCGCCGGCCGCCACGAGCTCGGGGGCTGCGGCGCGGCGGCGCCCGGCGGCGAACTGCACGCCGTGCAGCAGCAAGGCGAGCAGGTAGACGATGACCGCGCCCGCGTAGCACCAGTCGCTGTAGGTGGCCAGGGTGGTGTTCACCGTCATGGCTATTCCTTCCGTGCTAGCGCCGCGGGTCGCCCCCGCGACGGCTCGGGGTCACCTCGCAGCACGAGGGCGGCCAGCCGGGTGAACTCCTCGCCGTAGCCCGCCTGGTCGGTACGGGCCAGCCCACCGACCTCGACCACGGTACGGCCGCCGCCCTCGGCCTCCGTGATCGGGGCCGCGCGGACCCAGAACCGGCGACGCCTGATCGACAGCGACGCGCCCAGCCCGGCGAGCACGCACAGCGCGCTGAGCAGCACCCATTGCTGGGCTGGGTCGTGCGAGACCTGCAGCGAGACCCACTGCTGCACGCCGTCGAACCGCACCACGGTGCCGTCGTCCAAGGTGAGCTGCTCCCCGAGCAGCAGGTTCTGCCGCGCCACCCGGACCAGCCGTCCGGACTCCACCATGGACTGGTCGACACCGAAGATCGACTGCCCGCGCCCGGACTCGGTGCCGAGATCGCCGCGCAGCACGTCGATGGCCACCGCGGGGTCGCGCGGCGCGGGGAAGGACGAGCTGAGAACGGCGCCGTCGAAGAATGCCGTCGGCGCGAACAGGCCGGTGATCGCGAGCTGCCGCTGGCGGCGCTGCTCCGGATCGGTGACACCGGGCGGGTCGAACTTCGTCGCGCCCTCGGACAGCAGCGTCGTCGTGTCCACGGAGCGCCATTGGATGGCGCTGGTGCGCTGCTGCCCGTCGGGGAACGTGACGGTGAACCGCGGCGCGTACCCGTGTCCGATGAGGTACACCCGAGCACCACCGAGCCGCAGCGGGTGGTTGACCCGCAGGGTCGCCGCTCGCCATGCTCCGGCGGCCCCACCGACCGTAGCGCCGGCCGGTCCGGCCCCGAACGCGGCGGCGTCCTGGTAGCCGATGTCGGCCTGGAACGAGCGCGGCTGGCCGTTCGGCTCGTATTCCGCGGTGAAGCCGTCCATCCGCACACAGAACGGGTCGAGCCGGGTGCCGTCCACCCTGATGCCGGGCTTGAACGAGTCGTAGGCCAGCAGCCCGGAGTTGCAGAACTGCCCGCCGCCGGCGAGCACGATCACCTGGCCCTCGTAGCCGTACAGCTTGCCGACGGCGAACGTCACCAGCAGCGCGAGCAGCGCGAAGTGGAACACCAGGTTGCCGGCCTCGCGCAGGTAGCCGCGCTCGGCGGACACGGTGTGCGCGCCGCTCGGTTCCACCGCCTCGGCCGTCCGCCAGCCGCGCAGCAGCCGCCTGGCCGCGGCGGTCACCTCGGCCGGTTCCGCGGTCACGGACGCCGCCGCGTGGTGCGGCAGCCGGCTCAGGTTGCGCGGCGTGGCCACCGGCCGGGCCCGCAGGCCACGGGCGTAGTCGAGGCTGCGCGGCACCAGGCAGCCGACCAGCGACACGAACAGCAGCAGGTAGATCGCGGCGAACCAGACCGCGGAGAAGACGTCGAAGAAGCCCAGCCGGTCCAGCAGCGGCGAGATCGTGGGGTGTTCGGCCTGGTACCGCTGCACGGCCGCCGCGTTCAGCGAGTACTGCGGCAGCAGCGCGCCGGGCAGCGCGCCGAGGGCGAGCAGGAACAGCAGGATGAGCGCGGTCCGCATGCTGGTCAGCCCGCGCCAGGTATTGCGAAGCGACGCGACCACCCCGCTCAGCACGTCGTTCGGGCTGCCGTTCACAGTGGCGTCTCGAATCCGGTGATCTGCCCGCGGATGGCGTTGACCAGGTCCGCCCACAGCCCGCTGACCAGCAGCAGCCCGACGATCACGAGCAGCGCGCCGCCGGCCAGCTGCACGGCCCGCACGTGCCGGCGCAACCAGCGCTGGGCGGTGACGGCGCGCTGCACGCCGAGCGCTAGCAGCACGAACGGCAACCCGAGGCCGGCGCAGTACGCCAGCACGAGCAGTACGCCACGGGCGAGCGTGCCGCCGGCCTGCGTTCCGGTCGCCACGGCCACCACCCCGGTCAGGGTCGGGCCGAGGCACGGCGTCCAGCCCAGCCCGAACACGGCCCCGAGCAGCGGCGCGCCCAGCACGCCGGCGTCCGGCACGCGGTGCATCCTGACCTCGCGCCGCAGCGCCGGCACCAGGCCGACGAACACCAGGCCCATGGCGATGGTCAGCACGCCGCCGACCCGCTGCAGCAGCAGCTCGTTGCGCAGCAGGGCGTCGGAGAGCCCCAGGACGACCAGCACGCCAGCTCCGAACACGACGGTGAACCCGAGCACGAACAGCGCGGTGGCGCCGGCCAGCCGCCATCGCGAGCCGCCGACGAGGCCGGCGAGGTAGCCCAGGTACCCCGGCACCAGCGGCAGCACGCACGGCGACGCGAAGCTCACCGCCCCAGCCGCCACCGCTACCAGCGCCGCGAGCAGCAGCGGGCCGGAGATGGCCACGTCGGACAGCCCCACGCCGCCCCACGATAGGTTGACGCGTGCCGGCATCCGCTGGCGGGCCCGATCTGCATCAGGTGTCAGGGCTCCGCGGTGAGGCGTTGCAGGACCGGGAGCAGGTCGGTGTCCAACAGGGCGGTGAGGAAGATGGCGGCGATCCGGTGCTGCCGGTCGAGGACGATGGTGGACGGGATGACGTTGCGCGGATAGCCGCGCAGCCCCAGCAGCGACCGGCCGGGCGGATCGTAGATCGACGGCCAGCTCAGGCCGCGGTCGCGGACGAAGTCCGCGGCGGCGGCGCGGTCGTCGCGCAGGTCGATGCCGAGCACCGCCACCCCGCTGCCCGCCATCGCGGACGCCACCCGCTGCACGTCGTCCGCCTCGGCGCGGCACGGGCCGCACCAGGAGCCCCACAGGTTGATCACGACGACCTTGCCGGTGAAGTCGTCGATGCCGACCGTACGGCCCGGTTCGAGCAGGCTGTCGCCGACGATGCCGGTCACCGCGCCGCGGTCCGCAGGTGGGTCGTAGAAGATCCTGGTCTGGCCGCCGGGGGAGACGAACTCGAACTGGCCGCCGCGGGCCACCGCGTCATTGCCGGTGGCGCAGCCGCTGAGGGCGCCGGCCAGGGCCAGCAGCATGGTGACGAGGGCGATCGGGCGGACCGTCATGCGCCGGTCACCCTCGGGTCGGTCGCTCCGACCGGCTCCGCGTAGACGATCTCCGCGAGCCGCTCGTCGTGGAAGACCAGGCTGGTCAGCGACGCCAGCGAGCACTGCCGCCGCCGCGGGTCGTGCCACAGCTGCCGGCCCTCGAGGTGGCGGCGCAGCGTCCAGATCGGCAGCTGGTGCGAGATGCAGACGGCCTCGTGGCCGTTGGCCCGCGCGCGGGCGTCCTGGACGGCGGCCAGCATCCGGCTGGCGATCTGCCGGTACGGCTCCCCCCACGACGGCCGGAACGGGTTGTACAGCTTGGGCCAGTGCCGCAGCTGGCGTAGCGCCCCATCGCCGACCGAGACCCGCATGCCCTGGAACCTGTTGGCCGCCTCGATCAGCCGGTCGTCTATGTCAACACCTAGCCCGTGTGCCGCCGCGATCGGCGCGGCCGTCTCCTGCGCGCGCTCCAACGGCGACGACACCACGTGCGTCACGTCCCGGTCGGCCAGGTCCTGGGCGACCACCTCGGCCTGCTTGCGACCGACGTCGGACAGGTGGTAGCCCGGCAGCCGCCCGTACAGCGTGCCGTCCGGGTTGTGCACCTCACCGTGCCGGACCAGGTGCACGACGGTGCGGGTCACGCCGAAGCCTCGCCGTAGTCGACGCCGTAGTCCACGCCGTAGTCGACGCCGCAGTCCACACCGGAGTCCACACCGCAGTCCACGTCGCCCGAGGGTAGGTCATCGGGTATGTGCCACCCGGCAGGGCTTCGGGTCCGGCCTCCGGCGCCGCGGATCGACGCCGGTGAGCAGGTCGACGATCACCTGCTCCGGTGGTCGCCACCAGAGCCACGGATCGGGAGCGGTACGCGCGGCATCCGGATCGCCGAGGGTGATCAGTTCGAGGCGGGCGACGTCGGCCACGAGCGGATCGCCGTCGGCGAGCATCCGGCGCGAGAAGGTTCGGCCCCACAGGTGCAGGGACATGGGCCGCTGGCCCGCGTCGAGCTGGGCGGCGACCTCCGTCGCGAAGCGGCCGTCGATCTCGAGGAGTGCGGCGGTCAACGGACAGACCGACCGTAGGCCCAAGATCGCCCACTCCAGGACGGCCGCCTTGGTCACAGCGAACGACGTCGGCGGCGTCTGGCCGGCGCAGCCGGGCGGCCACGGCACGCTGGTGGTCCTCAAGTGGCGGCATCCCCACCCGCCCGGTCGAGAATGCCGGCCACCGTGGCCAAGCCAGCTGGTCGGTTATCCGCGCCGTTCCCAGGCGCGGGATCGCCTCCGCGAGCACCTCGAAGACGACGAGCCGCAGCCGCGGTGCGCGGCGGACAACCTCCGCCAACAGCGACAGGGTCGACGGTGCTGCCGCCTCGCTGTGGACGTCGAGATGGAAGCCGTCGCGCCAGACGCCGCCGGCGACGTGCACCTCGCCGACCAGCGACCAGTCGAGCTCGTCGACGAAGTCCGGCAGCACGACGAGCCCGTTGTCGGCGTCGCATTCGAGGTTGTGCAGGTCGAGCAGCAGGTCACAGCCGGCGTCATGGCCGATCCGGTTGAGGAACCCGGCGAGACTCAACTCCCCCGGCCGCGGCAGCGGACTTGCGACGTGCTCCAGCATGACGTCCAGCCCGAAGAGCTCCCGCAGCCGCACCGCACGCCGGGTGGCCAGGTCGGCGGCCTCCGCAGTGGTCGGCGCGACCGGCCCAGCCGGACGGCTGTCGCGTTCCCGGCAGTCGGCTCTAGACAGCTGCAGACGCGGTCGCGGCGGCCTTGGCCGCCGTGCGAAGGGCCGCCTCGATGGTGGCGAAGTCGGCGTCGGAGAGGGCCGTCGAGACGAACCAGGCCTCGAACGCGCTCGGCGGCGGGTACACGCCGTGCTCGAGCATGGCGTGGAAGAACGGGGGGAAGCGCCAGGTGGCGGCGGCCTGGGCGGCGGCGTAGTCGGCGACCGAGGTGTCGGAGAAGAAGACGGAGAGCAGGTTGCCGGCGTACTGCACGCGATGCGGGACGCCGGCGGCGGACAGCGCCGCGGTCAGCAGGTCGCCGAGGCGACGGGCGTTGGCGTCGAGCGTGGCGTACACGGCGTCGTCGGCGAGCTTGAGGGTGGCCAGGCCGGCGGCGACGGCAACCGGGTTACCGGAGAGCGTGCCGGCCTGGTAGACCGGGCCGGCCGGAGCGAGCAGGGACATCACGTCGGAGCGTCCGCCGAAGGCGGCGGCCGGCAGGCCACCCGACATGACCTTGCCGAAGGTGTAGAGGTCGCCGGCCACCCCGTCGATGCCGTGCCAGCCGGCCGGGCCGACCCGGAACCCGGTCATCACCTCATCCATGATCAGCAGCGCGCCGTGCTGGTGACACAGCTCGCGCAGGGTCGCGTTGAAACCCGCCCGCGGGGGCACCGCGCCCATGTTGCCGGCAGCCGCTTCGGTGATCACGCAGGCGATCGACGGGCCGTGCGCGGCGAACGCGGCTCGCACCGCCTCCGGGTCGTTGTACGGCAGCACGATGGTGTCGGTGGCGCCGAGCACGCCTGGCGAGGCGGGCAGGCCGAAGGTGGCCACGCCGGAGCCGGCCGCCGCCAGCAGGGCGTCGACGTGGCCGTGGTAGTGGCCGGCGAACTTGACCAGCTTTGCCCGCCCGGTGAAACCGCGGGCCAACCGGACGGCGCTCATGGTGGCCTCGGTGCCCGAGTTGACCAGCCGCACCTGCTGCACCGGCGGCACCCGGTGCACGATCTCCTCGGCGAGCTCGACCTCGCGGGCCGTTGGGGCGCCGAAGGACAGTCCGTCGGCGGCCGCGGCGCGGACGGCGTTCACCACCTCGGGGTGGGCGTGCCCGAGAATCATCGGGCCCCACGAGCACACCAGGTCCACGTAGCGGTTGCCGTCGGCGTCGAACAGGTGGGCGCCGCTCGCGCGGGCGATGAACCGGGGGGTGCCGCCGACCGCGGCGAACGCCCGAACCGGTGAGTTGACGCCGCCAGGGATCACCGCGCAGGCCCTCCCGTACAGCTCTGCGGAGGCGGTCTGGCGGGGCGGGCTCATGTGGCGAGAATGTGACATCCTCCCAACTCTATGGGGGAGATTCCACATCCTCGGCGGGCGTGCCGTCACGATGCGTGTCCTCGGCGGGCAGGCGCGCCAAGTGCTCGGTACGGTGCTCGGTACGGTGCTCGGTACGGTGCTCGGTCCGGTGCTCGGTCCGGTGCTCGGTCCGCGCCGCGAGCACGACCTCGCGCACCGCGTCGAGCAGGAGCAGCCCGGCGACGGTCGCCGCGGCCACCGCGGCGCCGGCCCACGGGCCGGACATGCGGCTGACTGTGCGGGGGACGGCCGGGTTGCCATAGTCGGGCAACCGCACCGGGATCGACGCGCGGTGCCACGCCCAGACGGCCAGCACCGCCAGTACGACGGCCGCGGCCATCTCGACCGCGACGACCAGCCAGCGCAACGGACGGTTCAGCGGCCGAGCGAGCAGCCCCCCCGTGCCGGCGTGGGCCACGACGGGTTCGGCCGGCAGCTCCGAACCGGCCTCGGCCCGGAGGGGTGGCTGGCGGGTCGCGTCCATGGGTAGCGGCATGCTCGCCGGCGCGGACGGATGGCGCTCTGGCTCCTGGTTCATCAGCAGCGAGGTTATCCGGCCGGCCGGCCGCGCCTGGCCTGCACATACCGGTTCACCGGGGACAGGAACTGGAGCACGCTGGCGGCGACGGTGATCAGCGGAAACACAACGAGCACCACCAGGAACACGGTCGGCACCACGGCCACGGCCATGATCAGGATGCGGGCCCAGGTGGCGCCGGTGACAAGCACGACGATGGCCAGCCCGACCAGCACGGCACCAAAGGCCGCGCCGCCGAGGCCGACGGACAGCAGCTGCTCGTGGGTGATCTGGCGGCCGCTCTGGAGCATGGCCTCCTCGAAGCCGGGCAGCCGGTCGGCGAACGCGGTGATCAGGCCGAACACCAGCAGGAAAGCTCCGTTGAGCAGCCACAGCACGCCGGCGGTGACCAGCAGGCCGGGCCGGCGGGGCTGATCGGCAGTGGGCGGCTGCCACTGCTGGTAACCGGCCGGCTGGTAACCGGCCGGCGGATAACCGGCGGATGGGTACGGCTGCTGGTACGGCTGTTGCGGATACCCCTGCTGGTATGGCTGCTGGCCCGATTGCTGCGGGTCATACGCGCTCGGGTCATACGCGCTCGGGTCGTACGCATTCGGGTCATTCGCGTGCGGGTCGTACGGACGCGGGTCGTACGGGCTGCTCACGCCCGCCAACGGTAGGGCACCGACCCCGGTACGGTGCACCGCATGCGGCTAGGCGTGCTCGACGTCGGGTCGAACACGGTGCACCTGCTCGTGGTCGAGGCCCACCGTGGCGCGCACCCGACGCCAATGAGTTCGGAGAAGTCGGTGCTGAGGCTGGCCGAGCAGGTCAGAAACGGCAAGCTGACCCGCTCTGGCGCCGAGGTGCTGGTGCGCACCGTGGCCGCGGCCAAGCAGGCCGCGATCAACCTTGGCTGCCAGGACATCATGGCGTTCGCCACGTCGGCCATCCGCGAGGCGTCCAACGCGGCAGAGGTGCTTGCGTGGATCCACCGGGAGAGCGGCGTGACGCTCTCCGTGCTCTCCGGCGAGCACGAGGCGAGGTACACATTCCTCGCTGTGCGCCGCTGGTACGGCTGGTCGGCTGGGCGGCTGCTGGTGCTGGACATCGGCGGCGGCTCACTTGAGCTGGCCAGCGGCGTCGATGAGGACCCTGAGCTGGCGATCACGCTGCCGCTGGGCGCCGGTCGGCTGAGCCGGGAGCGGCTGGTCGACGATCCGCCGAGCCGCGCCCAGGTCGCCAAGCTGCGGGACTGGCTCGACGAGCAGCTCGCGCCCGCGGTGAAGAAGCTGCGCAAGACCGGCGCGCCGGATCTCGCCGTGGCGACGTCAAAGACGTTCCGTTCGTTGTCCAGGCTGACCGGCGCCGCGCCGTCCAGCGCGGGGCTGCGGGTGCGGCGCACGCTCACCGACGCCGGGCTGCGGCAGGTAATCGCGTTCATCTCCCGGATGTCCGCCGACGACCTCGCCGGGCTGGAGGGGGTCAGCGCCAGCCGCGCGCACCAGCTCGTCGCCGGCGCGCTCGTGGCCGAGGCCAGCATGCGCGCGCTCGGGCTGGCCGAGCTGGAGATCTGTCCCTGGGCCCTGCGCGAGGGCGTGATTCTGCGCCGGTTGGACACCGAGCTGGAGCCGGCCGGAACCGACGGGCCGAATGGTGATCTCCGGCCGGAGACTGGACGAACAGTCATGTACGAGGCACCGTGAACATGATGAACGCTCGGGGTGACGACTCTTTGGACGGAACCCCCCGGACTGTGGCCGATCTGCTCGCCCAGTACGGGGGCACCTCCGTGCCGCCAGGTGGCCGCCGCAGGCGCCGCGCCAGCGACTCTGAGGACACCGCACCGCAGGCCATCATCGACCGGGTGCACTCCGACAGCGGCGCACTGCGCCGCGTCGACGAGCACGGCCGACCGGTGCCGCCGACCGGTGCGGCGACGTCACCGGGGGCGCCCGCAGCGCCGCCGGCCCCGCCGGCACGCCCGAAACCCTCGCGCATGACCCCGTCGCAGCCGGGCCGGCCCGACCAGGACGATGAGCCGACCGACCGGATCCCGCGCATCCAACCCGACGTCCCGAGCCCGCCGCACGGGCGAGCCGCGACGGCCCGGGGTGCCACAACCGGGCGGAGCTCAACGAGCGCTCAGGGTGGCACGGGGCGCCGTGCGACGACCCGAGGCGACGATGTCGGCGGCACGCCGGCGAGCGGCGGCAAAGCGGCACCCGGCGAACGAGCCCGAGGCGGCACGGCCCGAGGCGGCACGGCTCCAGGTGGCGCGGCTCCAGGTGGCGCGGCTCCAGGTGGCGCGGCTCCAGGTGGCGCGGCTCCAGGTGGCGCGGCTCTAGGCGGCGCGGCTTCAGGCAGCGCGGCTTCCGCGGGCCAAGCGGCATCGAGTGCGACGGCCAGCGGCCCGGCGCTCGGCCGCACCGCGGCTCGGCCGGGAAAGTCAACCGGGGACAGCGCGGCCCGCGGCGGCACCGCAGCAGACAGCACGGCCGCGCCCGGAACCACGACCAGGAGCGGCTCCACCGCGCGGGCTATGCCGGGCAAAGGCGGGCCCACGGCACGGGACCCGGCCGGCGCCGGGTCCGCGGCGACACCCGGCGGAACGGCCCGAGCCGGTGCGGCGCCGGACAGCCGGTCCATGCCCGGCGCGCCACCGCGCCGCACCGAGCCCCAGCGGCGTGGCCGATTCCAGCCGGAGCCAGACGAGCCGGACCGGGACGAGCCGCAGCATCGCACCGGGCAGCAGCCGGCCGTCGCGCCGCGAACGACCAAGCGGCCACTGGACGCCGAGCCACCGCCCACCGCCGCATCGGCCAAGCCGACTCCACCACCGGCCAAGCCGGACGACGAGTTCGACGACTACGACGAGCGCGTCGATGACGAGGACGTCGATGAGGAGTCGCCGGCCAGGGAGTGGCTGGTGATGACCTCACAGCTGGCCGTCGGCGCGGTCGGCGGGGCGGCGCTGTGGCTGGGCTTCCAGTGGCTGTGGCGGTTCATGCCACTGGCCGCGCTCGGCGTGGCGCTGGTCGTGATCACGGCACTGGTCTGGATTGTCCGGCGGATCAGGCACTCCGACGACCTGCAGACGACCGTGGTGACCGTGCTCGTGGGCCTCTTCGTCACGGTGTCGCCGGCGGCCCTGCTGCTACTCGGCAGGTGAGGGTGCCGCCCGTCGCGCTGTCCACCGCATCGGTGTGGCCGGAGCGCATCGACCACGCCTTCCGGCTGGCCGCCGACCTCGGCTACGACGGCGTCGAGGTGATGGTGTGGACCGACCCGGCGAGCCAGGAGCTGCCGGCGCTGGCGCGGCTGTCCCAGCGGTTCGGCGTGCCGATCCTCGCGCTGCACGCACCGTGCCTGCTGATCAGCCAGCGGGTCTGGGACAGCGACCCGGTGCAGCGGCTGCGACGCAGCGCCGAGGCGGCCAGCGAGCTCGGCGCGTCCACCATGGTGATCCACCCGCCGTTTCGCTGGCAGCGGCGCTACCTCCGCTGTTTCCGCGAGGAGGTGCTGGCCGCCGAGGCCCGCACAGGGTTACCTATCGCCGTGGAGAACATGTTTCCCATCCGCCGTGGCCGGTTCACCGTCTCCGGTTTCCATCCGTCCCCAGATCCCACCGACGCCGACTACCCGCACTACACCCTCGACCTCTCGCACACCGCGGCCTCGGGCGAGGACGCGCTCGCCCTGATGGATCGGATGGGCTCCGGCCTCGCCCACATCCACCTCACGGACGGCAGCGGCGCACCCCGCGACGAACACCTGGTCCCCGGTCGCGGCACACAGCCCGTCGCCGAGGTCTGCGAGCGCCTGGTCCGCGACCGCTTCGACGGCACCGTCGTCGTCGAGATCACCACCCGGCATCTGCGCAGCCGCGAGCAGCGGATCAAGGCCGTCTCCGAATCACTCCTGTTCGCGCGCCTGCACATGGAGCCGGTCCGCTAACCGCCCGGCCTCGGTGCGCGAAGCGCCGCGGGATCGGGGTCGTCGACCGGCGGATAAAGTCTCGTGGGTGAACCCGCTCCGCTCGCTGATCCTGGCCGCCGCCGGGAACAACACCGTGAAGCGGCTGGTCGCCACCGCGCCGGTGAGCCGCGACGTCGTCCGCAGATTCGTGGCCGGCGAGACCACCGACGACGCCGTCCGGGTGACCCGCAGGCTGGTGGAGCCCGGGTTGTGGGTGACCCTGGACCACCTCGGCGAGGACACCACGCGGCGCGAGCATGCCGAGGACGTGGTGCAGGCGTACCTGGAGCTGCTGGACCGGCTCTACGCCGAGGGCCTTGCCGAGCGGGCCGAGGTGAGCGTCAAGCTCTCCGCCGTCGGCCAGGCGCTGGATGAGTCGCTTGCGCTTGGCTCCGCGTCGCGGATCTGCGCGGCCGCCGAGCAGTGCGGCACCGTGGTGACGCTGGACATGGAGGACCACACCACCACCGACTCGACGCTGCGGGTGCTGCACGAGCTGCGCCGCAGTTGGCCGGCCACCGGTGCCGTGCTGCAGTCCTACCTGCGGCGCACGCTCGGCGACTGTCGCGACCTGGCCACCGAGGGCTCCCGCATCCGGCTGTGCAAGGGGGCCTACGCCGAGCCGCCCGAGGTGGCCTTCGACGACCCACACGAGGTGGACCTGAACTACGTGCGCTGCGCCAATGTGCTGCTGGCCGGCCAGGGCTATCCGATGTTCGCCACGCACGACCCGCGGCTGATCGACATCATTGGCGAGCGGGCGCACTGGTACGACCGCAAGCAGGGCAGCTACGAGTACCAGATGCTGTACGGCATCCGCCCCGACGAGCAGCGCCGGCTCGCCGGGCTGGGCGAGACCGTGCGGATATACGTGCCGTACGGCAAGGACTGGTACGGCTATCTCATGCGCCGGCTGGCCGAGCGACCGGCCAACACCACGTTCTTCCTGCGCTCGCTGGTGTCCACCCGGTGAGCGCCCCAACGTCCACGGCGTCCCCGGCCGGCTCGTCGGTCGCGTTTTCGGTGGCGTCGGCGGTGTCGAGGAAGGGCGACAGCGAGTATGCCGCCGCGCTCGATCCCGGCTGGGCGGTCGGTGACCGGCCGCACGGCGGCTACCTGCTGGCCGTGGTCGCGCGCGCCGCACTGGACGCGGCCGCCTCCGTGGCCGGCGATCTCGCTCCGGACCCGCTGGTGGTCAGCGCCCAGTTCCTGCGGCCGCCGGCGTGCGCCCCGGCGATGGTGCGGACCTCGGTACTGCGCACCGGCCGGACGGTCACCGTGGTGGACGCCGTGCTCGAGCAGGACGGCGCATCATGCGTCGAGGCAGTGATCACCTGCGGGGTGCTGCCCGGCGGCTCGGCGTCCTGGTCGGATGTGCCGCAGCTGCCGGCCTCGCCACCGGACGATGCCCTGGACATCGGGGCGCACCCGCGCAACGTGTTCAAGCTGGCCAACGCCTGCCGGCTGCGGCTCGACGCGGCCACCGCGGGCTTCGCCACCGGCCGCACCGACCTGCCGCCCTTGCTCCGGCTCTGGGTGCAGCCAGACGGCGAGCCGCCCGACCCGCTGTTCGCCCTGGTCGCGGGCGACATCAGCCCGCCCGTGGTGTTCAACATCGGCCACCGCGGCTGGTCGCCGACCGTGCAGCTCACCGCCTTGCTGCGGGCCCGGCCATCCCCCGGCTGGCTGCGGGTGCAGGCCGAGGCGCGCGCCGTACACGGCTCGTGGTTCGACGAGGACCACACCGTGGTCGACTCGGCCGGTCGGCTGGTCTGTCAGGCGCGCCAACTCGCCATGACCCCTCGATGACCGACCTGGCGCCCAGACCGCGGCCCCGCCGCAACGAACCGGACTCAGGGGGCGCTAGCGTCCCAACACATGACGACGATCGCCGTACTGGGCGCCGGGAAGATCGGCGAGGCGCTGCTCTCGGGGCTGCTCAAGGGCGGCCGGTCGGCCGATGACCTGACGTTCACCGAGCGCCACCCCGAGCACGCCGCCGAGCTTACGAAGCGGTACGGCGTGCGGGCGGTGGACGCCGCCACGGCGGCACGCGAGTCCGATGTGGTGGTGGTCGCCGTCAAGCCGCAGGACATCGAGCCGCTGCTGGACGAGCTGGCGCCGGTCATCACGCCGGACACCCTGGTCGTCTCGCTGTGCGCCGGCCTGCCAACGAAGCTGTATCAGCGCCGGCTGCCGGACGGGATTCCGGTGGTCCGGGTGATGCCGAACACCCCCATGCTCGTCGGCGAGGCGATGAGCGCGATCTCGGCCGGCAAGCATGCCTCGGCCGCCCATCTCGCGCTGGTCGAGGAACTGCTCGGCAGCGTCGGCCGGGTGGTGCGGGTGCCGGAGTCCCAGCAGGACGCCGTCACCGCGCTCTCCGGCTCCGGCCCGGCCTACTTCTTCTTCCTGGTCGAGGCCATGATCGACGCCGGCATCCTGCTCGGCCTGCCGCGCGCGGTGGCCGCGGACCTGATCATCCAGTCGGCCGTGGGGGCGGCCCGCATGCTGCGCGACTCCGGCGAGCACCCCGTCACCCTGCGCGAGGCCGTCACCTCCCCCGGCGGCACCACGATCATGGCCATCCGCGAGCTGGAGAACCACGGCGTGCGCGCCGCCCTGCTCGCCGCCATCGAGGCCGCCCGCGACCGCTCCCTGGAGCTCGGCCGGGAGCACGAGGCCTGAGACGACCATGTCGCTTCCGTCCCACCAGTCCCGCTACCCTCAATAGAGCACGTGCGTGTCGGTACCGTCGGGTGGGGAAGCCCGACGGCACGACACGTGCCGAAGGACGCGGTGACAAGATGGCCGCCAAACAGGACCCGGAGCCACCGGCGCTGGGCCAGGTGAGATTCCTGACCGTGGCCGAGGTGGCCGCGATCATGCGCGTCTCCAAGATGACCGTGTACCGGCTGGTGCACTCCGGCGAGCTGCCGGCCGTGCGCGTCGGGCGTTCCTTCCGCGTACCGGAGAAGGCCGTGCACGACTACCTCGAGGGCGCCTTCTTCTCAGCCGGGTGACTGCTGCATGCCGGCCCGAGGACGGCCACCGACCGGATCGCCGGTAGTCTGGTAGTCCTGTGCCGCGGCGGTGATTGCCGCGCGCTATCGCAATGACCGCCCCAGCGGGCAAACGCCGAAGGATACAGCATGGGTTCCGTGATCAAGAAGCGCCGCAAGCGCATGTCGAAGAAGAAGCACCGCAAGTTGCTGCGCAAGACCAGGGTGCAACGCCGTAAGCTGAAGAAGTAGGCATGACGGGCCGAGGCGGCGGGTATCCCGGCACACGGTCGATAGCGGCCAACGTCACGGTCGTGGCGGATGGCCAGGGCAATGGTGCGACGCTTAGCATGGCGTGTCGTTACCGTGCGTGCCTGAGGATCGTCCGTGCCTGAGGATCGTCGATGCCTCCAAAGATCGTCCTCGTCACTGGAGTCAGCCGCTTTCTCGGCGGCCATCTCGCCGCGCGGCTGGCGGCCGACAGCGGCATCGAACGGGTGCTCGGCGTGGACACGGCGGCGCCGTCGCGCGAGCTGCGGCGGCGGATGGGTCGGGCCGAGTTCGTCCGCGCGGACATTCGCAACCCGCTGATCGCCAAAGTGATCTCCGGTGCCGGCGTGGACACCGTGGTGCACGCCTCGCTGTCACCAGACCCGGGCCGCTCCGGCGGGCGGGTGCCGATGATGGAGATGAACGTCATCGGCACCATGCAGCTGCTCGCCGCGTGTCAGCAGTCCGACTCGGTGCAGCGCCTGGTTGTCAAGTCCACCACGGCGGTGTACGGCGCGAGCGCCCGCGACCCGGCGATGTTCACCGAGGACATGGGGCCGAAGTCGCTGCGGTCCGGTGGCTACGCCAAGGACGCCGTGGAGATCGAGGGGTACGTCCGGGGCTTCGCCCGCCGCCGCCCGGACGTCGCGGTGACGATGCTGCGGTTCACCAACTTCATCGGCCCGCGCATCGAGACCGTGATGACGAGGTACTTCTCGCTACCTGTCACCCCGACCGTGCTCGGGTACGACGCCCGGGTGCAATTGCTCCATGAGGAGGACGCACTGGCCGTGCTGCAAGCGGCGGTCGAGACCGGCCGACCAGGGGTGTTCAACGTCGGCGGCGAGGGGGTGCTGCTGCTCTCCCAGGCGATCCACCGGGCCGGCCGGGTGCCGCTGCCGGTGCCGAGCCTGGTGGTCGGGCCGATCAGCCGGCTCTTCCGCCGAGCCGGGCTGGTGGACTTCTCCGCTGAGCAGCTGCGCTTCCTGAACTTCGGCCGCGTGGTGGACACCACCAAGCTCCGCACCGAGTTCGGCTTCACGCCGCGCTGGACCACCGCGCAGGCGTTCGACGCGTTCGTCAAGGGCCGCGGCTTGCGGCCGCTGATCGACCCGTGGCGGCTGGTCGGCATCGAGCGAGCAGTGCTCGGTGGCCCGACCCGGCTGCCTTGAGGATCCGGCTGACTTGAGGTAGGAGTGAAACCGTGCCGGAAGCCACAGTGATCCCACTGCATCCGCACACCAACAATCGGGCACCAGGAATTGCACAGCGCCCGGCTCAGCTGCCGGCTCTCGTCGCTGGTGAGCGGCCGGAGCCGCCGGAGTGGGAGCGGCGGCTGGCCGGCGCGCTGGCGTTCGTGCGCCGGCGGCTCACCGGTGACTACGAGGTGGACGAGTTCGGCTTCGACCGCGACCTCACCGACAACGTGCTGCTGCCGCCGCTGCGGCCGCTGTACCAGCGGTGGTTCCGGGTGGAGACCATCGGCATGCACCACGTGCCGGATACCGGCGCCGCGCTGATCGTCGCCAACCACTCCGGCACCATCCCGATCGATTCGCTGATGACCGCGCTCGCGGTGCACGACCATCACCCCGCCCAGCGGCACCTTCGGATGCTGGGCGCCGACCTGGTGTTCCAGCTCCCGTTCGTCGGCGCACTGGCTCGCAAGTCCGGCCAGACGCTGGCCTGCAACCCGGACGCCGAGCGGCTGCTGCAGGCCGGTGAGCTGGTCGGGGTGTGGCCGGAGGGCTTCAAGGGCGTTGGCAAGCCGTTCCGGGACCGGTACAAGCTGCAACGCTTCGGCCGCGGCGGATTCGTGTCCGCGGCGCTGCGCACCGGGGTGCCGATCATCCCGTGCTCGATCGTCGGTGCCGAGGAAATCTACCCGCTGATCGGCAACATCAAGCCGCTGGCCCGCCTGATCGGCGCGCCGTACTTCCCGGTCACCCCGTTCTTCCCGCTGTTCGGCCCGCTGGGCGCCATCCCGTTGCCGTCCAAGTGGTACATCGAGTTCGGCGAGCCGATCGACACCGTCGGCTACGGCGCGGCCGAGGCCGACGACCCCATGCTGGTGTTCAACCTCTCCGATCAGGTCCGCGAGACCATCCAGCACACCCTCTACCGCCTGCTGTCCCAGCGCGGCAACCCGTTCACGGGCTAACCACCCCGCGTGTCCGCGCGCCCTTCCCGCGTGTCCGCACACGTGAGTTTGCGCGTCCGACACACAGCGATGTGCCAAAACTCCAAACTCATGTGTCCGAACGCGCGGACACGCGGGAAGGGTCGAGGGCTAGGCGCGTTCGCGGCGACGGTACGCCATACCGGCGGCGACAGCGCCAGCCACCGCACCCGCGCCGAGCACCGACGGGACCCCGATGCGGGCGGCCTTGCGCCCGGTGCGGAAGTCGCGGATCTCCCAGCCACGGGCGCGGGCGACGTCACGTAGCTGGGGGTCAGGGTTGACGGCGACCGCGGTGCCGACCACGGAGAGCATCGGAACGTCGTTGGCCGAATCCGAGTATGCCGTGCATCGTCGCAGGTTCAGGCCCTCACGGGCGGCAAGCGCACGGACGGCGTGCGCCTTGGCCGGCCCGTGCAGGAGATCGCCGACGAGCCGGCCGGTGTAGATGCCGTTTTCATGCTCGGCGACGGTGCCCAGCGCCCCGGTGAGCCCGAGCCGGTGCGCGATGATGCTGGCCAGCTCCACCGGGGTCGCGGTGACCAGCCACACCCGCTGCCCGGCGTCCAGATGCATCTGGGCCAGCGCCCTGGTGCCCGACCAGATTTTGTCGGCCATCAGCTCGTCATAGATCTGTTCGCCGAGGTTGGCCAGCTCCTGCACGCTGCGCCCGGCCACGAACGACAGCGCGTGCTCGCGGCTGGCCTTGATCTCGTCTGGGTCCTCGCGACCGCCGACCCGGAACTTGATCTGCTGCCAGGCGAACCCGGCCAGATCCGATGTGGTGAAGAACTTGCGCGCCGCGAGTCCGCGAGCGAAGTGGAACATCGATGCGCCGACCATCATGGTGTTGTCCACGTCGAAGAACGCCGCAGCGGTGAGGTCCGGTGGCACTGCGAACGCCGCCTCGAGCTCGGGCGCCGCGGCATTCGCCAGCGCGGCCTCCGCCGACGCCTCCCCCGCCAACGCGGCCCGCGCTTCGCGTTCGGCCCTACCCTCTCGCCGTCGCGCTCGTGGCACGCCGCCAAGCGTAGTGTCGCGCCTCCAGGCCCGGCATTCAGCATGCTGAACGCCACCTGAACAGCGATCCAACGATCCAGCCCGCGCGTTCGCCAGGGCGGTGCGGTCGGCTGGACGTCGGATCAGCCGACCTCTAAGCCGGGCAAGCCCGGCAGCAAGGGTGGGACGGAGGTCACAGGCAGCGGCAGGGGCACCGTGATGGCCGGTGGCGACGACGTGGTCGACTGACTGCGCGAAGCGGTGTCGGGCAGCGGCCCGCCGGTCGCCGGGCCGGTGAGGCCGGGATCGAGGGGCCCGATACCGCCGGGCAGCTCCCCGCCCGGCGAGCCGGGTACGACCAGGCCGGGCTGCTGCGCGCCCGGGCTGACCGTGGTCGAGGTGACGCTCGCTGGCACGGGGCTCGACTGGGCCGGTCCGGAGGCCGCCGGCACGCACTGGCCGTCGGCCGGCAGCGGTCCGACGTCGTCGCGGGCGCCGGAGGTGACTGCGCTGCAGGGCAGCCGTTGCTGCAGCGCGGACACCCGTCCGATCACCCGATCGAGCAGCACGATCGAGCCGCCGGCCCGGCCGGCCGCCCCGAGCGGCATGGCGGCCGTGGCCTCGCCGAGCCGCTGGCGCTGCTGCTCGGCCCAGCCACGCAGGGTGGCCAGCTGGCCGCCGGCACCGTTGGTCAGGGTCTCCAGCAGCAGCCGCGAGCCGGCAGCGGCGTCGGTATCGAAGGACTGCAGGGCGGTGAGGAACAGCCCGGTGTCCGCGTCGGAGCCGGCGCCGCCGGCCCGCGCCGCGAGCGCCTCGATCTCGTCGATCCGCGCCGTGGCGAACTGCAGGTGCTTGAAGCCCCGCGGCTCGTCGCCGAAGGTCAGGCCGAGCTCGGCGGACTCGGCGCTGCGCTTGACGCCATACAGCGCGTCGCCCGGTAGCGCGTCGCGGGCCAGCACCAGGCTCATCCCGGACAGCGTGACCAGCACGCACAACGCGGCCGCCGCGGCAACGAGCAGCCGGCCTTGAACGCCGACGACGGCAGAGCGGCGACGCGCGGCAATAGGCGTGACGACGTCGGGCACCTCTTGCGGCTGCTCCGGCTCGCGCTCCAGCCCGGGCTCCCGTTCGCGCTCCTGGCCCGGCTGCTGCACTCCTTCGGCCCTCGGCCCGGCGAGGCCGGCGAGGCCGGCGAAGATCCGCTCACGCATCCGGTCCCGCGCGGCATCGTCCGGCAGCGCCCGTTGTCCGGCGGCGACCAGCAGACTGACGACCGCGAGCTCGCGGCTCAGCCGCTCGTCCGGCTCAGGCCCGCCCGCGCCGCTTCCACCGGGGCCGCCGGTTCCGTCGGGGCCACCGGGGCCACCGGGTTCTCCGCGGCCGCCGCGACCGTCGGGGCCACCGTCGAGCGCCCTGGCGAACAGCTCGCTGTCCCTGTCAGCCGACCCGGGCATCCGCCCCGTCCTTCTTACAATCACCTGCCGGACGGCCGGGTGGCCATCCCCGTTCGGAGCAACGAGTGGTGCTCGCCGCGGTTACGATCCGTCGCGTCATCTCTGCAGGCCCTGCGGAAGGAGCTGGGCGAGCCGGCGCACCGCCCGGTGCTGCAGCGCCTTGATGGCGCCCTCGTTGCGGCCCATGATCGTCGCCGTCTCCGCCACCGAGAGCCCCTGCATGAACCGCAGCGCAATGCATTCCTGCTGGTCGGCGTTGAGCTGGGCGACACAGCGCATGAGCTCGGCATTGGTCGCCGCGGTCAGCACGGCGTACTCGGGGCCGTCGCTGGGCTGGCCGGTCCCCAGCGGGGTGTCGCCGATCTCCGCGGTGGTGACCTCCAGTCGGTAGCGGCTGGACTTGACGTGGTCGAGCACGAGGTTGCGGGCGATGGTGACGAACCAGGCTCCGACGTCCCGACCCTGGTAGCTGACCGTCGAGATGCGGCGGAACGCCCGAAGAAACGTCTCGCTCGTGACGTCTTCGGCCAGCGCCCGGTCGCCGACCCGGAACAGCACATACCGGAACACCACGTCGACGTACCGGTCGTAGAGCCGGCCGAAGGCACCGGTGTCGCCGTCCTGGGCGGCCCGGACCAGCGCCCATACCGCCTCGTGGCCGGCGTTGTCCACGTGATCAACAATGCCGTGCGCGGCAACGTGCTGCTCGTCGGACTGCGGAGCGCGCGGGCCGGGAAGCTGCCCGCTGGTCTGGTGTACCGATGAGCTCACTGGGCGGCCGCACCCCCAGGGACGTCGGTACGACGACGCTGTGCGCCCACGCGGGCACCGGGGCCGGTGCGCCGGTCGTTACGGGGCATCTGCCACTCCCTGTGTCGGCTGCCCTAACGGGTTGCGGCGGACGGAACGCTGGCGAGTGAAGGCAGCATACGGGTGGCTACCTCGGGGCTGACAGGAGCTTCGATGGTGTGGGTGAGACCCGCCGGAGCCGGCGCCGTGACGGCGTCGTTGCGGTGTTTGTCGGGTGCTGGGCAAAGAATCTCCCGCCGCGTGCCACACTGCGGCCTTCGGTGTCGCTGGCGCCCGTCCCGGTGCAAACGTAAGTTCCGCCATCCGTGGGAGATGCTCGTGCAGCGCAGTTCGACCAATGAGCCCGGCTCCGGCGTCTTGCCCGGCTCCGGCGGCATGCCCGGCTCCGGCGTCTTGCCCGGCGACGCTGGCGTGCCGGGCGGCGCCGGTTCCGCAGCCGCCACCGCCCGGAATGTCGCCGACCTGGTCCGCGCCGCGGCCGAGACCGACCCCGACCATCCGGCCCTGGTGGAGACGGCATCCCGCCGCCAGCTCAGCTGGGCCGAGCTGGACGCCGCGGTGGACGCTGCCGCCGAGGCGTTCGCGGCCGCCGGGGCGCTGGCCGGGGACCGGGTAGTGGTGCGGCTCGCCGGCACCGTCTCCTATTGCATCGCAGTGTTCGGCGTGTTCCGGGCCGGGTGCGTGCTGGTGCCGCTGGCCCGCCGCGCTGCGCCGCGCGAGCTGGCCGAGGCGCTGACCAGCACTCGGGCGAAGGTGCTGGTCGCCGGCACCGACGACGACGTGGGCGCCCGGACGGCCGAAGACGCCGGCGCCGTGGTGCTTCCGCCGCCCGATCCGCCCGACCCGGCTGATCGGCCGGAGCCACGGGTCACGCCGACGACCGGCAGTGAGGATCTCGCTGTCCTGGCGTTCACCTCGGCCACGTCCGGCACGGCGCGTGGGGTCATGCTGTCGCACCGCGCGCTGCTGTCAAACGTGGCGCAGTGTGCCCAGCTGCGACCGGCGCCGGTGACCGCCGCCGACCGGGTGCTGCTCGCGCTGCCGTTGTTCCACGTCTACGGGCTCGGGCCGGGGCTGCTCCAGATCGCCGCGGCGCGGGCCACCGGTGTGCTGGCCGGCCGGTTCGACGCCGCCGAGGCGCTGGCCGCGATCGGCCGCTACCGGGTCACCACGGTGGTTGGGGTGCCGCCCATGTACCGCGCGTGGCTCAAGCTCGGCGCCAAGCGGCTGAACGAGGGCTTCCGCACCGTGCGGCTGCTCACCTCCGGCGCGGCGCCCCTGGAGCCGGCCCTCGGCTCGGCGTTCCGGGATGCCACCGGGCTCGGCATCTTCGAGGGGTATGGGCTCACCGAGACCGGTCCCGTGCTGACCTCGACGCTGGTCGGCGGCGCGCCGAAGCCGGGCTCGGTCGGCCGGCCCATCCCCGGCGTCGAGTTGCGGCTGGTGGACGCCGACGGCACTCCGCGTGGGTACGGCGGTGGGTACGGCGGTGGCTCCGGGGATGACCTCGACGAGGACGATGACGCCACGGACACCGGCCTGGTCGCCGCCCGCGGCGACAACCTGCTCACCGGCTACTGGCCATCCGGGGAGGGCGGCCCGGACGCCGACGGCTGGTTCCGCACCGGGGACGTCGGTTTCTTCGACGCCGACGGGGACCTGCACCTGGTCGACCGGTCCAGCGACCTCATCATCGTCAACGGCTTCAACGTCTACCCGCACGAGGTCGAACGGGCCCTGCACGAGCATCCAGCCATTGCCCAGGCCGCCGTCGTCGGCATGCCGGACGAGGAGACCGGCGAGACCGTGCGCGCCGTCCTGGTCATGGCCGATGGCGCCACCCTTTCCGCCGCCGACCTCCTTGCCCACCTGGCGCTGCGCCTGGCCCGCTACAAGATCCCCACCGTGGTCGAGGTCGTTGACGAGCTGCCCGTCACAGCTACCGGCAAACTCGCCCGCCGTGCCCTCCGCACTCTCCACGGCCAGCCCCTGTGAGCCCCGCACGGCTCGCGCGTGTTCGCCGGTCCGGTCGCGCGTGTTCGCCGGTCCGGTCGCGCGTGTTCGCCGGTCCGGTCGCGCGTGTTCGCCGGT
>DASXTS010000465.1:0-2075 GCA_036505275.1 Pseudonocardiaceae bacterium
GTGGGTAAGGATGATGGCCAGATCGGGGTTGTGGCCGCGTTGGTGCGGTCCACGTTCCTGGTGAATGCCGTGTACGCCGAGTCGGGTCGGGAGCACGGCCTGACCCCACAGCAGGGGCAGTTGCTGTGCGTGCTGATGGCGCAGCCGTGCGGCATGAGCGAATTGGGCACGATGCTGGGATTGGCCAAGTCGAGCCTTACCGGCCTGGTGGACCGCACCGAGCGCAACGGCCTGGTCCGGCGCGAACCAGACCCACGGGACATGCGTGCGGTGCGGGTCGCGCTCACGCCGCAAGGCAGCAGCCTCGCGGCCGAGTTCTATGCCGAGACCTGCCGGCGGATCAACAAGCTGCCGGTGGGACTCAGCGCCGCCGAACGCGACGCGCTCGCCGACCTGCTCGGCCGCATCGTGCTGGACAACGAGGTTCCGGTGGTCTTCATGGAACCGGACGAAGGAGCCCCCGCCGCTCGCAAGCACTGAGACCGAGATGCCGCGTCGTGCGGCTCAAGGTTGCAGTTCGTAGCACGAACTAATACAGTTCGTGCTACGAACTCAACTTTTTGTCCGTAACAGCCGGCGAGTTCACTGCCGGACCTCGAATGAAGGGCACAGCATTGTCTGTACAAGAAATCGTCTTCGGCTTCGGCGCGCATAGCGGCATCGACGACGGGCCTGAGCTACTGCGCATGGTTCAACAGGCCGACCGTGACGGGATTGACATCTTCTCGCTGTCCGACCATCCATACATCGGCGGGCGCCTGGACGCGTACGCCTCCATCGGATTCATCCTCGGGCGTACGCAGCACCTCTCGGGCTTCGCCAACGTCACCAACCTGCCGACCCGGCCTGCTCCCATGCTGGCGCGCACGGTGACGTCGCTGTCGGCGCTCTCCGGCGGCCGCATCGTGCTCGGCATGGGCGCGGGCGGTCGGTGGGATCGAATCACCGACATGGGAGTGCCGCGGCTCTCACCAGGCGACGCTGTGGACGCCTTCGAGGAGGCGATCGTCCTGGTCAAGATGCTTGCGGGTGGCGGTCCGCCGGTCACCTACCGGGGCCGCCACTACCAGGTGGACCAGATCGAGCCGGCTGCCGTGGCCGCTCCCCCGGTGTGGACCGGATCGGTCGGCCCGAAATCGCTGGCCGCCACCGGCCGGGTGGCCGACGGCTGGATCCCCGGCCACGCGGCGGATTGGCTCAGCAAGCGATACCGGGTGTCGCGGCCGATCATCGACGAAGCCGCGGCGGCCGTCGGCCGCGATCCGGGCGAGATCCGCACGGTCTTCAATTTCCCCGGACGCATCACCGACCGGCCGCTGGCCGCCACGCGTGACCGCACCGGCCGCTGGATCGGCGGTGCCGTCAGTCAGTGGGTCGAGGAACTGACCGGGGCCGTGCTGGAGTACGGCGCGTCGGGCTTCATGCTCTTCTCGGCCAGTGGCGGCGCGCAGGACGTCCTTTCCCTCGGCCGCTGGGCCAGAGAGATCGTCCCGGCCGTCCGCGAAGCGATCGCGAAGGAAAACAGCTAGTTGGACCGACCAACCAAGTTGCTCGAAGCCATCGAAGCGCTGCGGCGGCGCCTTGAGGGTGCGCGTGTCCGCGGGCGTCGATCATGAGTCGCTCTTGACATCCGCTGTGCCCATCTGCCTATAGTGCTAATATCCTAGTTGAATGAGAGAAGCGGGTGATCGAGTTCCACCTGGACGGCCGCTCCGGGGTCGCTCCGTACATGCAGCTCGTCCAGCAGGTCCGCCATGCGCTGCGGCTGGGGCTGCTGACCGAGGGTGATCAGCTCCCGACGGTGAAAGACGTGGTGGCGAAGATTGCGATCAACCCGAACACGGTGCTGAAGGCCTACCGGGAGCTCGAGTACGAGGGCCTGGTGACGCCCCGCCCAGGAGTGGGCACCTTCGTCGCACGGAGCCTGACCGACAAGTCGTTGGCCGCGCACGGGGCGCTCCGCGAGGAGCTGCGCGGCTGGCTCGCCCGAGCTCGCTCCGCGGGACTGGACCCCGAAAGCATCGAGGCCCTGTTCGTGACCACATTCCACAGCCTGAAAGAAGAGCCCGCATGAG
>DASXTS010000466.1:0-18795 GCA_036505275.1 Pseudonocardiaceae bacterium
GGCCGCCACCGAAGCAAGATCCGCAGCCGCGTCCAGTGCCGCCTGCGCCGAAGCGTCCGCCGGCAGCAGGGTGGCCGGCGGACCCATCAGGTTCCCGTACGTCATGCGCCCATCCTGGCGCACGGGAGGTGCGGTGGATCAGCCGGCGAGCGTCCGGCCGGCGGACCTGAGGTCCTCGCACGCCTGGCCGACCCGGGCGGCCATGTTCCCCTCGGCGAGCTTCATGTACGTGCGTGGGTCGTAGGCCTTCTTGTTGCCGACCTCGCCGTCGACCTTGAGCACGCCGTCGTAGTTCTTGAACATGTGGTCGGCGATCGGCCGGGTGAGGGCGTACTGGGTGTCGGTGTCGATGTTCATCTTGACCACGCCGTACGACAACGCCTCATGGATCTCCTCGAGCAGCGAGCCGGAGCCACCGTGGAAGACGAAGTCGAACGGCTTCGAGCCAGCGGGCAGACCGAGTTTCTGCGCGACGACCTCCTGGCCCTGGCGCAGGATGTCCGGCCGCAGCTTGACGTTGCCCGGCTTGTAGACGCCGTGCACGTTGCCGAAGGTGGCCGCCAGCAGGTAGCGGCCCTGCTCCCCGGTGCCGAGCGCCTCGACGGTCTTCAGGTAGTCGTCCGGCGTGGTGTAGAGCTTCTCGTTGATCTCGGCGACGACGCCGTCCTCCTCGCCGCCAACCACGCCGACCTCGATCTCCAGAATGATGTTGGCCTTGGCGCACTCGTTCAGCAGCTCTTTGGCGATCGAGAGGTTCTCCTCAAGCGGCACGGCAGAGCCGTCCCACATGTGCGACTGGAACAGCGGGTTCTCCCCGCGGGCCACCCGCTCGGCGGAGATCGCGAGCAGCGGCCGGACGTAGCTGTCCAGCTTGTCCTTCGGGCAGTGGTCGGTGTGCAGCGCTATCTGCACCGGGTACCTGGCGGCGACGACATGCGCGAACTCGGCCATCGCCACCGCGCCGGTGACCATGTCCTTGACCTTGGTGCCGGAGGCGAACTCGGCACCGCCGGTGGAGACCTGCACGATGCCGTCGCTGCCCGCCTCGGCGAACCCGCGCAGCGCCGCATTCAATGTCTCCGACGACGTGACGTTGATCGCCGGGTAGGCGTACTCAGCGGCCTTGGCCCGGTCCAGCATGTCGTTGTAGATCTCGGGCGTCGCAATAGGCATGCCAGCATCTTAGGGTGGCCGGCGGACCGCGGTGGCACGGTGGAGACATGGCGACAGCAACGTGGAACGGCGCGACCATCGCGCGCAGCGAGGACACCGTCATCGTCGAGGGCAACCACTACTTCCCAGCGGACGCGGTGGGCCCCGAGTACCTACGACCCTCCGATCACACCAGCTTCTGCCCCTGGAAGGGCACCGCCAGCTACTACACCCTGGTCGTCGACGGCACCGAGAACCCGAACGCCGCCTGGTACTACCCAGAGCCGAAGCCGGCCGCCAAGCAGATCCGTGGTCGGATCGCGTTCTGGAAGGGCGTCAAGGTCAACGCGTAGCTCGCCGCTAGGGTGACCCACGTGGACTTGCGGGAGCTCCAAGGGCTGCGGCAGCTGCTGCTACGGCAGAAGATCACGCTGATGCAGAACCGGTACGTCGTGCACGCGGCGATGCCGGACGGCGCGGAGGGGCCCCAGGTGGCGTTCGCCGAGCAGAAGCGGCTCGCGTTCAAGGAGCAGGTGACGCTGTACACCGACGAGTCGAAGCGGCAGGTGCTGGCCGCTTTCAAGGCGCGCAAGGTGCTGGATCTCGGCAGCGGGTACGACGTCGTCGATCATCACGGGGCACCGATCGGCATGTTCCGCAAGGAGTTCGGGCGGTCGCTGCTGCGCTCGACGTGGCAGCTGCAGCAACCCGGGTTGCCGCCGGCGGTGGGCCAGGAGCGCAGCCAGCTGGTTGCGATCGTGCGGCGGTTCGTCGATGAGCTGTCCTGGCTGCCGTACCACTTCGACTTCACGATCAACGGCCAGCCGGTGATGAGCGTGCAGAAGAGGTGGGGCGTACGGGACCGCTACGTGGTAGACGTCCCCGACCCGATCCTGGACCGGCGGCTGGTGATCGCGATGGCGGTGGCGGTGGACGCGTTGCAGTCCCGTTAGCAACGCTGTGCGCTCCAACCCACCCGTGCTGGCGGTACGGTCTCGATGTGATGGGGGACGCGACCGGCAACATCGAGCAGACCATCGAGCAGACGCTGGGGCAGCTGCGCGCCATCGACGAGCAGGCCGCCCCGATGCCCGCCCCGATGCCCGCCCAGCCGCAGCCACCCGCCGTCACTCCGCTGACCCTGGAAAACCTCTACCGCCAGCACAGGATGCGGTTCGTCCGGTTGGCGATCCTGCTGGTGGATGACCCCGCCACCGCTGAGGACGTGGTGCAGGAGGCGTTCGCCGGGCTGCACCGGCATTGGGGCGGGCTGCGGGACGCCGAGGCCGCGGTGGGCTACCTGCGCGCAGCGGTGGTCAACGGCAGCCGCTCGGTGCTGCGCCGCCGCAAGACCGCCCGCGACTACACACCGCCGCACAACGTCAACGCCCGGTCCGCCGAGTCGCTCGCCATGCTCACCGCAGAGCACCAGGCCGTGGTCCGCGCGCTGGCCAGGCTGCCGGACCGGCAGCGCGAGGTGCTGGTGCTGCGCTACTACGGCGGGCTCTCCGAGGCGGAGATCGCCGAGGCGACCGGCATCTCCCGCGGCACGGTGAAGTCGACGGCCAGCCGGGCCCTGGACGCCTTGCAACGAGTGCTGGCCGGGGGTTGACGGGAGGTTGGCCGGTGGTTGACGGAGGTCGGCCGGCCGCTGACGGGGGTTCGGCCACCGACCCGGAGCGGCTGCTGTCGCAGGCGTTGCGGGCGCAGGCGGCCGGGGTGCCGGTGAGCCGCCCGCAACCACCGCCACCGCCGGCCGCGCCCGCCGACCGGTCATCGCTCCCGGCCGGCTGGTTGCTGCTGATTGCGCTGGTGCTGGGCCTGCTGGCCGGTGCGGTGGCCGGTCTGGTCACCGTGCTGTGAGAGCCTGAACGCGTGCACCTCACCCACACTGTCGGCCTGCTGCCCGCGTGGCTGGACGCGGAGAACCTGCTGCGCGACCTCGGGCCGTACGCGCTGGTGGGCCTGTGTGTGATCATCTTCGCCGAGTGCGGCCTGCTCATCGGGTTCTTCATGCCCGGCGACTCGCTGCTGTTCACGGCCGGGCTGTTCGTCGCCAACGACCTGCTGAGCGCCCCGATCTGGCTGGTCTGTCTGCTGCTGACGGGGTGTGCGGTGCTGGGCAACATCACCGGGTACGCAATCGGCTACAAGGCCGGCCCTGCGCTGTTCAACCGACCGAACTCGCGGCTGTTCAGGCGCGAGTACGTGGACCGGACGCAGGCCTTCTTCGAACGGTACGGTGCACGGGCCATCGTACTGGCCCGGTTCGTGCCGATCGTGCGGACCTTCATCACCGCCATGGCCGGCGTAGGGCGCATGGACCGGCGGCGATACTTCACATACTCCCTGGTCGGCGGGGTGATCTGGGCGACGGGCGTGACCCTGCTCGGCTACTGGCTTGGCGCGATCGCGTTCGTCCGCGCGAACATCGAGCTGATCCTGGTGCTGGTGGTGCTGATCTCCGTTGTCCCGATCGTCGTAGAGCTGATCCGCGGCCGCCGGAACGCGGCTCGGGAGTCCGCTACCGACGGCAGCTGAGCACCGCGCCGGGGGACAGAGGATCCGCCGGTGGCCGTCAGACCTCGATGGCCTCGCCCCTGGGCAGCACGCGGAACGTGGTGGTGTCCGGCTTCAGGTTCTCCAGCAGCCCGTACATCATCTGCGGCCTGGCCAGCACGGCCTCGTGGATGGGCACGGCGATGCGCGGTGACACCGCCCGCAGGTAGTCGATGGCCTCGGCGGCCTTGAGCCACGGCGCCCCGGTGGGCACGCCGAGCACCGCCACCGGTCGGTCCGGCACGTGGAACGAGTCGCCGGGGTGCAGCAGCGTGTCGTCCACCAGGTAGCCGACGTTCGGGATCACCGGCAGGTCCGGATGGATCATGGCGTGCCGGCCGCCCACGGCGTCCACCACGCTGCCGCCAAGCTCCAGCCGCTCGCCGGCAACGACGGCCCGCGCCTCGATGTCCCGCTCGGCCAGCTGCTCGGCCGACGCGGTGTCGGTGATCAGTTGCACGCCCGGGTTGGCCGCCAGCAGGGCGGGCAGCCGCTCCACGTCCAGGTGGTCCGCGTGCTGGTGGGTGATCAGCACCGCGGTCAGCTCCCGCGCCGACTCGAATCCGGACGAGAAGATGCCGGGGTCGATCAGCAGCCGCGCCGACCCGGTCTGCACCAGCAGGCACGCGTGTCCGTAGTGGGTGATCTGCATGCCGACCAGCCTGGCACGTTGCGCCGTGGTTTGGTGGCGCAGACGACGGCGATCGCGGTCAGCGGCCGACGGCGGCGAGCAGTTGGGTCTCCTCAGCGGCCGACAGGCCTGCCCTGCGGGGTCGGTCGAGGCCGAGCGCGCGCTCGTGCCGCAACGCCGCGGCGGCCGACTCCTCCAGCGGCCGGATCCGCAGGCCCGCCGCCAGCGACGGGGACACGTCATGGGCCATGAAGCCGGCGTAGTGCTCGCCTGGAATCCAGAGCGGCAACGACCGCGGCCCGGACCACGGCCGCACCTCGTGCTCGACCAGCCAGGATGGGGGGGCCGGTACCAGCTCGTGGGCCGGCGCATCGACGCCGGCCGCGGTGCGGGCCAGCAGATCGGCGAACGTCGTGGGCGGGCCGACCGCGTCGAACGCCCCGGCCAGCCGCTGCTGCCCGGCATCCACGATCCAGGCTGCCAGGTCGGCGACGTCGACCAGCTGCACCGCGGCGTCCATTGGCTCGGGGACCAGCACCGCACCGCCGCGGTCCAGCCGCGCCGGCCAGTAGCCGTACCGGTCGGAGGGGTCGCCGTCGCCGACGATCAGACCGGGCCGGACCAGGAAGGCCGGCCCGTGGAACAGCTCGGCAACGGCCTGTTCGCTGGCCACCTTCGCGCCGCCGTAGGTCTCCTCCGTCTGCTCCGTCTCCCCCGTCTGCTCCGTCTCCCCCGTCTGCTCCGTCTCCTCTGTCGGATCGTCCGGCCGTACGAGCGCCGGCGGCCGCAGCGGCGCCGAGGCAGCGGTCTGGCTTGGCGTGGCGTTGTCGGCGTAGACGCTCACGGACGAGACGAAGGTCCAGTGCGCGGCGCGCGCGCCCAGCGCCTCGACGGCTGCTCGCACCCACCCTGGGTTCATCCTCGCCACGTCGACCACGGCGTCGAACTCGGCGCCCGCCAGCGGCTCGAACGCGGCCGGGCCGGCGTCGCGGTCAAGGCGCACCAGCGAGGCGCCGTCCGGCACCGCACCGGACGTGCCGCGCGCCGCACACACCACGGTGTGGCCGCGCCGCACTCCCTCCGCCGCGATCGCCTTCGACAGGAAGACCGTTCCGCCGAGCACGAGTAGCCGCATGACGTCGATCCTGGCCCAGGTAACCTGGGCGCCCGTGGCCCGCGTAGTCGTCGACGTCATGCCCAAGCCCGAGATCCTCGACCCGCAGGGGCAGGCGATCGCCGGTGCCCTCCTACGGCTCGGTTTCACCGGCGTCGGCTCGGTGCGCCAGGGCAAGCATTTCGAGCTGGACGTCGACGACGGCGTCCACGACGAGACGCTGCACAAGATCGCCGAAACGGTGCTGGCCAACCCGGTGATCGAGGACTGGGCGGTGCGCCGGGCATGACCGCGCGGATCGGCGTGATCACCTTCCCCGGCTCGCTCGACGACGGCGACGCCGCCCGCGCGGTACGCCTCGCCGGCGCCGCCGCCGTGTCGCTCTGGCACGCCGACGCCGACCTGCGTGGGGTGCACGCAGTGATCGTCCCCGGCGGCTTCTCCTACGGCGACTACCTGCGCTGCGGCGCCATCGCCAGCTTCGCCCCGGTGATGGGCGCGGTGGTCGACGCCGCCCGCCGCGGCATGCCCGTGCTCGGCATCTGCAACGGCTTCCAGATCCTGTGCGAGGCCGGTCTGCTGCCCGGCGCCCTGGTGCGCAACGCCGGCCTGCACTTCGTCTGCCGCGACCAGCGGCTGCGCGTCGAGGCCGCCGACACCGCGTGGACCACCGGGTACCCCCCCGGTGCCGAGATCGTCGTGCCGCTGAAGTCCGGCGAGGGCCGCTACGTCGCCCCCGCCCCGGTCCTCGCCGAGCTGGCCGACCAGCGCCGGGTCGTCTTCCGCTACCTCGGCGACAACCCCAACGGCGCCACCGCGGCCATCGCCGGCATCTGCTCGGCCGATCGGCGCGTCGTCGGCCTCATGCCGCACCCCGAGCACGCCGTCGACCCGCTCACCGGCCCCACCGCCGACGGCCTCCCCCTCTTCACCTCCGTCCTCGCCACCCTCGCCGCGGCTGCTCGTTGACCCGATCAGTAGTCCATGATCGCGCCGCAGGAGATGTTGACGGTGGCGGCGGTCATCATGGTGCGGGCCCTGTCGGAGGCGACGAAGGCGGCCACGTCGCCCTGGCTCGTCTCGAAAGCGGTGGTCGGGAGGGCGGCGTTCGGGAGGGCAGCGGGGTTCGGGAGGGCAGCGGGGTTCGGGAGGGCACTGTGCCACAGCGGCGATCGGGCACCCGGGCGGCCGTAGGCTTGCGTGCCGTGACCGCGACCGCCGCTCCCGTCGACTCCGTGGCGCATGCCGCGCGCACGCCGGATATCCCGCAGCCGTACCGCGAGCTCGGCCTGAAGGACGACGAGTACGCCCGGATCCGCGAGATCCTCGGCCGCCGTCCGACCGAGGCCGAGCTGGCGATGTACTCGGTGATGTGGAGCGAGCACTGCTCGTACAAGTCGTCCAAGGTGCACCTGAGCTACTTCGGGGAGACCACCTCGGATGCCATGCGGGCCCGGATGCTGGCCGGCATCGGGCAGAACGCCGGCGTGGTGGACATCGGGGACGGGTGGGCGGTCACGTTCAAGGTCGAGTCGCATAACCATCCGTCCTATGTGGAGCCGTACCAGGGTGCGGCGACCGGGGTGGGCGGCATCGTGCGGGACATCCTGGCCATGGGCGCGCGGCCGATCGCGGTGGCCGACCCGCTGCGGTTCGGCCCGGCCGATGCGTGGGACACCCGCCGGGTGCTGCCGGGGGTGGTCGCCGGCATCGGCGGGTACGGCAACTGCCTCGGCCTGCCCAATATCGGCGGTGAGCTGGTCTTCGATCCGTCGTACTCGGGAAACCCGCTGGTCAACGCGCTGTGCGTCGGTGCGATGCGAACCACCGACCTGCACCTGGCGCACGCGTCCGGGATCGGCAACAAGGTGATCCTGTTCGGCGCCCGGACCGGGCTGGACGGCATCGGCGGGGTGTCGGTGCTGGCCTCGGAGACGTTCGGCGGGGATGACGGCGGACCGGCACGCAAGAAGCTGCCGAGCGTGCAGGTCGGCGACCCGTTCACCGAGAAGGTGGTCATCGAGTGCTGCCTGGAGCTCTTCGCCGCCGGCCTGGTGGTCGGCATCCAGGACCTCGGCGGCGCTGGGCTGTCCTGTGCGACGTCGGAGCTGGCCAGCGCCGGGGACGGCGGCATGCATGTGACGCTGGACGCGGTGCCGCTGCGGGCGGCCGGGATGACCGCGGCGGAGGTCCTGGCCAGCGAGTCACAGGAACGCATGTGCGCGGTGGTGGAACCATCCAATGTGGACGCCTTCATGGCGGTGTGCCGGCGCTGGGACGTCACGGCCACGGTGATCGGCGAGGTGACCGGCACCGGCCGGCTGGTGATCACCTGGCACGGCGAGACAGTGGCGGACGTGCCGCCACGGACCGTCGCCCACGACGGGCCGGTCTACCGGCGACCGGTACTGCGGCCGTCCACCCAGGATGCGCTGAACGCCGCCGGCGCCGGCCGGCTGCGCCGTCCGTCCACGGTGGACGAGCTGCGGGCCACGGTGCTGCGACTGGCGGCCAGCCCCAACCTGTGCTCGCGGGCCTGGGTGACGGACCAGTACGACCGGTACGTCCGCGGCAACACCGTGCTGGCGCAGCCGGCCGACGCGGGGGTGCTGCGGATCGACGAGCGAACCCACCGCGGGGTGGCGATCGCGACGGACTGCAACGGCCGTTACTGCGCGCTGGACCCGTACCGTGGCGCCCAGCTTGCGCTGGCCGAGGCATACCGCAATGTGGCGACCACCGGCGCGGTGCCGGTGGCGGTGACCAACTGCCTCAACTTCGGCTCGCCAGAAGACCCCGGCGTGATGTGGCAGTTCGCCGAGGCCGTTCGGGGGTTGGCCGACGGCTGCGCGGCACTGGGCATTCCGGTCACCGGCGGCAATGTCAGCTTCTACAACCAGACCGGGTCGACGGCGATCCTGCCGACGCCGGTGGTGGGCGTGCTCGGCGTGCTGGACGACGTGCGGCGCCGGGTGCCCACCGGGTTCCGGCGGCCGGGGGACGCGGTGTTCCTGGTCGGCGACACCCGAGCGGAGCTGGACGGCTCGGAGTGGGCGCACGTCGTGCACGACCACCTCGGTGGGCGGCCGCCATTGGTGGACCTCGAGGCGGAGCGGCGGCTGGCGTCGGTGCTGGCCGCGGCCGCGTCGCGCGGCCTGCTGGTCGGCGCGCACGACCTGTCCGACGGCGGGTTGGCGCAGGCCCTCGTCGAGGCGTGCCTGGTCGGCGGCCTGGGGGCGCGGGTGGCGCTGGCCGCGGTGGCGCCGGATCCGTTCGTCGCGCTGTTCAGCGAGTCGGCGGCCCGCGTCCTGGTCGCCGTGCCGCCGCCCGACGCCGCAGCGTTCACCGACCTGTGCGCGGCCCGCGGCCAGCCGTGCACGACGCTGGGCAGCACCGGTGGCGACGCCTTGGACATCGACGCCCTCGGCCAGCTCCCGCTCGGCGAACTCCGGGCCGCCTGGGAACCCACCCTCGCGACCCTCTTCAGCTAAGGCCTGTCCAGCGGATTGCGGATCTGGGGCCACCGGCGGTTGGCCGCCTTCAGAGGGCCAGGTGCAGCCGCAGGGCCCGGCCCAGCTGCGCGAGCTGGTCCTCGGTCAGCCGGCCGATCCGCCGTCCGACCCGCTCGGTCTCGACCGAGCGGACCTGTTCCGCCTGCGCCTTCGACCCCTGCCGCAGGCCACAACTGCCCGCCGGCAACAGCACCTGGAACGGGTGGACGCGTGCGGTGTTGGAGGTGACGGGCACGACGGTGACCACGCCGTACCCCGCGCGGTCGACCGCGTCGTTGGCGCCGTCGTTACTGACGATGACCGCCGGGCGGATCTTGTCCGACTCCGCGCCCACGGCCGGGTTCAGGTCTACGAGCCTGATCTCACCGCGCCGCATCAGCGCCACCGAGGCCATCGCCGGTGGTGGACTCCCACGCCGCCGCGTCGCCGGACTGCGACCACTCCTGCCAAGCCTGGACATAGGCGTCCGAGAGCTCGTTGGCCCGCAGCAGCGCAACCGCCTGCTGCAGGACGGCGGACCGCGACGGCGCGCCGTGAGCGGAGGCGTACTCGTCGAGGAACCGGACGTCGTCGTCCCCGAGGCTCACACTCAGCTTCACACTTCCGATGCTACCTCTGGGGGTAACCATGGTGCTACTACTGCGCGCCGGTGGGCGAGGGCGGCCCAGAAGGTGTCGGCGTAGCGGCGGTGGCCGCGGTCGTTCGGGTGGAAGAAGTCGGCGCTGCGGTACGCCCGGCCGGTGTGCTCGGTGGCCCGCTGCAGCGGCACGTGGATGAGCGCCGGGTGCCTGGCGAGGACGTCGCGGAGCACGGTGTTCGCCCCGGCGGTGGCCCGTGCCCGGCGGCCGCGGTGGAACCGTGGCAGGTCGGCGACCAGCGTGCCGGCCGGCAGCTGGGAGCACAGTTCGTCGAACCGCTCACGCAGCCGGTCCGGGGTGAGGCGGCCGACGTCGTTGGTGCCGATTGTCACGGTGACCGGGTCGGGTGGCGGCCGCATGGCGCGCAGCGCCGGCAGCTGGTCCCGGACCAGGTCGTGGATCATGATGCCGGTGTCCGACAGGTTGATCACCTCGACCCGCCGCCCGGTGGCGCACTCCAAGCGGGCCGCGAGCAGCCCGACGTAGCCGCGCTCGGGGTCGGACGCGCCGATGCCCTGGGCCAGCGAGTCGCCGAGGGCGACGTATCGCAGGGTGCCGCCGCGCAGCTGGCGCCGTCGCCAGCGCAGCCGGTAGCGGCCGGGGCTGGAGGCCACCCGCCACCACCGGTATGCGGCCCACCCGGCCGCCGCGATCACCACGGTTCGCGCGCCGCGCATCAGCCGTTCACGGTAGCCGGCGGCTACCCTCGCCAGGCGTGCCACCGCGCCGCGCCGTCGACCCGAGCGAGCTGCGCGCCGCCGTCGAGGCCCTCGAGCCATGGCTGGACTCCGACATCGACTCCGACGCGAACGCCGCGCTGCAGCCGCCGAGGCAGCAACTGGCGAACGCCGTCCGGCTGACACTGCGAACTCTCGCGCAGCTCGCGCCGGGCGGCAGCGTGGAGGTGCGGGTGCCGCCGTTCGGCGTGGTGCAGTGCATCGAGGGTCCCCGACACACCAGGGGCACGCCGCCCAACGTCGTGCAGGCCGACCCGCGAACCTGGCTGCTCCTGGCCACTGGCCGGGCGACCTGGCCGGACGCCGTGCGCCGCGGCGCCGTCACCGCATCAGGCATCCGGGCCGACGAGGTGGCGCGCTGGCTACCGCTGCTGCGCCCGCCTGGCACCGGCACCGCCACCGGCACAACGCCGCCGCCGTCCGAGGATGTGGAATTTCCCCAGTAGAACTGGGGGAATGTCACATCGTCGCAAAAAGAGGGCGGGTCAGCCGGCGATGTAACCGATGAGGTTGCTGCGCTCGTACTCCAGCTCACCGATGCGGCTCTTCACGACGTCGCCGATGCTGATGACGCCGACCAGGTTTCCGTCGCGCAGCACGGGCACGTGCCGGATCCGGCGGTCGGTCATGACCCGCATGAGGTCGTCGACGTGGTCGTCTTCCGTGCAGGTGTTCACCGTGCTTGTCATGATCGCGGACACCGGCCCGTCGAGCACAGCGACGCCGCTGTCCTGCAGCCGGCGCACCACATCGCGCTCGGACACGATGCCGGCCACGGTGGAGCCATCGGCCGAGACCACGAGGGCGCCCACATTGTGCCCGGCAAGCTCGTCGAGGAGGTCGTTGACGGTCGCGTCCGGCCTGATCATGAGGACAGCGTCACCCTTGGACCGCAGTACGTCTCGTATACGCATCGCCCCGACACCTCCGACCACAGCACCACCAGACGCGTGAGATCACGGTAACGCCACGGTGGTTGTTCGGGTACTCCCCGACGCGTCGAGGCGGCAAGCCCGAGCGGCCGGCGGTACTCCTGCAGTACTCCGGCGCCCCCCGCGGCGTGTGAGCCGGCTCACCGGCGACCCCCACGTACACTCATCGGGTCGGACGCCTGTCACGCAGGGAGCCAACGGTGGCCAGCACGGATCTTTCCGTGGACCCCAAGGAACTCAACGGCCCAAGAGAAGAGTGCGGCGTCTTCGGGGTGTGGGCCCCCGGTGAGGACGTTGCCAAGCTGACCTACTTCGGGTTGTACGCGCTGCAGCACCGCGGCCAGGAGGCGGCCGGCATGGCCGTCGGCGACAACGCCCAGGTGCTGGTGTTCAAGGACCTCGGGCTGGTCAGCCAGGTGTTCGACGAGCTGACGCTGTCCAGCCTGCGCGGGCACGTCGCGGTCGGGCACACCCGTTACTCGACCACCGGCTCCACCACCTGGGAGAACGCCCAGCCGACGTTCCGCTCGACCGCGGCCGGCACCGGGATCGCGCTTGGCCACAACGGCAACCTGGTGAACACCGCCGAGCTGCTGACCGCCGCCCGCGAGGCGGGCGCGATGGACTTCCGCAACGGCGCCACCACGGATTCCGACCTGGTGTGTGGGCTGCTCGCGCACGCGGCGACCGACACCGGCATCGAGGCCGCCGCGCTCACCCTGTTGCCGAGGCTGCGCGGCGCGTTCTCGCTGGTGTTCTGCGACGAGCGCACGTTGTACGCGGCACGCGACCCGCACGGCGTGCGTCCGCTGGTGCTCGGCCGGCTGGAACGCGGCTGGGTGGTGGCCAGCGAGACCGCGGCATTGGACATCGTCGGCGCGTCATTCGTCCGCGAGGTGGAGCCCGGCGAGCTGCTGGCCATCGACTCCGACGGGCTGCGGTCGTCCCGGTTCGCCACCCCGGAGCCCAAGGGCTGCGTGTTCGAGTACGTCTACCTGGCTCGGCCGGACACCACGATCGCCGGGCGGTCGGTGCACGCGGCCCGCCTGGAGATCGGTCGGCGGCTCGCCAAGGAGCACCCAGCGGAGGCCGATCTGGTGATCCCGGTGCCGGAGTCGGGCACGCCCGCGGCCATCGGGTACGCCCAGGGCGCCGGCATCCCGTACGGCTCGGGGCTGGTGAAGAACCCCTACGTCGGGCGCACGTTCATCCAGCCGTCGCAGACCATCCGCCAGCTCGGCATCCGGCTCAAGCTCAACCCGCTGCGCGAGGTGATCCGCGGCAAGCGCCTTGTCGTGGTCGACGACTCGATCGTGCGCGGCAACACCCAGCGCGCGCTGGTGCGGATGCTGCGCGAGGCCGGCGCCATCGAAGTGCACGTACGGATCGCGTCGCCACCGGTGCGCTGGCCGTGTTTCTACGGCATCGACTTCGCGTCGCGGGCGGAGCTGCTGGCCAACGGGCTGGACATGGAGGGCATCCGCCGCTCGGTCGGCGCCGACAGTCTCGGCTACGTCTCGCTGGAGGGCCTGGTCGCGGCCACCGAGCAGCCGCGGTCGCGGCTGTGCGCGGCGTGCTTCGACGGCGAATACCCCATCCCGCTGCCGGCCGCCGAGAAGATCGGCAAGCACCTGCTCGAGGACATCGAACGCGGCGTCGCCGGGGACGCGGCGCCGGCGCTGGCGGCCGGCTACGGCGCACAGGACGCCCTCAGCCGCCCGTAACACAGCGCCAGACAACAGCACAGCCAACGGCCCAGCCAACGGGCCCAGCCAACGGCCCTGACAACAGCCCAGACAAGGCGTGGCATCCTGGGTCTACATCGTGTCCACGCCCGATCCGAGTTGCCGCCGCACGAAACCGACCGGAGCATTTCGCCGTGAGAACGCAGTCCGAAGACCCGATCCGCGGTGCCACCTACGCGGCTGCCGGAGTCGACCTCGCCGCGGGCGACGAGGCGGTCGAGCGGCTGCGACCGTGGACGGTGAAGGCGACCCGCCCTGAGGTGCTCGGCGGCATCGGCGGGTTCGCCGGCCTGTTCCGGCTGCGCAAGGACCGCTGGCGCGACCCCATCCTGGCGTCGTCGACCGACGGCGTCGGCACCAAGGTCGCGGTGGCCCAGGCGATGGACGTGCACCACACGATCGGTATCGACCTGGTCGCCATGGTGGTGGACGACCTGGTGGTGTGCGGTGCCGAGCCGCTCTTCCTGCAGGACTACATCGCGGTTGGCAAGATCGTGCCGGAGCGGGTTGCCGAGCTGGTGCGCGGCATCGCGGACGGCTGTGTGCGGGCCGGCTGCGCGCTGCTCGGCGGGGAGACCGCCGAGCACCCCGGCCTGATCGCCCCCGGCGACTACGATCTGTCCGCCACCGGCGTCGGCGTCGTGGAGGCCGACGCGCTGCTCGGCAAGGACCGGGTGCGGCCGGGCAACGCGGTGGTGGCCCTCGGCTCGTCCGGGCTGCACTCCAACGGCTACTCGCTGGCTCGGCACGTGCTGCTCGACCTTGCCCGGCTGCCGCTGTCCGGGCACGTCGAGGAGTTCGGCCGCACCCTCGGCGAGGAGCTGCTCGAGCCGACCATCATCTACGCCAAGCACTGCCTCGCCGTCCTCGCCGAGGCCGACGTGCGGACCTTCGCGCACGTCACCGGCGGTGGCCTTGCCGGCAACCTGTCCCGCGTCATGCCCCGCGGTCTGGTCGCGGTCATCGACCGTGGCTCGTGGACGCCGGCCCCGGTGTTCGGGCTGATCGCCCACCGCGGTCGGGTGGAGCGCGCCGAGATGGAGCGCACATTCAACATGGGCGTCGGAATGGTGGCCGTCGTCGCCCCCGAGGACGTCGACCGGGTGCTCGCCGTGCTCACCGCCAGGCACGTGCGCTGCTGGGTCGCCGGCGAGGTTCGCAAGGCCCCCGACCTGGACGTCGACCCCGACGGCGAGCGGGTCAGGCTCCGCGGCTCGCACCCTCGGTTCTGACGGGACGTCGTCTCGTGAGTGGTAAATGGTGCCATGGCACCATTTACCACTCACGACCTTGCTAACTTGCCTCGGGTGTTGGTGCTGACCCGCTCGCAGGTCGAGGAACTGCTCGACCTTGACGCCCTGATCGACACGCTGGCGGACGCCATGGCCGACCTCAGCGCCGGGCGGGCCTCGGTGCCCGACCGGGTCGGCGCCGCCGTCCCGGATCGCGACGGCGTGCTGGCCGCCATGCCCGGTTTCGTGCCGTCGTGCGGCGTGCTCGCCGCCAAGCTGGTGTCGCTGTTCCCGCGCAACGCGGGCACGGCGCTACCCACCCACCAGGCCGTGATCGTGGTGTTCGACGCCGACACCGGGCGACCGGCGGCGCTGCTCGACGGCACGGCCATCACCGCGGCTCGCACCGGGGCCTGCTCCGCGCTCTCCGCGCGGCTGCTGGCCAGGCAGGATGCCACGGTGCTGGCCATCCTGGGCACCGGCGTCCAGGCGCGCTCGCACGCCCTGGCCATGTGCCGGGTCCGGGCCATCCGGGAGATCCGGGTCGCCGGCCGCAATCCCGCGAAGGCCACCAAGTTGGCCGAGGAGCTGTCCGAGGAGCTGTCCGACGCGACACCAGATGTGCACGCCGTGCCGACCTACCGGGAGGCCCTCGACGGCGCCGACATCGCCTGCGCCTGCACCCATGCGAGCGTGCCGGTGGTGCGCCGGGAGTGGCTTTCTCCCGGCGTGCACGTCACCTCCGTCGGCTACAACCGCGCCGGCCGTGAGGTGGACGATGCCACCGTCGCCACCGCGCTGGTCTGCGTCGAGTCCAGGCAGGCCGTGCTCGCGCCGTACCCGGCAGGCAGCAACGACCTGCTCCAGCCCATCCGGGACGGGGTGATCACCACGGACCACCTGCACGCTGAGGTTGGTGAGCTGGTCGCCGGCAGCAGGTCCGGCCGGGCCACGGCCGACCAGATCACGCTGTACAAGTCGGTGGGGGTTGCCGCCCAGGACGCCGCGGCGGCCGCCGTGGTACTCACCGCCGCCGGCCGCGCCGGCGCCGGCCAGCAGATCGAGATCTGACGTTCGCGCCCATCGCCGAAGGGACCACCATGCAGGCACGGCCGATGCCGGCGGCGTTCATCGGGCACGGCAGCCCGATGAACACCCTCCAGCGCAACCGCTACACCGAGGCCTGGCGGGCGTTCGGCGCGTCAGTGCCCCGCCCGCGCGCCATCCTGATGATCTCGGCGTACTGGTTCATCAACGCGACCGCGATCACCGCAATGCCGAGGCCGCGCACCATCCACGACTTCTACGGCTTTCCACCGGAGCTGTTCGACGTGAGCTATCCGGCACCGGGCGCGCCAGACCTGGCCGACGAGGTCGCCGAGGTCGCCAGGCCGACCTGGGGTCGGCCACGACATCGACAGCTGGGGCCTCGACCACGGCACGTGGACCGTGCTCTGTCATGCGTTCCCGGACGCCGACATTCCGGTGGTCCAGCTATCGATCAACGGGTACAAGCCGTTCTCCTACCACCTCGAGCTCGGCGCCCAGCTGGCGCCGCTGCGCGAGCGCGGCGTGCTGATCATGGGCAGCGGCAACGTCGTGCACAACCTCGGCGGCGTCGACCGCCGGCACGCCGACACCGGCTTCGACTGGGCACAGCGCTTCGACGAGCAGGCCAAGGCCCTCATGCTCGACGACCCGACGGCCGTCGCCACCCTCGACGGCCACGCCGACTTCGACAAGGCGGTGCCCACGCCCGACCACTTCATCCCGCTGCTCTACATCGCCGGCCTCGCCGGCGTGGGCGCGCGGCCGGCCGTCGTCCTGGTCGACGGCTACAACTACGGCTCGCTGTCCATGACCGCCTACACCCTCGACCAGCCGCGCGCCGCCACCCCGCCGGGCCCCGACCAGCCCGCGCCGCTACCGGCCACCGCGCCACCAGACGGCGCGAACATCTAGCGACGGCCTTGATGACCCGGCGACGCCGTCGGCAGACCGGCCAGTTCGGCGGCCGCCAGTAAACGCTGGTCGTAGGCCACCAACGCGTACAGATCGGCGCGCAGCCGAAGGGCCGTCGCGAGATGAATAGCGTCGAGCGAGCGCAGCGGTCCCGGCAGCGAACCGGCGGCGTCGAGCAGTTCGGGGGTCAGGGGCATCTGTATGAGATCACCCAGGATCATCTGCGCGCGGAGGTAGGCGAGGTCGCCGCCGGCGCGAACGGCTCGCGGCAGCTCCACCCGGCACAGCATCGAGCTGCCCTTGCGCCGGGCGGCGTTGTCCTCCAGCCAGGCGGCAAGCGCCGCCGACTCCGGCTCCTTGACCACGAGCTTGGCCAACGCCGAGGTGTCGAAGTAGATCACCAGGGTTCCTCGTCGCGGAGCCGTTGAAGTTCCTCGGATGCGCTGAAGCCCAGGTCAAGCGGATCCGGCAGCCGGCCGCTGAGCACACCGGTCGGGTGTTCCGGTGGCAGCAGCTCGCCCCGGGCGATCATGGCGTCGAGCACGTTGTCGGACGCTGGTGGCACGAGCTGGGCGACCGGAGTGCCGCGGTCGGTCACGGTGAACGACTCACCCGCCGCAACCCGGCGCAGGTACCGACTGGCGTTCTGCCGGAGTTCACGCACGCCGATTCGGTGCTCGTCCATGTGCTACATGGTAGCACCAACTGCTGTGCGCCCGGTTGGATAGCGTGGTGACGTGTCACGACACCGGGTCATGGTCGGGCTGATCGCCTGCGCGGCGCTGGTCGCCGCATGCACGTCGACGACGAGCGGCAGCCCGGGCGGCCCCGGCCAGGGCGGCTCCGCGGCCAAGCCCGGTGTCGAGGTGAGCGTCTCGCCGGACGAGGCGGGTGCGGTGACGCCCATCACGCCGATCGTGGTGAAGGCCACCGGGGGCACGCTGAGTGCGGTCACGGTGACCAACCCGACCAGCGGCACCAAGGTCAAGGGCGGCTACTCCGACGACAAGACGTCCTGGACGTCCAGCGAGCCGCTCGGCTATGCCACCGCCTACCAGGTAGCCGTGGACGCGGTGGACCGCACCGGTGGCACGGTGCAGCGGACCGCCACGGTGCACACCCTGACGCCGAAAGCCCAGGCGTACCCGTCGTTCATCCCGCCGCCCAGCGTCACCGACGTCGGCGTCGGCCAGCCGCTGGTGGTGAAGTTCGACCAGGACATTGCGGACAAGGCCGCCGCGGAGAAGGCCCTCGTGGTCACGGCCACACCCGCGCAAGCCGGCGGCTGGTACTGGCTGTCCAAGCGCGAGGTGCACTACCGGCCGCAGGTCTACTGGCAGGCCGGCACCACCATCAAGCTGCACGCCGGCGTCTACGGGATCAACCTCGGCGGCGACGTCTACGGCCAGACCGACCGCGACCTCACGGTGAAGGTGCACGACTCGTGGGTGGCAAAGGCCGACGGCGCAACCCAGCAGATGCAGATCCTCCACGACGGCGCGCTGGTCAACACCATGCCGATCAGCATGGGCAAGGAGGAGACACCGACCCACGTCGGTATCCACGTGATCTCCGACAAGCAGCAGAAGTACACCATGGACTCCTGCACATACGGGCTGTGCCCGCCCGACCCCAAGGCGTACCGGACCGATGAGTACTTCGCCGAGCGCATCTCCAACGACGGCGAGTTCGTGCACGAGAATCCCAACAGCGTCGCCGCCCAGGGCTCAAGCAACGTGTCCCACGGCTGCATCAACCTCAACAACGCCAACGCCCGATGGTTCTTCGACCACTTCGGGCTCGGCGACGTCGTCGAGGTCGTCAACTCAGGCGGATCGCCGCTGCCGCTCTGGGATACCTATGGCGACTGGTCCCTGTCCTGGGCCGACTGGCAGGCCGGTTCCGCCCTCAGGTGATGCCCGCGCTCGTCGACTGGTGCGCCCTCGCCCTCGACGAGACGTCGGCCTGGCCGTCGACCGCGGGGCTCGGCATGACCCCGTCCGGCCGCCGCCTGCTCGAACAGACCCTCGAGCGAGCCGGCCGCAGGATCGACGCCCAGCTGTCAGGGGGACCCGGCCGGCCGGCCCGGATAGGCTTCCGGCGTGGATCGACACGCCGACGCTGCCGCCGACCTGCGCCGCGCCGTGCTCGAAACGCCGGGCGTCGCCGACCAAACGGCCCGGCAGGCCGCATTTACCGGGCACCATGCCTCCGAACCGCTGGCGAGCTACCTCGACAAGGTGCGGGATGCGTCGTACCGCATCACCGACGCCGATGTCGACGGGCTGCGAACCGGCGGACTGTCCGAGGACGCCGTGTTCGAGCTGACCCTCGCCGCGGTGCTCGGTGCCGCCGGCCGGCGACTGGACGCGGGTCTGCGCGCGCTTCGGGAGGCCGGCTGACGTGCGGCTGGGCATCCTCGAACTCGGCCACCGGCCGCGCGCCCGCGTGCTGCTGTGGCTGATGCGGCTGACCAGCCGGAGCGAGCCGGATCCGGTGGCAAAGGTCGTGCTCTACCGGCCTGAGCTCTTCGGGCGCCCCTTCATGCACCTCATCGAGCAGGTCATGCGCGGCCCATCCG
>DASXTS010000467.1:0-3411 GCA_036505275.1 Pseudonocardiaceae bacterium
GGCCTCGATCGCGTCGGCCTTCACGTGGGTGGGCAGCATGATCGAGCGGCGGAACGCGCCGTAACGCTGCTCGGCCCGGTGTACCCGCTCCTCGGACGAGTCGTGCCCGGCGTGCCGCTGGCCCTGGACGGTCAGCAGCCCGTCCTGGAAGGTGATCTCGATGTCGTCGATCCCGACGCCTGGGAGGTCAACGGCCACCAGGTAGGCGTCCTTGCGTTCGGTGATGTCGACCGCCGGCGCCCAGGCCTGCGCGCTCATGCCCGCGTCGTACTGCTGGGCGAGCTGACCGAGCCGCCCGGCGCGCAGCCGGTTCATTCGCAGCATCTCATCCTGCGCGGTGCGGAGGTCTTCGAACAGGTCCCAGCCTGTCATGACTGTCATGTCGTTCTCCCTTGTCTCTGGTCGGGCCGGTGACCCGGCGACTCGGGGAGATGCGGCTCAAGTGAACGACATTCGCTTCCGAGCTAACGCTGTTCACTGTATCGTCAACATCGTTCACGGTCAACCATCGGCCTCGGAGGCGGACATGACGAAGCCGGCTGATCCGGCGGCAACCGCCGCCGACTCGCGCCCGCACCCGCTGTGGTTCACCCCGCCGGTCGGCGACCAGGACCGGCGCCGCACCCTGACCCGCGACCGCGTGGTCGCCGAGGCCCTGTCCGTCATCGCCGCGCACGGCGTGGACGCCCTGAGCATGCGCGCACTGGCCACCCGTCTCGGCGTCGTCCCCGCCGCGCTGTACCGGCACGTGCGGAACAAGGAGCAGCTGCACGACCTGGTCCTGGACGGAGTGCTGGCCGAGGTCGACCACCGGCTCGACCCCACCCTCGCCTGGACCGAGCAGGTCAGCACGCTCGCGCACCGGCTGCGGATGGTCCTGGAAAGCCATCCCGGCATCGCCGGGCTGCTCAAGACCCGCGACCCGCTGGGACCGCACTCCCTCGCCGTCGCCGAGGCCTTCCTCGCACCGCTGCACGCCGCCGGGCTCCCCGCCCCAGAGACCGGCCTGGCCTTCGCCCTGCTCTACGACTACACCCTCGGCTTCGCCCTTTCCGGTCCCACCTCCATCAACGAGCTGCGGGTCCGGGACGCCGCGACCAGAACCAAGCTGCACGCGTTCCTCCGGTCGCTGCCGGCCGACCGCTTCCCCACCCTGGTCGCCGTCGGCGAGCACGTCTGGGTCGACAACCGCGACGAACGGTTCACCACCGGCCTCGCCACCCTCATCGACGGGCTCGAAACGGCACGCCGCCGCCGGCGACGCAGTCAGCAACCCACACGCTGACCACCGCCGACCACAACCTACGATGCACGCACCCCGGCCGACCGAACGTCCCCTGACCAGCGACGCCGACACCCAGCCCACCCCACCGCACCCGCCGCAGGCGGGCGCGGGCGAGACGCTACGAGCCCGGCGGCTCGGCCAGCAGCATCGACAGGGCCGGTCCCTGCGGCGCCGCCCTGTCCACGACCCAGACAGGCCCCTGACCCGGCTGATGGCCGCCGGATCAGCCGAAGGAAGTCAGCATCCAGGACGCCGTTCAGGCGGCCGGCGGCCGAGCCGGTCATGCTGGAGCCGATGGCTCCCCACACACTCGGCCCCGTTCGTGCAGGTTGACCTGCGCGCGTTCGACGTCGTGCTCGTCGAGGTGCCGCCGGATGCGGTCGCCGGGAAAGGTCCGCCAGCCGCGGCAGGCCAGGCAGGAAGCCGGCCGCACCCGGGCCGGCGCCGCGATGCCGAGCCGTGACCCGGTTGGTGCGTGGCGTGCCGGCCGGTCCTGACGTTGGCCGGATCCTTGCGGTCTCGCCGCGGCGGGCGGGCCAGCTGACTCCCACCGCGAGCCCCCCGCCCGGCGGGCCACGACGTGCGGGCCCCGAAGGGGCTTGCTGCGCGGTGCTGGCGGCGACGTCACCAGCCGGCAGGAGCGCGACGCGCGGCAAGAGAGGCTGCCACCTGATCCCGCGCGACGAAGCCGCACGAGCCCGCATGGCGGTACCTCAACGTGCACGTCCGGCCGGTCTGGACATGCAGGCGGCCGCACGCGCCTGTTCCGGCCACCTGTTCGTCAACAGCGGTGTTGTGGAGGTCCTGCCGATCATCCGGCCATGCCGCGGCCGGTACGGCGGTCCTCCGAGTGATGAGTGCGGACGGCGGTGCCATAGGGAGCGCCAATCTCCTCTCGCGAGCGAGAGGGCGTGAGCCCCGAGCTGGGGCCACTGCCGACACTACCCTTGCAGCAAGCCTGCGGCAGCCCCGGCGGCGAGCTCTGGGAGAAGCCGGCGGCCGGTCGAGGACGCGCGATCTTCCAGACGATTCTGGCGCGGTTGACGGTGCCGACGCGGGGTAGCTCAGCCAGCAGCAGGCCCCGGACGGAGGACGTTGCAGACGAACGCCGAGTCCTGGCTCCTGTGACAATGCCGGTGGGACGCCGAAATCGTGCGGGAAGACTTTGCAACGCCGGCCGGCTCGCGGCAGCCGGGCGCGGTCAGCCGATTCGCGCGGGTGCGGTTCGCACGAACGGGAGTCCAGCACGTCCGCGGCGGGGAGCGACAATGCCGCCAGGTGGTGCGCAGGAGCGTCGTCCTGCCCGGCCTGGTGTCCTCACCGTGGCCTCGCCGCTGCGCGGAATCCCGCGGGGCGGTCAGGCGATGGCGAGGCCGCCGTCGACGGGCAGCGTGACGCCGGTGACGTAGCTGGCGGCGTCCGAGGCCAGGAAGACGATGACGGCGGCCAGCTCGCCCGCCTCGCCCGGCCGCGCGGCCGGGATCAACCCGGCGAAGCGGTCGACGTAGCCCGGAGGGTACGCGTCGGTCATCTCCGAGGCGAAGAAGCCGGGCGCCACCGCGTTGACCCGGATGCCCTTGCGCGAGGTCCATTGTGCCGCGAGATCCCGGGTCAGCCCCAGCAGGCCGGCCTTGGACGCGGCGTAGGCGGCCTGCGGCAACCCGGCGGTCACGATGCCGAGCACGCTCGACACGTTGATGATCGATGAGCCGACCGGCATGACCCGCGCGGCTGCCTGCGCCATCCAGTAGCAGCCTTCGAGGTTGATCTCCAGAACGGACCGGAACTGCTCGGGGGTCTCCCGGGAGGCAGGCACGGCGGCGCCCACGCCGGCGTTGTTGACCAGGATGTCGACCCGGCCGAGGGTCGCGACGGTCTGATCGATCAGTCGCCGACACTCCTCCGGCCGGCTCACGTCGGTCCGTACGGTCAGCGCGTGCCGCCCGGCGGCTTCGACCAGCTTGGCAGTCTCGGCGAGCCGGTCGACCCGACGGGCACCGAGCGCGACGTCGGCGCCCGCCTCGGCGAGCGCCTGCGCGGCGGCCACGCCCAGTCCGGAGGACGCTCCGGTCACCACGGCGACCTTGCCGTGGAGCTGAAACATGTCCAGCACGCTCATCGATCCA
>DASXTS010000468.1:0-14741 GCA_036505275.1 Pseudonocardiaceae bacterium
AGGATGTCGGTGACGGTGGGCAGGCCGAAGGCGTCATCGACGAAGTCGGCTGGGCGCAGCGTGCGCAGCCTGGCGGTGTCCCCGATGAGCTCGCGCAGCGCGACGCCGGCGGTCGCCAGGATGCGCCGCACCACCGGGTAGGCCTCGGGGTGCACGCTGGAGGCGTCCAGCGGGTCGTCGCCGCCGGGGATGCGCAGGAAACCGGCGCACTGCTCGAACGCCTTGGGGCCGAGCCGCGGCACCTCGCGCAGCGCGCGCCGGGTGCGGAAGGACCCGTGCGTGTCGCGGTGCGTCACGATCGAGACGGCAAGGCCCTCGCCCACGCCGGAGACCCGGCGCAGCAGCGGTGCCGACGCGGTGTTCACGTCGACTCCGACCGCATTGACGCAGTCCTCCACCACGGCGTCCAGCGAGCGGGACAGCTTGGACTCGGCGAGGTCGTGCTGGTACTGCCCGACGCCGATGGACTTGGGGTCGATCTTCACCAGCTCGGCGAGCGGATCCTGCAGCCGGCGGGCGATGGACACCGCGCCGCGCAGCGAGACATCCAGCTCCGGAAGCTCCGCCGAGGCCAGCGCCGAGGCGGAGTACACCGACGCGCCCGCCTCGGACACCACCACCTTGGTGACACCGCCACCGGCTCGCGATACCACCTCGACGGCGAGCCGGTCGGTCTCGCGCGACGCGGTGCCGTTGCCGATCGCGATCAGCTCGACGCCGTGCCGCGCCACCAGTGTGTCCAGCACCGCAAGCGACTGGTCCCACTGCCGCCGCGGCTCGTGCGGGTAGATGGTCTCGGTGGCCACCACCTTGCCGGTGGCGTCCACCACGGCGACCTTCACGCCGGTCCGCAGGCCAGGGTCGAGACCCATGGTCGGGCGGCCGCCAGCCGGCGCGGCCAGCAGCAGGTCGCGCAGGTTGGCTGCGAATACCCGCACCGCCTCGTCCTCGGCGGCCTGCCGCAGCCGCATCCGCACGTCGATGCCGAGATGCACCAGGATGCGGGTGCGCCAGGCCCAGGACACGGTCTCCAGCAGCCAGCGGTCGGCCGGCCGGCCGCGGTCGGCGATGCCGAAGCGGGCCGCGATGCGCCGCTCGCAGTCCTCGGCCGAGTCCGGCTCCACGGTCAGCGCCAGCACCTCCTCTTTCTCGCCGCGGAACAACGCCAGCACCCGATGCGACTTCAGCCTGGTGATCGGCTCGGCGAAGGCGAAGTAGTCGGCGAACTTGGCGCCGGCGTCCTGCTTGCCATCGCGCACCCGCGAGGCGAGCGTGCCGCGCGACCAGAGCTGTTCGCGCAGCTCGCCGATGAGATCGGCATCCTCGGCGAACTGCTCGACCAGGATGGCCCGCGCCCCGTCCAGGGCTGCGGCGACGTCCGCGACGCCCTTCTCGGCGTCGATGAACGCGACCGCCGCGGCCCGCGGCTCGACGGTCGGGTTGGCGAGCAGCCCGTCGGCGAGCGGCTGCAGCCCGGCCTCGCGGGCGATCTGCGCCTTGGTCCGGCGCTTGGGTTTGAACGGCAGGTAGATGTCCTCCAGCCGGGCCTTCGAGTCGGCAGCCAGGATCTGCGCCTCGAGCGCCGCGTCCAGCTTGCCTTGGCTCTTGATCGACTCGAGGATCGCGGACCGCCGTTCGTCCAGCTCGCGCAGGTAGCGCAGCCGCTCCTGCAGCGTGCGGAGCTGGGCGTCGTCCAGCGAGCCGGTCGCTTCCTTGCGGTACCTGGCGATGAAGGGCACGGACGCTCCGCCGTCCAGCAGCCCGACGGCGGCGGCCACCTGCCGCTCAGCGACGCCGAGCTCGTCGGCGATCCTGCGATGCACGGTCACGGTCACGGTCACGAGAGGCATTGTGCCGGGTGCGGCGTCCACGAGAGCCATCGGGATTGCCGATCAAATTCGATAATGCAGATGTTTGAAATGGGTTATGGCGACTTGGAATGGTTGGCTTTCAAGTACTGCATTTCCGGCCTGGACTGTCGGTGGGCGGTGCGAGGATCGGCTCGCGCGTCTGGAAGGTTTGCAAGCGTCTGGTTGTCAGCGGAGGGGTGTGACGGCACGTGCCAGGACAGGTTCGCCCGGTAGCCGATGAGCGCGAGGGCCTGCTCGCTTACCTCGCACAGCAGCGCGACGCGGTCCGCATCGCGGCGCACGGCCTCACCGACGAGCAGGCCAGAGCGACCCCGGCGGTCAGCGCGCTGAGCATCGGCGGCCTGATCAAGCACCTCGCGGCCACCGAACGGGGCTGGCTGGACACCGTGCTGCAGCGGGACCGCGGCGGCACGGAGGAAGCCGAAAGCAACTACCACGACGGCTTCCGGCTGACGCCGGACGAGACGCTGGCCGATGTGCTGGCGAGGTACGACGAGGTGGCCAAGGAGACCGAGGCGATCATCGCGGGCATCGCCGACCTCGGGCAGCCGGTGCCGGTGCCCAAGGGCGTGCCGTGGTTCCCCGACGACGTCGAGGCCTGGTCGGTGCGCTGGGTGCTGCTGCACCTGATCGAGGAGACCGCCAGGCACGCGGGACACGCCGACATCGTGCGCGAGTCGGTGGACGGCGCGACCGCGTACGAGCTGATGGCCGCGGCCGAGGGCTGGCCGGCGACGGAGTGGCTCACGCCGTGGCAGCCGCCGTCCCCGTCCGAGTAGCCCCGTGAACGGCCTGCGATGACCGCTGGCGAGCTGGCATCAAACCCGCGCGGCGAGGCCCTGTTCGAGGAGCTGCGGTGGGTGCACCGCATGATCCGCGCCGACCTCGCGGCGGTGCGCCGGCTGGCCGAGGAGGTGCTGGCCGGCACGCCCGCCGACGAGGTCCGAGCCGGTTTACGCGGGCTGGCCGCCAGCGGTCCGCTGTGGTCGCTGCGGATGAACTGCCTGTACTGCTGCCGGTTCGTGCACTCGCACCACAACGCCGAGTCGCACCTGCTGTTTCCGGCCGTGCGCGCTTCGCGTCCCGCCATGGCCGACGTGGTTGACCGGCTGGAGGCGGACCACCTCGCGGTGGCCGGCCTGCTGGACGAGATCGAGGCCGCCGCCGGCGACCTGACCGCCGACGACCCGACCGCCGGCGACATCACGGCGGCCCGCCGCCGCGTCGTGGACGCACTGGCCGCGCTGGCCGACCGCCTGCTGGTGCACCTGGACTACGAGGAAGACCAGCTCGGACCCGTGCTGCGCACCTGGGATGGCTGGCCGTTTGGCTACTAAGGTCGGCTCGTGCAGCTGGAGGAGGTGGCCAGGGAGCTCTACGCCGCGCCGCCCGGCGAGTTCGTCGCTGCTCGCAACGAGTACGCGCGGCAGGCCAAGGCGGCCGGTGACAAGCAGCTGGCCGACGAGCTGCGCAAGCTGCGCCGCCCGACGCAGAGCGCCTGGCTGGTCAATCTGCTGCTGCGGCAGCAACGTGAGCTGGTCGACGAGCTGCTCGACGTCGGCGCGGAGTTCCGGGGCGAGCCGCTGACCCGCGAGAGGCTCCAGGAGCTCTCCACCAAGCGCCGCGAGCTGCTGCAGCGCCTTCAGGTGGACGCCGAGCGGCTCAGCGCCGAGGCCGGCATGCAGCTGACCGCCGACCGCGCACGCGAGGTGGAGACGACCCTGGCGGCCGCGGTGGCCGACCCGGACGCCGCCGAACAGGTACGCCGCGGCGCGCTCGTGACGCCCTTGTCCTACTCGGGGCTCGGGCCAGAGTTGCAGTTCGTCCCGCAGCCCCGGCCGGCCGCCGCGCTAACGGGCGCCGCCGAAAACACCGCCCCTGCCGAACCGCTGACCGACGCGACCACGGCTGCCGCCGACCGGCTCGACGAAGCCGACCGGGATGCCGCGGCCCGACGACCCGGCCGCGGCCGAGCGGACGGTCGACCAACCGCCGGCGCGCGCGCAGCGAGGCCGGCAGAACCGGACACAGGGGCCGCGGCCGAGCGGGCCGCACGCCTGGTCAAGCAGCGCACCGAGGCCTGGCAGGACGCCGTCCGGTACCGGGATGGTCTGGTCCGCCGGCGCGACGAGCTACGCGCCGAGATCCGGCGCATTCAACAGCGCCTCGACCGGGTGGAGAACGAGCTGGCCGATGCCGAGCGGGAGGCCAAGGCCGCCGAGGACGGCCTCGAGCAGGCCAGGGCGGCGGCCGGCGGACCTCGATAGCGCCGCATTTGCCGCCGCGCGCCACCTGCTGTTCATCTTCTGTTCAATCATCGGCAACCCACCCTGGGGTAAACAGTGACCATGACTGAGCCACGGACGGTGGACACCATCGCGGCGTCCTCGGACCAGATCGAGGCACAGCTGGATCAGGTCGAGACCAGGCTGGTCAACGAGTACGGATCGATCGACGAGGACACCGTCCGCCGCCATGTGCGCGCCGAACGCACGCAGTACGCCGACGCGAAGGTCCAAGTCTTCGTGCCCATCCTGGTGGAGCGCGCAGTCCGCGACAGACTCGCTGGCGCCCACTAGTAGCGCCCTCCCCCGGCGTGTCCGCGGGTCCGGCCAGGTGAGTCGGGCGTTTCAGCACATCCCAATGTGTCCACACTGCCAAATCATGTGGATGAACGCGCGGACACGCCGGGCGGCGGGCAGACGTGGGGGCGGCGGGTGACGGCCATTGCGGTGGGGCCCGTCCTGGCCGGGGTGCTGGGGCTGCTCACGGTGCTGGCAGCGGCGGTGGTATGGGTCGGCGGGCTCGGTGACCCCCGCCGCGTGGCGACCGCGGCCGCCCGGGCCACGGTGCAGCTGGCCGCGGTGTCTCTGCTCATCACGGCCGTGCTGCGCTCGTGGTGGTGGACGGCATTCTTCATCGCAGTAATGGCGGCGGTGGCCGCGGCCACGTCCACCGGACGCATCGGCCGGCTGACGCGGCTGCGGTTCACGCCATGGACCGTCGTGCCGATCACCGCCGGCACCGCACCGGTGGTCGCGTTGCTACTGGTCACCGGGCTGGTTCCAACCGTGCCGGTCGCCGTGGTGCCGATCGCGGGCATCCTCATCGGCGGGGCGATGACGGCCACCTCGCTGGCCGGCCGGCGCGCGCTGGACGAGTTGCGCGGCCGGCACGGGGAGTACGAAGCTGCGCTGGCACTCGGCCTGCCGCCAAGGGATGCCGCCCTTGAGATCTGCCGCCCGAGCGCCGGGCAGGCGCTGGTGCCCGGCATGGATCAGACCCGCACCGTCGGGCTGGTCATCCTGCCCGGCGCTTTCGTCGGCATGCTGCTCGGCGGCGCCAGCCCGGTGCAGGCCGGTGTCACCCAGCTCGTCGTGCTGGTCGCTCTGCTCGCCGTGCAGGCGGTCGCGGCGCTGATCACAATGGAGCTGGTGGCCAGGGGCCGTGAGCACCGGTGAGTGTGCTCACCCGTCATAGTCCACGGTGGCCTTCTCGCTCACCGGCAGCGACTGGCAGGTGAGCACGAACCCGGCGTCCAGCTCGGACTGGTCGAGCGCGAAGTTGCGCCGCATGACCACCTCGCCGTCAACCAGCCTGGCCCGGCAGGTGCCGCACACTCCGCCCTTGCAGGCGAACGGCAGGTCGGGGCGGATCCGCTGGGCACCTTCCAGCACGGTGACGTCACGCGGCAGGGTGATCGTCGTGGACCGGCCGTCCAGCACCACGGTGATCTCGCTGCTCGGGCCCTCCAGGGCCGGGTCCTCGTGCCGAACCAGGGCCGGCGGGGTGTCCTCGACGTAGAACAGCTCCTTGTGCACTCGCTGCGGCGGCACCCCGAACTCCGACAGAACAGCCTGGGCGTCGGTGACCATGCCGTACGGCCCACACAGCCACCAGTGGTCGACGGCGGCCGGGTCGACCAGCCGCGGCAGCAGGGTGCGCAGCTTCGCGGCGTCCAGCCGTCCGGTGAGCAGCTCCGCCTCGCGCGGCTCCCTGGACAGCACGTGCGCCAGCTCGAGCCGCGGCGGATAGGCGTCCTTCAGGTCGGCCAGCTCGTCGGCGAACATCACGGTGTCGGTGCGGCGGTTGCCGTAGAGCACGGTGGCACGGGTCGCGGCGTGCGCGGGCAGCACCGAGGCCACGATGGACAGCACCGGTGTGATGCCGGAGCCGGCCGCGATCAGCACGTGATGCGACGGCCGGTCCAGGTCCGGGGTGAACATGCCGGCCGGCGGCATGACCTCGATCTCGTCGCCCGGCCGTACCTCCCGCACCAGCCACGGGGAGAACGCGCCGTCCGGCACCTCCCGTACGCCGATGCGCGGCGGCGCGCCGGCCGGCGAGCACAGCGAGTACGAACGGCGCTCCTCCCGGCCGCCGAAGAACCGGCGCACGGTCAGCGACTGGCCGGGCCGGAACGTGTACTCCTCGGCCAGCTCCGCCGGCACGTCGAAGGTCACCGCGACGGCGTCGGCGCACAGCTTCTCCACCGAGACCACCCGCAGCGGGTGGAACCCGGCACGGCGGCGTGACCCGGCAGCGCGGTCGGACAGCACGGTCACGGCGGCTCAGATCTCCTTGACGTGCTCGAAGGGTTCGCGGCACGAGCGGCAGCGACGCAGCGCCTTGCACGCCGTCGCGCTGAACTCGCTGGTCTGCTCGGTGTCCTCGGAGCCGCACCGGGGGCACGGCACCCGGCGCGCCGGCGGCGTGAGGGTGAGCGGGATCGGCTCCCCGAACCGGCGGCCCGCCCCCCGGCCAGGGTCGCTGTCGCGGGGCGGCGCGATGCCCGCCGACGCGAGCTTGCGCCGGCCACCCTCGCTGATCCAGCTGGTGCTCCACGCCGGATCCAGCACGACCTCGACCCGCACGTCCTCGAACCCGGCACCGCGCAGCGTGGTGCGCAGATCAGCCCGCATGGCGTCCATCGCCGGGCAGCCGAGATATGTCGGCGTGATCGACACCGTGACCCCGCCGTCCGCGCCGACCCGCACGCCGCGCAGCACGCCGAGGTCGGCCAGCGTCAGCATGGGCAGCTCCGGGTCGACCACTGCCTCCGCCGCCGCCCGCGCCCTGTGGACAAGTCGTGAGTGGCAAATGGTGTTGGGGCACCATCTGCCACTCACAGAGGTCACCACGAGGCCCCCTCATGGTGAGCTCGGCGGACGCTCTGCAGCTCGGCGAGCAGGTAACCCATGACCTCGGTGTGCACGCCGTGCCGCCCGTACCGCTCGGCCACCCCGGCCAGTGGCGCGGCCTGCGGCGCCTCCAGAGTGGCGGCGCGCAGCACCTCGGCGAGCACCGTGTCGAACTCGGGCCGCAGCCTCGACGGGTCGACGCCGACCCCGGCACGGGCCATCCGCAGCTCCAGCTCGTGCGGCCGGAACAACTCGTCCACCAGCGGCCACATTGCGGCCAGCCCGTCGGCCATCCGGGCGCGGGAATACGCGGTGCCGCCGCCGAGGCGCACCACCCAGCGGCCCGCGTAGTCGCGGTGGTAGGTCACCTCCTTCACCCCCTTGGCCGCGATCGCGGCGATCACCGGGTCCGCCGAGGACACCAGAGCGTCCAGCAAGGCCAGCCGCCAGGTGGCGAAGACCAGCAGCCGCGCCATGGTGTGCGCGAAGTCGCCGTTGGCGATCTCGACCAGCCGCACGTTGCGGAACTGGGACTCCTCGCGCAGGAAGGCGTACTCGTCCTCGCCGCGGCCACCACCGTCCACCGCGCCGGCTCGGGCCAGCAGGAACCGAGCCTGGCCGAGCAGGTCAAGCCCGATGTTGGCGATGGCGACCTCGTCCTCCAGCTCGGGCGCGCGGGTGCACCACTCCTGCAGCCGGTGCGACATGATCAGCGCGTCGTCGCCGAGCATCAGGCAGTACTGGGCAAGCTCCGCCCGGTCAACTTCGGCCGGCAGGTCGGTGGACACCCCGGCGAGCGGGTCGTCGAACCCGGTGCCGAAGGCCCACCGGGCATCGTTGTCTTCGGTGATCGCCTCGTAGGCATTGTCGAACGACATCGGCCCTCACATGTGCGGCACGTCGTCGGGGATCTCGTAAAACGTCGGGTGGCGGTACACCTTGTCGCCGCTCGGCGCGAAGAACGGGTCCTTCTCGTCGGGACTGGACGCCGTGATGTCCGCGGCGCGCACCACCCAGATGCTCACTCCCTCGTTGCGCCTGGTGTACAGGTCGCGGGCGTTGTGCAGGGCCATCTGGCCGTCGGCCGCGTGCAGCGACCCGACGTGCACATGGTTGAGCCCGCGCTTGCCGCGCACGAACACCTCGTACAGCGGCCACTCGGACCGCGGCGCCGCGGTCACGCCGCACCCTCCCCGGTACGCGACGGCTGCTTGGCGGCGTACGCCGCGGCGGCCTCGCGGACCCAGGCGCCGCCGTCGTGCGCGGCGCGGCGGGCCGCGATGCGCTGGGCGCTGCACGGGCCGTTGCCCGAGATCACCTGCTTGAACTCCACCCAGTCGATCTCGCCGAAGTCGTAATGGCCGCGCTGGGAGTTCCACGTCAGCGCAGGGTCTGGCAGCGTCACGCCGAGCGCCTTGGCCTGCGGCACGGTCATGTCCACGAACCGCTGCCGCAGCTCGTCGTTGGTGTGCCGCTTGATCTTCCAGGCCATCGACTGGGCGGTGTTGGGCGAGTCCGCGTCGGGCGGGCCGAACATCATCAGCGAGGGCCACCACCAGCGGTTCGTGGCGTCCTGCACCATCTCCCGCTGCGCCTCGGTGCCGCGCATCATGGTCATCAGCAGCTCGAAGCCCTGCCGCTGGTGGAACGACTCCTCCTTGCAGATGCGGATCATCGCGCGGGCGTACGGCCCGTATGACGACCGGCACAGCGGCACCTGGTTGCAGATCGCCGCGCCGTCCACCAGCCAGCCGATCACCCCGACGTCCGCGAACGTCAGCGTCGGGTAGTTGAAGATCGACGAGTACTTCTGCCGGCCGTCGATCAGCATCCGGGTGAGCTCCGCCCGGTCGGCGCCCAGGGTCTCGGCCGCGGAGTACAGATACAGCCCGTGGCCGGCCTCATCCTGGACCTTGGCGAGCAGGATCGCCTTGCGGCGCAGGGAGGGCGCTCGGGTGATCCAGTTGCCCTCCGGCTGCATACCGATGATCTCGGAGTGGGCGTGCTGGGCGATCTGCCGGATCATGGTCTTGCGGTAGCCGTCCGGCACCCAGTCCCGCGGCTCCACCCGATGGTCGGCGGCAATCGTGCGCTCGAAGTGCTCTCGCAGCTCGGCCTCGTTCGGCGACGATGTGACATCGTGCTCGCTAGAGTGGGGAGATTCCACATCCTCGCGGACCCGGTTGTCCACAGGGGCGCCGTCGTAGGAGATCATCGCGGCTCCTTCGCGACGAGGGTGAGCACGTCGTACTTGGCCACCGACTCGCCCTTCTGGTTGGTCACGTCGGCGTCCCAGCGCACCTCGCCGTAGTCCTGGTCCTCACGCGGAGTGATCTGCTTGGCGGTCAGCGTCACCGTCAAGGCGTCGCCGGGGAACACCGGCGTGAGGAACCGCAGGTTCTCCAGCCCGTAGTTGGCCAGCACCGGGCCGGGTTCCGGCGAGACGAACAGCCCCGCGGCGAAGGACACCACGAGGTAGCCGTGCGCCACCCGGCCGCCGAAGAACGGGTTGGCCGCGGCGGCCTCCTCGTCCAGGTGCGCGTAGAACCGGTCGCCGGTGAACTCGGCGAAGTGCTCGATGTCGGCCATCGCCACGGTCCGCGGGCCCGCCACCACGCAGTCGCCGACCCGCAGGTCGCGCAACGACTTGCGGAACGGGTGCACCCCGTCGTCGCGCCGGGCAGCCCCCTCGATCCAGCGGTTGGTCACCGCGCCGAGCACCCGCGGGCTGGCCTGCACCGCGGTGCGTTGCATGTGGTGCAGCACGCCGCGGACGCCGCCCATCTCCTCGCCGCCGCCGGCCCGCCCCGGCCCGCCATGCACCAGCGCCGGCAGTGGCGAGCCGTGCCCGGTGGACTCGCGGGCGTTGTCGCCGTCCAGTACGAGCAGCCGACCGTGCCACGGCGCCACACCGAGCACGACGGACCGGGCGAACTCGACGTCACCGGTGACCACGGAGCCGACCAGGCTACCGTGCCCGCGGGCCGCCAGCTCGATCACCTGCGCCGCCGACGAGTACGGCAGCAGCGTGCTGACCGGCCCGAACGCCTCCACCTCGTGCGGCTGCGGCGCCTCGGCGTCGTCGGCGCGGAGCAGCACCGGGGACAGGAACGCGCCGCGTTCGGGGTCGGCGTCCAGCAAATCGACATGCTCCGGGTCGCCGAAGACGATCCGGCCGGCCTCCAGCAGCGCTTTGAGCGAGCGCCGCACCTCCTCGCGCTGCTCGAGGCTGGCCAGCGCACCCATCCGGGTGTCCGGGTTGGCAGGGTTGCCGACGACGACCTTCGCCAGCCGCGCCGACACCGCGTCGGCGACCGCGTCCATCACCCCGGCCGGCACGAACGCGCGCCGGATGGCCGTGCACTTCTGCCCGGCCTTGACGGTCATCTCGGTGACGAGTTGCTTGACGAACAGGTCGAACTCCGGCGTGCCTGGCCCGGCGTCCGGTCCGAGGATCGAGCAGTTCAGCGAGTCGGCCTCGGCGTTGAACCGCACGCCGTGCCGCAGCAGGTTCTGGTGGCCGCGCAGGTACTGCGCCGTGGACGCCGAACCGGTGAAGGACACCAGGTCCTGCTCGGTCAGGTGGTCCAGCAGGTCGCCCGCGCTGCCGGCGACGAACTGCAGCACGCCCTCCGGCAGGATGCCCGACTCGATGATCAGCTCGACCAGCCGCGCCGTGAGGTAGGCCGTCTGGCTGGCCGGCTTGACCAGGCTCGGCACCCCGGCCACGAACGCCGGGGCGAACTTCTCCAGCGGTCCCCATACCGGGAAGTTGAACGCGTTGATCTGCACGGCCACTCCGTGCAGCGGCGTGCACACGTGCTGGCCGACGAACGTGCCGCCCTTGCCCAGCGGCTCGACATTGCCCTCCACCAGCACCGTGTCGTTCGGCAGCTCGCGGCGGCCCTTGCTCGAGTAGCCGAACAGCACGCCGATGCCGCCGTCCACGTCGAACTTGGAGTCGCCGAGGGTGGCGCCGGTGCGGGCAGAGAGGTCGTACAGCTCGTCGCGGTGCTCCCGCAAGTGCGAGGCCAGCACCTTGAGCAGCCCCGCCCGCTGGTGGAACGTCAGCTCGCGCAGCGCCGGGCCGCCGACGCGGCGGCCGTAATCCAGCGCGGCGGCCATGTCGATGCCGACCGAGGAGATGCTGGCGACCTGCTCGCCGGTCACGGCGTCGTGCAGCGGTGTCCCCTCGTCGGCCGGCCGCTGCCAGCGACCACCGACGTAACTCCGCAGCACGCCCATTCCGTCCCTCCAGCCCAATTACTGACCGTCCGTTCAGTCAGCAGTTTAGCCGTGCGCCGGTCACCGCGGAAGGCCGGCCGCCGGCGCGAGGGGCTCATTCCGCGAAGTCGGGGACGGCGGCGCGAACCGAGGCCGCTCGTCCCTTTGGCTCCTCCCAGTCCTCCTGCCGGCCGAGCGCGGTCTCGTCGAGCAGGTAGTACGAGCCGCCCATGGTCTCAAGGCCGCGTGCGTACACCGAGTAGGTGTGGAAGACCCGGTCGCCGACCCGGAGGAAGGCGCTCCGGCCCGGCGCCTCCGCCGGCTGCTCGTCGCCGACACCGGCGCCGGCCTGCTCCAGCTCGGCCTTGGTCCGGAAGTTGTACTCGATGGGCGCCACCGACTCGTCCAGTGTCGCGTGGAAGTCGTAGTTGAAGTCGCTGCCGAAGGAGGAGTACCAGGGGAAGGTCCAGCCCCTGCGGGCCTTGTACGCCTCGATCTTCTCCAGCGGCGCGCGGGATACATAGACCAGCGTGGTGTCCCGGGCCTGCAGGTGCTTGAGCAGGCCAGGGGACATCTCGTCGGCACCGGCGGTGCAGCTCGGGCAGCCGTCGGTCCAGTCCGGGGAGAACATGAAATGGCAGACGACGAGCTGGTTGCGGCCCTCGAACAGGTCGAGCAGGGTGGCCTTGCCGTGCGGGCCGTCGAACACGTACTCCTTGGTGATCTCGACCATCGGTAGCCTGCGCCGCTCGGCGGTCAGCTGGTCGCGCTGCCGGGTGAGCTCCTTTTCCTTGGCCAGCAACCTCTTGCGGGCGATCATCCACTCGTCACGCGACACCACTTGAGGAAGACTCATCGCTCGACGCTAACCCCCGCCACGATGACGCACCACAGGAGCCGAGGCATGCCGCCGGCAGGAACCCCAGTCGTGTTCGTCCATGGCCTGTGGCTGCACGCCGATCCGTGGGGCCGGTGGGTGGAGCTGATCGCGCAGCGGCTGCTCGGGCAGAACCTGGCGGCCGCCGCCGTCGCCATCGATGCCGCGCCAATCAAGGCCGTGCTTGCCCTGCCGCCGTCGGCGCTGCGGGTCGCCTCGATCGCGCTGCGCAACCCGGCCAATCGCCGGCGGGCGATCTCGCTGACTCCGGAGCAGGAGTTTCCCGGCCGGGGCCACTCTCTCACCATCGAGAGCGGCTGGCGGGAGATCGCCGACAGCGCGCTCGAGTGGCTTCGCCAGCACGCGCTGTAGGACGGCGGGACTCATGGCCGGCCGGCGCAGCGCGGGCATCCTGCTCTACCGCCGATCGGGCGGCGAGGTCGAGGTGCTGCTCGGCCACATGGGCGGACCGTTCTGGCAGCGCAAGGACGCCGGCGCGTGGTCGGTGCCCAAGGGCGAGTACGGGCCCGACGAGCGGCCGGAGGCCGCCGCACGACGGGAGTTCCAGGAGGAGCTCGGCATGCCGGTGCCGGGTGGCGACCTCCTTCAGCTGGTCGAGCTGGGCACCGTGCGGCAGTCCGGCGGCAAGATCGTGACCGTGTGGGCGGCCGAGGGCGACCTGGACCCGGCGGACGTGGTGCCCGGCACGTTCCTACTGGAATGGCCGAAGGGCTCCGGCCGGATGCGGGAGTTCCCCGAGGTCGACCGGGTCGCCTGGCTCGGTATGGACGAGGCGCGGGACAAGCTGATCGCCGGGCAGCGGGTATTTCTCGAACGTCTTGCCGAACTGCTCGGCGGCTGAGCAGACGGTGGGTACCGTCGTCGGGTGGCTGTGGACGTCGAGGTCATCGAGGTCGCCGGGCGGGCGGTGCGGGTCACCAACCCCGGCACTGTGTTCTTCCCCGAGCGCGGTGAGACCAAGCTGGACCTGGTCCGCTACTACCTCGCGGTCGCCGAGCCCCTGATGGCCGCCATGGGCGGCCGACCGGTGCTGCTGCAACGCTTCCCGTCCGGCGCCACCGGTCCGTCGTTCTTCCAGAAGCGGGTGTCGCCAACCAAGGCCGACCCGTGGCTGACCACCACCGTGGTCTCGACGCCCAACGGCACCACCTCCGACGCGCTGGTCGCCGCCGACCTGGCGCACGTGCTGTGGGCGGTGAACATGGGCTGCATCGGCTTTCATGTCTGGCCCACCACCGCGGCCGATCCCGAGCACGCCGATGAGCTGCGCATCGACCTCGATCCCAGCCCCGGGGTCACCTTCGCGATGATCCAGGAGGGCGCCTCGGAGACCAAGGCGCTGCTCGACGAGCTCGGCGTGGCCAGCCACCCCAAGACGACCGGCAACCGCGGCATCCACGTCTACGCGAGGCTGCAACCCCGCTGGGACAGCTACCAGGTGCGGGCCGCAGCAGTGGCCGTGGCCCGCGAGCTGGAGCGCCGCCGCCCCGACCTGATGACCGCCGCCTGGTGGAAGGAGGAGCGCGGCAGCCGGGTCTTCATCGACTTCAACCAGAACGCGCCGCACCGCACCGTGTTCGGCGCCTGGTGCGTGCGGGCCAGCCCGAACGGCCAGGTGTCCGCGCCGTTCGCCTGGTCCGAGCTGGCCTCCATCGTCCCCCGCGAGCTGAGCATTGCCACGGTGCCTTCACGGGTGGTTGAGCACGGCGACCCGTGGGCGGCCATGTCCTCCGACCGGCAGTCCCTGGAAACCCTCCTCGACCTGCACGAACGCGATATGGCGGCCGGCCTGATGGACGCCCCCTGGCCCCCCGTCTACCCCAAGATGCCCAACGAGCCCCCTCGGGTCGCCCCCAGCCGCGCCAGAAAACAGGCTTGACCCGGCCCGTAGTCGACGCAACTCCGCGTTGCTGGTAGTACTTGGTGTTGTATCCCCCTGGTCGCTTCGGTGTCCAGGTGCGAGGCCCGCCATAGTGCGGGCCTCTGCGTTCTCGGGGCTGCTCGGATCACCACGGGATCACCACCGAGCCGGCTTATGAATCTTTCCCTTGGGAATCGATCACCGGATCGGGAATTTGACACCGGGCGAGCGCACCGGCTCTCAATTGCTTGAAAAAGTTGGGCTGCAACGCGCGGCTACGCTTGGCCGGCGGATGCGGATTGACCACGCCGACGGTCAGGCCGAGCGGTTTTTATCACCTTGACCGTCCGCGGACCGGTCGCCGGCGGCAAAGCCAACGGCATACGCACCGTGGAGGTGAGGTAATGGCCGAGGTTGATCGTCAGGCCAGGAGTCGTGCCGCAGTGCACGCAGGTAGACGTCCTGTCGTTGCGACTTCCGGTTTTGAAGGTAACTGAGCCACCTTGCTCAGCCGTCAGTCCAGTCGTAGAAGCCACGGCCGGTCTTGCGGCCCAGCTCACCTTTGGCGACCTTGTCCCGCAGCAGCGGGGGCGGCGTGAACCGCTCACCGAGGGTGGCGGCGAGGTACTCTGCGATGGCCAAGCGGACGTCCAGGCCGACGAGGTCCGTAGAGCGCAGCGGGCCCATGGGGTGGCGGTAGCCGAGCTCCATGGCGCGGTCGATGGACTCGGCGTCGGCGACGCCCT
>DASXTS010000469.1:0-6681 GCA_036505275.1 Pseudonocardiaceae bacterium
CAGGCGGGACCGCTCGGCTGGACCGGGCCGGCCGCGCTCGGTGTGGTCGCGGCCGATCCCGATACGCCGGTCGTCGCGCTCTCGGGTGACTACGACTTCCAGTTCATGATCGAAGAGCTGGCCGTGGGAGCGCAGTTCAACCTGCCGTACGTGCACATCGTGGTGAACAACTCCTACCTCGGGCTGATCCGGCAGGCGCAGCGCGGCTTCGACATGGACTACGCCGTGCAGCTGTCCTTCGACAACATCAATGCACCCGAACTCGCCGGCTATGGCGTCGACCATGTCAAGGTCGCCGAGGGGCTGGGCTGCAAGGCGCTTCGGGTACACGAGCCCAACGAAATGGTGCCGGCCTTCGAGACCGCGCAGAAGCTCGTGGCCGAATACCGCGTGCCGGTCGTCGTGGAGATCATTCTTGAGCGGGTGACGAACATCTCCATGGGCACCGAGATCGACAACATCACCGAGTTCGAGGATCTGGCCGAGCATCGGGAGCACGCGCCGACCTCGGTGGCACTGCTGGACTGAAATTGCCGACCTCAGGGTCGGCGGGTCAAGGCAGGTCGCCCACCGTCCACTCCGGCGCCGGCACGACGTGGTAGACGGGCAAGCCGTACTTGGCGTTGACCGTGCGCGGCAGGTCCATCCGCAACCACCGCGAGTGCTCCTTCGGCAGGGTGGAGATGATGAAGCCGGCGTAGCCCGGGTTGGCCTTCATCTCCTCGTCGACGGCGTCCACCGGCGACGGCGCACCGACCCGTGCATCGCTGAGCGGGATGCCCTTCTTGGCGAACATCGCCAGCGCCCGGTCGGCGAGCTTGCGGGCCGCCACCTCCGCGTCGTGCTCGTCGCCCCGCCGGAGCAGGTGACGGACCGGGGTGGCGGGCACCAGCAGGACGAACTCGGCGTCCGGGTCTCTCCTGCGCACCGCCTTGACCTCTGCCAGCAGCTCGGGGTTGGTGACAGTCTGATGAGCCACCACCATGTAACGGGCCATGACCACCTCCCATAGAAGCCAGTTACGACTTGTCACATTCAGGCTGACCAGCCGCCGGTGTCCCGTGCCGCACCGGGCCGGGACACCGGGGACGGGGCTGGCCTGCGCGACGGCCATCGGACGCCACGCGGCAGCGGGGCCCCGCCCGTCGCCGCATCGAGCAGCTCGGCAAGGTGTACGGCGTGCACCGGGCTGCGCCGACGCCGTAACCCGGTCTGCAGTTGCCGGAGGCAGCCGGGGTTGACCGCGACCACATAGTCGACTTCGGCGGCCTCGATCGCGTCCAGCTTCGGCTCGAGGATTCGCCGGCTGTCCTTGGGGCGCAGCAGCGAATAGCTGCCTGCGGATCCGCAGCACGATTCCTCGCCGGGTACCGGGACGAAATCGGCGACTGCGCCGATCAGCATCCGTGGCTCCGCGTAGACCCGGATGCCGTTGCGCAGGTGACAGGAATCCTGCAGTGCGACACGGGCGCGCCGCCCGTCGACCTGCACCTCACCGGCCGGCATCGTGCCGGTCTTGACGAGGTGCTCGCTGAGCTCGCGCACCCGGTCCCGGCCGAGCACGCTGGCCAGGTGCGCCACACAGCCTCCGGCGGTGGTGACGATCAAGCCGGGAAGCTGCTCGGCGAGGCGTCGAGCCAGCTCCTTCCCCTTGTGGGATTCGCCGTTGTGGGCGTGCAGCGCGCCGCAGCAACCCTGGTCCGCCGGGGCGGCCAGGTCCGGAAGCAGCCGGCGGGCAGCCTGACTCACCTGGGGGTACAGCGACCGCTCGAAACAGCCGAGCATGAGGTACGCCGGCGCGCTGCCCATCGGGATGCTGGACCGTGGTGTTCGGGCGTGCCGGCGCACCAGCCCCATCAGGCGCAGCAGCGACCTCCGGGACGCGACCATCATCAACGCCTGGGCCAACAGCGGCCGATGCCGGCCCCGCCACTGGTGGTCGCGCCACTGCTCCAGCAGCTCGCCGTACTGGACGCCGGCCGGGCAGACCGGTTCGCAGGCCCGACAGCCAAGGCAGAACGACGACTCCTCCCGCAGCCGTGCGTCATCCTCATCGAGATGGCCGGTCTCCAGCGCCCGCATCAATGTGATCCGGCCGCGCGGTGAGGAGCCCTCGTCGCTGGACAGGGCGTAGGTCGGGCAGGCGGGCAGGCAGAAGCCGCACGCGATGCAGCGGTCCAGCAGCTCCGGGTCGAAGATGCCCCTGGTGGCGGACCGGTCATCGACATCGCTCATGACGGCACCTCGCTTCGCCCGCCTCAAGAACCGAGCTTGCCTGGATTGAGGATCCCAGCCGGGTCGAACGCGCCCTTGATGCGGCGCAGCAGGGCTACGTGATCCGCGCCGAGCCGAGCCTCGAGGAACCCGAGCTTGGCGGTGCCGACCCCATGCTCGCCGGTGATCGTGCCGCCCATCTCGATCGCCGCGGCGAAGATGTCGGCGAACGCGTGGTGCGCCCGGTCGATGGCAGCAGCGTCGTGCTGGTCCACCACGCAGGTCGGGTGCAGGTTCCCGTCGCCGGCGTGCCCGAACGTGGCGATCGGCACGTCGTGCCGATCGGCGATCTCGTTGATCCGGTCGACCATCTGCGCCAGGCGCGGCCGGGGCACCGTGGCGTCCTCCAGGATCGTGAGCGTGCCCAACCGGGACAACGCCGGCAGCGTGGAGCGCCGGGCGGTGAGTAGCGCCTCGGACCGGGCCGCGTCCTCGGCCAGGATCACCTCGATCGCCCCGTTCGCCACACAGAGCTCGCCGATGCGGGCGAGGTTGCGGTCCACCGCGTCTGGTGCGCCGTCGTCGCCGAACAGCAGCATCGACCCGGCGTCGAGCCGAAGGCCCAGATTGGCGTACTGCTCGACGACGTCGATGCACTTGGCGTCGAGGAACTCCAGGGTCGCGGGCACGATGCCGTCGCTGATCACCGCGGCGACCGCGCGTCCGGCGTCGGCCAGGGAACGGAAGTAGGCGACTCCGGTGTTGGTGGCCGCCGGCATCGGCAGCAGGGCGACGGTGACCTCGGTGATGACCGCCAGGGTGCCCTCCGAGCCGGTGAGCAGCCGGGTCAGGTCGTAGCCGGCGACGTCCTTCCATAGCCGCCCGCCGGTCCGGATCACCTCGCCGGTGGGTAGGACCGCCTCCAGGCCCAGGACGTAGTTGCGAGTGACGCCGTACTTGAGGCCGCGTAGCCCACCGGCGCAGGTCGCGACGTTGCCGCCGATGGTTGACACGGTGCGGCTGCCCGGGTCGGGCGGGTACAGCAGCCCGAGCTTCGCGGCCTGTTCGGCGAGCACGGTCGTCGGAACGCCCGGCTCCACCCGCGCGAGCAGCTCCTCGGGACTGATCTCCAGGATGCGGTTCAGCCGGGTGAGGACGAGCACGATTCCCCCGGCCAACGGCACGGTTGCGGCGCACAGATTGGAGCCGCCGCCGCGCGGCACCACCGGAACGCGCCGCTTCGTGGCCAGGCGCAGGATCGCAGCGATGTGCTGGGCGTTGGCCGGCCAGACGACGACGTCCGGTTCCGCGTGGAAGGCGGGCGTGGCGTCTCGCGCGTACGGCTCGACGTCGCCGCGCCGGTGGCGGACATGCTCAGCCCCGACGATGCGGCGAAGTTCGGCGAGCACGGCCCGATCCAGAGTCATCGCCTACTCCGCACCGCGACCTGGCTCGATCACCAGCACGTGCAGGGTGCGTGGTCCGTGCACCCCCTCGACCCGGTCCAGTTCGATGTCGCTGGTCGCCGACGGTCCGCTGATCCAGGTCAGCGGCCTCTCCGGCCGCAGGCGTTGCACCGCGGCCGGTACATCGTCGACGACCTGGTCGCCCCAGACCAGGCAGACATGGACGTCCGGCACCAGGCTCAGCGCCCGCCGGCCCTGTCGCGACCCCCCGTCCAGCACGATGGTGCCGGTCTCGGCGATGCCGACCGCCGCCCCGGTGAGCACGGCGTCCACCCGGTCGAGCTCGGCCGCCGTCAGCGGGGCGGAACCATCCGCACCGTGACCGGCGGCCCGGTCGCGGACCACCTCCGCATCATGCAGCGCCGAGGTCCACTCGTCCGGTGTGTCCGGCGGTACCACCAGCCTGCGCACCCCGTAGCGGGCGCAGGCCGCCGCCACCGCTTCGGCGAGCCCACCCGGCGTCACCCGTTGCACCTCGGCGCGGTAGTCGGCGACCCGCTCGACGAAGTGCTTCAGCAGGTCCTCGCGTGGCCGCGAGCGAGCGTAGTCGCGCGGCACAGCGATATCCGTCCGTGCCGGCCCGCTCGCAAGTGCACGGCGGATCCTGGCCAGGATCTCTTCCCGAGCCTCGTTCGTCACCGCGACCCGCCTTCCCGCCTGCGCCACCACGCCCGGAAGGACTCCGCCGGTGGTACCGGCAGGTCGCGGGCCTGCGTCCAGCCGGCGAGCGGGCCGGGCAGCCGGGATATCTGCCCTCGACGGCCGAGCAGCCGTCCAGCGATCGAGCCGAGCCGCTCGGCGAACCCGAGCCGGCCAGGCTTCGCCAGTACAAAGGCCGCGGCCTTCATGGCGACCAGTTCCGGGTCCGGCCGCCGTTTGTCGCGCTTGCCGTCGACCACGGTGCCGCGCAGGTGAACCAGCACTTCCGGGATGTCGATCCGGACTGGGCAGACCTCGAAGCAGCGGCCGCACAAGGTCGACGCGTACGGCAGCGTGCGGTCCCGTGCGCTTTTCGTGCCGTACAGCTGGGGGTTGAGGATCGCGCCGATCGGGCCGGGATAGACCGACCCGTAGGCGTGGCCACCGGTCCGCTCGTAGACCGGGCAGACGTTGAGGCAGGCCGAACAGCGGATGCACCGCAAGGCCTGGCGTCCGACCGTGTTGGCGAGGACATCGGTGCGTCCGTTGTCGACCAGCACGAGGTGAAACGTCTGCGGACCGTCGCCAGGGGTGACGCCCGTCCAGGTGGACGTGTACGGGTTCATCCGCTCGCCCGTTGAGGACCGGGGCAGCAGCTGCAGGAACACCTCCATGTCCTGCCAGGTCGGCACGACCTTCTCGATGCCGACGACGGAGATCAGCTGCTCCGGCAGGGTCAGGCACATCCGCCCGTTGCCCTCCGACTCGACAACGACGAGCGTGCCGGTTTCCGCCACGACGAAGTTGGCGCCGGAGATCGCCACCTTGGCGGTGAGGAACTTGCGACGCAGGTACTCCCTGGCGGCCGCCGCCAGCTCCCGCGGGTCGTCGCTGAGGGTGCGTGGGGCATCGGGGATGGTGCGCAGGAACAGCTCGCGGATCTCGGAGCGGTTGCGGTGGATGGCCGGCACCAGGATGTGTGACGGGCGGTCGTCGGCGAGCTGGACGATGAGTTCGGCCAGATCGGTCTCGTATACCGCGACGCCCGCTTCGGCGAGCGCCTCGTTCAGCTCGATCTCCATGGTGGCCATCGACTTGACCTTGACCACCTCGTCGGCACCGGCGGCCCGCACCAGATCGGTGACGATGCGGTTCGCCTCGGCGGCGTCCCGTGCCCAGTGGACGTGACCACCCGCCGCGGTGACCCGCTCCTCGATCTGAATCAGATAGGTGTCCAGGTTGGCCAGCGCGGTGTCCTTCACGGCGGCGCCGGCCAGCCGAAGCTCCTCCCAGTCCGGCAACTCACCGACCACCGCGGCCCGCTTCGCGCGGATGGTGGCCGTCGCCCGGGCCAGGTTGTGCCGCAACTGGCTGTCCCCCAACGCCTCGTGGGCGGCCTTCGGGAAGGCGAGGTCCAGCCAGACCTTGCTGGTCATGCCACGTCCTCCGAGCTGGCGAGAATCTCCGCCAGGTGCAGCACCCGCATGCCGGAGCGCTCTCGCCCGAGGATTCCCCCGATGTGGGTGAGGCAGGAATTGTCCAGGGCACAGAGCACCTCGGCGCCGGTGTCGCGCGCATGTCGCGCCTTGTCCGCGCCGATGGCCACCGACACCTCCGCGTTCTTGAGCGCGAAGGTGCCGCCGAAGCCGCAGCACTCTTCCGCCTCGGGCAGGTCGATCAGTGTGAGCCCCTTGACCGCCCGCAGCAGCCGGTACGGCCGGTCCCCGACATGGAGTCCCCGCAACGAGTGGCAGGTGGGGTGGTAGGTCACCCGGTGCGGGAAGTACGCGCCGACGTCATCGACGCCCAGCACGTCGGTCAGGAACTCGGACAGCTCGTGCACCCGCGGCATGATCTCTGCGGCGCCACGGGCCAGCCCCCGGTCTCCGGCGCGCTCGGCGATCCGCGGATAGAACTCCCGCACTGTCCCGACGCAGGACGGCGATGGCGAGACGATCGCGTCGTAGGAGTCGAACACGCTCACCCACCGCCGGGCCAACGGTATGGCCTCGCGGTAGTAACCGGTGTTGACGTGCATCTGCCCACAACAGGTCTGGTCCAATGGGAACTGCACGTCGTGGCCGAGCCGCTCGAGCAGCCGGACAACCGCCTTCCCGGTCTCGGGATACAGCGCGTCGTTGAAGCACGTGACGAACAGCGCGACACGCACGCCGGACCTCCCTTCGCGACTATGGCAGCATCCATCCGAGCACGGCCGTGGACTGCAGGAACACGAGCACGCACATGAACAGGATCATGACAGCGCTCCACCTGATCACGTACCGGAAGAGGTCACCCTCCCGGCCGAGGATGCCGACCGCGGTGGCCGCGATGGTGAGGTTCTGCGGGCTGATCATCTTGC
>DASXTS010000470.1:0-10676 GCA_036505275.1 Pseudonocardiaceae bacterium
ACCTGCGGTACTGCCTGGACCCCGACGCCGCCGGCCGCGACGCCGTCAAGGCCTACGAGAAACGCGAACTCTCGGTGGCGACCACGATCTACGGGATGGTGGCCATCCAGGGCCTGTTGGATCCGGCCAGCGGCGCCACCGTGCTGGCCGCGGTGGACGCGCTGACCGACCCACCCCGCGACGACGACGCGCGCACCGCCGGCCAACGCCGCGCCGACGCGCTGACCGAGCTGTGCCGGCGCGCCCTGGACGGTGGTGGGCTGCCGGAGGTGAACGGGGAGAAGCCGCACCTGCTGGTCACCCTGTCCTACGAGTCGCTGGTCGGGCAGTTGGGCGCGGGGCCGGCAAGCCTGAGTTGGGTGGGGCCGATCAGCGCCGCGGACGTGCGCATGTTGGCGTGTGATTGCAGTGTGATTCCCGCGGTTTTGAACAGTGCGGGTGAGGTGCTGGACATTGGCCGCAAGACGAGGGTGTGGCCGATCGCGATCCGCCGGGCCATCGAACTCCGGGACCGCACGTGCCAGTTCGCCGGGTGTGAGGTGCCGGCTCAGCATTGTGATATTCACCACAAACACCACTGGGCCGACGGTGGGCCGACGGATTACCACAATGGCGTGCTGGCTTGCCGGCATCATCACACTCAGGCGCACAAGTACCATGCCATCTTCCGAGCCGACCGCCGATTCACCGTCAACCGGAATTAATAGACCACCCGATAGGCCGCACCATGCCAGACCTGCTGACGGCTGGCTGAAGATCGCTGCCGTGACCGACGGCGTGGACGCCGTGCTTGGCCAGGCCTGATGCTGCCCCTAGGTCTGTACCGCCGACGCGGTGCCGACCAGCGGTCGAAGCTCGTACAGGTGCCGCTGGCCGCCCACCAGTTTCGGTCCGCCGAACGAGGTCAGCGCGGTAGCCAGGATCGCGAAGCCTGAGAAAGCCACCAGGCCGTCCGGTGCGTTGACCGCCGGGAGCACGACCCGCAGGTACACCGCGTGCGCGTCCGGCGCGGCGCTGACCGTCGCACTGACTTCCAGGCCCAATGAGGTCACCGCGACCTCCGGGTTCTGCACCTGGTGCCCGTCCACCTCGATCGACACCACGGACCGGCCGGCCATCCCGGCGGTGTCAATCACACCGGTGACGCCCTTGCCGCTGATCTCGAAGTGGTTCGCCGACCCGCCTGCCACCGCGTCCTCCTCGTCGCCCGCAGTTCTGCCGATTGTGGCGACGGAAATCGTAGTGTCGCGGTCGCGCGACGGCGCCGTGCTCACGTCGGGCAGGTCGGGGTCGGGGTGCTCGCTCAGGAAGCGCATTGCGGCCGTCTCGTCGATCAGGGAGTTGTCGAGAAGCCACTCGACGGCGCGGCGCTGGGCGCGGACGTCGCGGAAGGTGTACCACGCCGCCAGCAGGTGCGGATACTCGTCGTGCAGCTCGTCCTTGAACCGGCGGAAGGCGCCCCTGCCCTGCAGGGCTCTGGCCAGCCGGCGCCCGGCGCGCTCGTCGCGGATCTCCTCGGCGAAGTCGACCATGTCCCGGTACCAGACGTAGGACGGCAGTGGATCGATGCAGACCAGACCCTCCAGCTCGTCGAGGTCGACCGGGTTCTGGCCATCGATGCCGGTCTCGGAGGTCCAGAGCAGGATATCCCCGCTGTCCGGGTTGATCAGCCAGCGGTGCTCGTAGTCGTTTTGGTCGGCTAACGCGTCGGCGATCTCGGCTAGGTCGAGAGTGTTCAGGTCGAGCATGGGTTGGTCTGGCTCCTTGTCACTGCGCCCGGCCAGCCGCCGTGGGCAGCGCAGCGGGTGCGGATGGTGGCGGCACCACGGGTCCGATGTCGCCGTCCGGGGAATGATCGAGATCGACGATGACCGGGGCGTGGTCGCTCGGCGCGGTGCCCTTGCGGGCGCGCCGGTCCACCCAGGCGGCGCGCACCCGCTGGGCGACCGGCGCGGTGGCCAGCACCAGGTCGATGCGCATGCCGAGATCCTGGTGGAACCGGCCGGCCCGGTATTCCCAGTAGGTGAACACGCGCTCGGTGGGCCATCGGTCTCGCAGCACATCGTGCAGGCCCAGAGCCTGCAGCCGGGCGAGCGCGGCCCGCTCCGGCTTGGTCACGTGAGTCTGGCCGAGGTAGGCCTGCGGATCGAACACGTCGGCGTCGGTGGGCGCGATGTTCATGTCGCCGCACACCACCGTGGCCCCCAAGGCGTCGTTCGACCCGAGCTGCTCGGCCAGCGCGTCGAGCCAGGCCAGCTTGTACCGGTAGTGGTCCGAGTCGGGCACCCGTCCGTTCGGCACATACACCGAGGTCACTCGGATCCCGGCGCAGGTCGCGGCCACCGCGCGGGCCTCGGTGTCCGGGAACCCGGGCGCGCCGGCCAGCCCGGCCACGACGTCGTCCAGGCCCACCCTGGACAGGATCGCCACCCCGTTCCACTGCCCCTGACCGTGGGCGACGAATTCGTATCCCCGGCCGGCCAGCTGCGAGCCCAGTAGCTCGGCGAACGCATCATCGGAGAGCTTGGTCTCCTGCAGGCACAGCACGTCGGGGCGGCGCTGATCCAGCCAGGGCAGCAGCCGCGGCACCCGCTGCTTGACCGAGTTGACATTCCAGGTGGCCAGCCGCACCGGTCCACGGTAGTCCCGACCGGCGCGATAGGCGCGATACCGGTCGGCACCCGCTAGGCGGGCTGCGGCGAACGGCCGATGACGTCAGCCGGCCGCGGGGTGGACGGCCGCAGCAGCCGGAGTGCGGCGGCCGGGAAGACCAGCACGGAGAGCAGGCCGGCGCATACCAGCGCGGTCGCCGTCACCGGCGTCAGCAGGCCGATCAGCAGGCCGATCTGGCTCGCCGTGACGATGAACGGCAGCGACGTGGCCTGCAGCAGGCCGGCCGCCAGCGCGGCCCGGCGACCGACGGTCCCGGCGTAGAGCAGCGCGGGCACGCCGCGTGCGAGCAATAGGGCCAGCAGGAACAGCGGCACGCGCAGCGCCGCGGACGGGCTGGCGACCAGCCCGTGCAGGTCCAGCCGCAGGCCGCTGGTGACGAAGAAGACCGGGATGACGAAGCCGTAGCCGATCGCCTCCAGCTTGAGCCTGAACCGCGGGTGCGTGCTGGTGTCGCGGTCGACCATGCCGACCACGGCGCCGGCCAGGAACGCGCCGAGGATGCTCTCCAGGCCGAAGCCGCGGGCCAGCACCACGAAAGCAACGAGCAGCACCACGGCGGCGCGCACCCGGATCTCGGCGGTGGTGTCCTGCAGCCGCACCAGCACCCCGCCCAACCGCCGCCACCGGCCGGCCAGCGACACCACCACGGCGGTGATCACCACCAGCGCGCCGAATACGGCCAGCAACACGAGCCGGCGGCCGGTGCTCGCCTCGGACGCGGAGAACAGCAGCGACAGCAGCACGACGGCGGCGAAGTCGGCCACCGAGGACGCGGCGATCGTCGCCTGGCCGACCGCGCTGCCCACCATGCCCGCGTCCTTGAGCACCGGCACCACCAGGCCGAGCGACGTCGCGGACAGCGTGATCGCCAGCAGCAGCGGGCTGCGCACCCAGCCGGCCGCGGCGAACCCCAGCCCGGCCGCCACCCCGATGGCCAGCGTGACCAGGTAGCCGAGTACGGCCAGCCGGAGCAGGCGCCCGCGCAGGGCCTGCACATCGATCTCCAGGCCGGCCAGGAACAGCAGGAACGCCAGCCCGAGCAGGGACACGATCTGCACCGGCAGGTCGACAGCCACCAGCCCGAGCCCGGACGGTCCGACCGCCACCCCGGCGACGATCTCCAGTACCACCGCTGGCACCCGCAGCGTCGGCGGGACCAGCGCGATCAGCAACGGCGCGAGCAGCGCGATGGCCACCACCGCGAACAGGTTGACGAACTCGACCTCCGGAATGACCCGCAGTGTCCCGGTGGCCGCAGGCGTTACTCGGGTAGGGTTGCCCAGTCTCGCCAAGGAGCAGCCCATTACGCTGAGTGCCGAGTCGATCGTGACCAAGCTTCGGGCCGCCGGCTGCGTGTTCGCTGAGGACGAGGCCCGGTTGCTCGTCGAGGCCGCGCGCACGCCGGCCGACCTCGCCGCCATGGTCGATCGCCGCGCCGCCGGCACGCCACTGGAGCATGTCCTCGGTTGGGCGCAGTTCTGCGGGCTGCGGATCGTGATCGAGCCCGGCGTTTTCGTACCTCGCCGTCGCACCGAGTTCCTCGTCGAGCAGGCCGCCGCCGTCGCCCGATCGACCACCGCCGCCGGTCGCCCGACCGTCGTGGTCGACCTGTGCTGCGGCTGCGGGGCGGTGGGAGCTGCACTGTTCGCCGCGCTCGGCCAGCTCGAGCTGCACGCCGTCGATATCGACCCCGCCGCGGTCCACTGCGCCCGGCGCAATCTCGCCGCCACCGACGCCACCGTCTACGAAGGCGACCTGTACCACCCGCTGCCCGAGACGCTGCACGACCGGATCGACGTTCTGGTCGCCAACGCGCCCTACGTGCCAACCGAGGCCATCGGCATGATGCCGCCCGAGGCGCGCCTGCACGAGCCCCGGGTCGCGCTCGACGGCGGTCGCGACGGGCTCGACGTGCTGCGCCGGGTCGTCGCCGCCGCGCCGCAGTGGCTCGCCCCCGGCGGCCACCTCCTGGTCGAGACCGGCCGGCTCCAGGCGCCCCAGCTGCTCGACGACGCCGTGCAGGTCGGGCTACTTCCGTGGGTCGCCAGCTTGGACGAACTCAACGCCACCGTGGTCATCGCAAACCGGCCCCGCTGACCCCGCGAGGGTGGTCGAGTCGCCAGGGAGTCCAGCGGCCCGGCCGAGCATGTCGGTGCTGACGCCGAGAAGCCGATGACCATGCGGTTGGATGAGAGCCGGACAGACCTACCGCAGGTCGTGGTTCAACTGCGATATTCACGCCACCCAGGACGAGAATACGGCGACCCCTACGCCGCGTAGCGTCATTCTACCGGGAGGGCGACGACGTCTACGCACACCTATTCCACCTATGAGCGGGCCTCGACCTGCTGGTCGGCAGCTACAGCTACCTCGACCTGACCCCGTTCGGCCGGCCCAAGCACATCAGCGGGTTCCGGCGTGGGCCGACGTCCGCAAGTCACCGGCTCTCGCAGCCGATGCCGTCGTGGTCGGCGTCGAATCCATGCGGATCGGGGGACAGCACCGCGAAATTCCGGTAGGAAATTTCGCCGCAGTCAAGATCCGGCGGCGGAGAGGGAATACACACCGTCGGATACGCCGGATCGCACCGGTCTTGCATCGGCGGCGCAGTGGATGGCGGCTGATGCGGTACCGCCGCCGCCGTCGTCGTTCGCGGCGCGGGTGCGGGTGTGGTTGGTGGCCCCGTGGTCGGCTTCGAGGTCGGCGGCCGTGCCGTTGTCGTGACTTCAGTCGCTGGACTCGGCTGCGCAATCGCCGTCGTCGTTGTGCTTTTCGTTGCCGGCGCGACGGATGTGGTCGTGGTTGCCGTAGCCGGCGCCACGGAGGTGGTCGTGGTTGCCGTGGCCGGCAGCGCGGCAGCGGGCCCGGCAGACGGCGTCGGTGCCAGCGCGCCACCGATCAGCAGCAAGATGACTCCCGCGGCCGTGACCGCACCGCCGGCGGACCGGCTCCTCAGCCAGGCCCACTTCGCCGTGCCGCGCAGCACCGCCGCCAGACCAATTACCAGCAACGGCAAGCCAGCCATCAGGAGAAACCCTGCCAAGCCTCCCGATGCCGCGCCGCTCACCAGCAACAGCAGCCACACCACCGCGGCCGCCACCCGCACAGCCGCCAGGCTCGACGCCGGCAGTCCGTCATCCATCCACAGCCGCCATTCCGGCGGAGCCGGCGGCCACGACGGATCGGGCAGCCAACCAGGTGGCGGCTGCCAGGCTTTCGGCGGCGGAGGCCAGTTCGGCGGAGGATTGAAGCGTCGCGTCACCAATGATCACCATTACCGGTAGCTGTCTTCGGATTTGCCACCTCGGTATCCGGTGCGCAGCGATCGAAGTTACCGGTCGTGACCATCAATCACCCGGAACGGTGGATGATCCCAATATCGAAATCAGGAAGCTGGGGCGGCGCGCGCCCCCAACCGTGCCATGATAACGATCTAGGACTCGCTGGCCCACTTTGCTCTGAGAGCCGATTGGCAGCGAGATTGACCTGCGGCTTTCCGCCGTGACCTGCGCTTTTGTGGGTTGCCGGCTGGCTCTCAGAGAAGAGTGGGTCGACAAGACCGCCGGCCCGCGCGGCGGCGGGCGGGCCGGCGGCGAAGGACGCTCAGCCGGAGCGCTTGAGCTTGCCGTGGCGCTTGGCGTACCGCTCGCCCGCGGCGAACAGGGCGATTCCAATGGGCGCGCAGATGATGCCGATCAAGCCGAGGACGAGCAGTTCGGGCACCAGTGAGCCGACGCCGACGCCGTCGAGGATGGCGTCCCGAACGCCCGACAGCGCGTACGTCGCCGGGCTGGCCGCCGCGAGCCACTGCATCCAGGTTGGCAGCACGTCGACCGGGTAGTACACGCCGGAGACGACGAGCAGCATCCCCTGGGCGACGAAGCCGAGCTGGGCGCCCTTCTCCGGGGAGATCAGCGGCAGCACGGCGGTCATCATGCCGATGCCGGCGAAGGACACGCTGGCGACGAGCAGCACCACGATGGCCGACATGTAGTCGGCTCGTGGCATCGACAGGTCGAAGAACAGCGCGACCACCGCGAACAGCAGCACGGCCCGGACCAGCCCGTAGATCACCGCCCAGGCCGCACTGCCGGCCAGGTGCGCGGAGCGGCGCAGGGGCGCCATGAATGTGTACTCGATGGTGCCCTCCCACCGCTCCCAGGCCACGGTTTCGGTGAGGAACTCGAAGATGATCCCGAGGTATGCCCAGATCACGGCGCCGATCAGGAGTGAGCTGGTGACCCGGTTGACGTCGATCGAGCCGCCGGAGGCCTCGATGCCCTTGGCGATGAAGACGATCGTCAGGGTGTTCGCCACCGTCCAGACGAAGAACGCGACCTCCCACCAGATGTAGCGGCGGGTCAGGTAGAGGTTGCGCTCGACGACGCCGGCGACGCCGATCAGCTCGGCCCGCATCCCGGTCATCATGCGAACACCTCCCGTTCGTCGTCGTAGTCGTCGAGGTCGGCCAGGTCGCCGGCGCCGTCCTCCTCCTCGGTGTCGTCGGCCAAGGTCCGCCCGGTCGCCGCGAAGAACGCCTCTTCCAGCGTCCGCGCGCGGTAGTGGTCCCTGAGCGCGTCGGCCGGCTCCAGCCGCAGCAGCCGGCCGCGGTCGATGATCCCGACCCGGTCGGCCAGCGCTTCGGCCTCGGCGAGGTCGTGCGTGCAGAGCAGGATCGTGGCGTCGTGCTCGCGCCGGATTTCCTTGACGAACTCCTGCACTTCGAGCTTGGACCGCGGGTCGAGGCCGGTGGTCGGCTCGTCCAGCAGGAGCAGCACCGGCGCGGTGAGCAGGGCGCGGGCCAGCGCGACCTTCTGCTGCATGCCGCGGGACAGGTTCTCCATCGGCTCGCCGCGGCGGCCCTTGGGGAAGCTGACCCGGCCCAGGATGCGCGGGATCGCCTCGCGGGTGACCCGCGGCGGCATGCCGTAGAACCGCGCCGCGTAGCTGAGGTTCTCCACCGCCGACATCTTCTTGAAGAAGCTGGCCTCCACCGAAACCCGGTTGACCAGGCGGCGAACCGGGCGGGGCGAGCGGTGCACGTCGTGCCCGAACACCATGGCCCGGCCGCCGTCCGGCAGCAGCAGCGTGGACAGCACGCGGACCAGCGTCGACTTGCCCGAGCCGTTCTGGCCGAGGATCGCCACCGTCTCGCCGCGCGCCATGTCGAAGCTGATGCCGTCCAGCGCCGCCACCAGCCGGCGCCGCGGGCCGCGGGTGCCGCGCGGCGCCTTGCGGCGGAACTCCTTGCGCAGCCCGACGACGTCCACCGCGGGCACGGAATCGGGCCCGGTGATCGACTGATTGAGCAGGTGCAGGGACTCGGACATGGCGAACTCCAGGTGAGCTGGTCGACGGTGGATGCGGTGCGCGGAGCGATTGCGGTCGGCCCGGAAGTGGGTCCCGCCGCCGGGGGAGATCGCTCAATCGGTCAGCCGCCGGCCATCACGGCATGGACGGTACGGGCGCGGCCACCCGGTCCGCCATCGGTTTTCGCCCTGGCGGTCCTCGACGCGCCCGGGCTGGCCGCCAGCGCGGCGTGTTGCGCCTCGGGCACCGGTTCACCGATGCGCTCGGTGGGCGCCTTCTCGAACGCGCAGCTATCGTTCCCGCCAATCCCGCAGGTCACACGCGGCGTTCGGGGGATCCTGCGCGGGAATGTGGTACGACCGGGCTGATCGGTGCTCGCGGCGCGCGGACCAGGTCGATCCCGGCCGGCAGCCCGTCGACGCGAACCTCCGAGCCGCCGTCAGCGTGCACGTCCACCCTGGCGTCGGCGAGCGGCATGCCGCGCAGCGAGAAGGCGGCGAAGCCGGGCGGAAGCGCTGGGGCGAGCAGCAGGCGGTCGTTCGGCAGTTCGGGATCCAGCCGCAGCAGCACCCGGAGCAGCTGCACCGGCGCCGCGGCGGCCCACGCCTGCGGCGAGCACGACGTCGGGTATGGCACCGGCGCCGGGTACTCGGTGCGGTCGAAACCACAGAACAGCTCCGGCAGCCGGCCACCGAACGCCTCGGCGGCGTCCAGGATGCCAAGCGTCACCCGCTGCGCGTGTTCGACGAAGCCGTAGCGCATCAGGCCGGCCGCGACCAGCGCGTTGTCGTGCGGCCACACCGAGCCGTTGTGGTAGCTCATCGGGTTGTAAGCGCCCATCGAGGTGGCCAGCGTGCGTACGCCCCAGCCGCTGAACATGCGCGGAGAGAGCAGGTGGTCGGCCACGTTGGCCGCCTTGTCCTCGTCGACGATGCCGGTCCAGAGGCAGTGCCCCATGTTGGACGCCAGCGAGTCCACCGGCCGCTTCTCGCGGTCAAGGGCCAGCGCGTACCACCCGCGGTCGGGCAGCCAGAACCGCTCGTTGAACGCATTACGCAGGTCAGCGGCGCGCTCGGTCAGCCGTCGCGCCGCCTCGGTGTCCCCGTCCTCCAGGGCGAGGTGCGCCCTGGCCACGTAGGCCGCATAGGCGTACCCCTGCACCTCGGCCAGGGCGATCGGCGGCTCGGCCACCCTGCCGTCCGCGAAGGTCACCCCGTCCCAGGAGTCCTTCCAGCCCTGGTTCAGCAGCCCGCGGTCGGTGGCCCGCTGGTACTCGACGAAGCAGTCGCCGTCGCGGTCGCCGTAGTTCTCGATCCACTCGATGGCCCGGTCAGCGTTCGGCAGCAGCGCGGCCACCTCGGCCGGCGCCAGCCCCCACCGGCGCAGCTCGCCGAGCAGCATGACGAACAGCGGCGTCGCGTCCGCCGTGCCGTAGTAGATGTGCCCGCCACCGAGCGCCATCGAGGCGTCCACCCCGGAGCGGATCTCGTGCAGGATCCGGCCGGGCTCCTCCTCGCTGCGCGGGTCCACCCGCCTACCCTGCAGCGCGGCGAGGGTGTGCAGCGTGCCGAGCGCCAGCGACGGGTCCAGCGGCAGCGTCATGAACGAGGTGAGCAGCGAGTCGCGGCCGAACAGGGTCATGAACCACGGCGCGCCGGCCGCGATCGTGGTCCGCCGGTGTTCGGCGCCCGTGCCGCTGTCGACTGTGCCGTTGTTGACTGTGCCGTTGTTGACGATGCGAAGCGACCCCAGGTCGGCGCGGCTGCGCTCGACGGTACGGGCCAGCGTCGGGTCCGCGGTGACGATCGCCGGTGAGCGTTGCTGCCACTCGGCCAGCCGCTCCGCCGGTGCGGAACGCTCGACGGGCACGTCCAACGGGAACTGCAGCGGCAGGTTCTTGCCGTCGACGCTCGCGGTGACCAGCACGGACGCCGACCAGGTGCTCCTCGCCGGCACCACAGCCCGGAACACCAGCAGGCCGGGCAGCATCTGCAGGCTGCCGTCGTCCCCGGAGCCGTCGGCGACCTCGGCCTGGATCCGGCAGCCGCGGGCCCGGTCGCGCCATCGGTAGGAGTATTCCAGCACGCCTGAGCCGCTGTGCTGATCGTGCTCGCCGCGGGAGCGGACCCGGCCCTCCTTCACCTCGAACAGGTCGGCGAAGTCGCAGTGCACCGTCAGGGTCAGCTCGCACTGCGTGGCCTCCGCGCTGAGGTTGACCAGCGTGAGGTCCTCCCGCATGCCGGTGCCGACGAACCGGTCCCTGCGCAGCAGCATGGAGTGCGCCCCGGACCATCCTCGTGGCCGGCCGCGGCCGAGGAAGGTGGCCCGGTACGGCGCGGTGGCGAGCACGGTCAGCGGTTCCGCAGGCTCGTCGTCCAATCTCAGCTGCCAGCACGAGATCAGCCGGGTGTCGTGCACGAACAACCCCTGCGGTGTGCCGGCCTCGATGTCCCCGCTCGCGCTCGTCAGGCAGAAGCTCGAGCCCTCGACCAGGGTAACCCGGCCGCTGCCGACGACCGCCGCTTCGCCGGCGAAGGTCCAACCCGGCATCTCCTCTCACCCCTCCTGTGAGTCGGCTGGGCGCACACACAACGGTGCCCGATGTGCTCCCAGGGAGACACATCGGGCACCCGATTGCCTAGGCGGTTGTGCTGAGATCAGCCCGTGCGGTCGACCAGCCGGGCGAGCAGTCC
>DASXTS010000471.1:0-2870 GCA_036505275.1 Pseudonocardiaceae bacterium
GAAGTGGTTGTAGCGGCCCACGCCGTCGGGGGTGGCCGTCTCGTCGGTGATCGGGTAGCCGAGCACGGACCATTCCCAGCCCAGTGCGGCCCACTTGGACTTGATCGCGCCGTGCACCTCGTGTGCACCCGTGTTCGGGGACCAGTAGATCGAGCCGTTGTTGCTGGCGAAGTGGTTGTAGCGGCCCACGCCGTCGGGGGTGGCCAGCTCGTCGGTCAGCGGGTAGCTGAGCAGGCCGCGTTCCCTACCGTACCGATCCCAGGTGGTCTGGATGGCGCCGAGCACGATGTGCGCGCCGTAAGTTGGCGACCAGTACACCGTGATGTTCGGATTGCTAAAGCTGGCCCACCGGCCGCCGGCCGCCGCGTCCTGCTCCAGCTCGAACACGCCGCCGAGCGGTCCCGCGTCGGCGCCGTTGGTCTGCCACTTGGTGTAGATCGGGCTGGACCGCCAGTCGCCCATCAACGCGGTCGCCCGTTGCCGGATCGTCGGCAGCTGCTGGTACCCGAGGTTGCCGGGGCACTCGGTGGCGCCGGTGTCGCGGTGGCCGAAGATCGTCGGCAGGGTCACCGGGGTGCCCGCCGGGTATTTGGACGTTCCGCCGCCGGCCGAGATGAGCGTCACCTGCCCGTTGGGGTCGCGGTAGCTGCCGGCCAGCTTCCACGCCACGATCTGGGAAACCGAGTCGATCAGCGCGGCGGTCGGCGCCACGTCGGTGAACGTGCCCAGCATGGACACCCCGAACGTGTACTGGTTGAAGCCACCGGCGTGCGCACCCCACACCGGCCGGTACAGCCCGCCGTAGCGGCCCTCGAAGATCTGCCCGTACTTGTCGACCAGCACGTTGTAGCCGATGTCGCACCAGTCGTTGGTGACCGCGTGGTAGGCGTAGATGCCACGCACGATCCGGGCCGAGTCGGCGGCGGTGTAGTCGTTGGTGCCGGCGGTGTGGTGGATGGTGGCGGCCTTGACAGTGCTCGCGTAGTCCACGCCGATGCCCTGCCGCGCGAAGCAGTCGGTGCGGATCGTCTCGTCCGCTCCCCAGCCCGCGCGGCTGATCACCGCCGGCTGCGCCACGCTGGTCGCGCTCACCGCGTCGGTCGGGCCGGCGTCGGCCGTCAGCCGGGCGTCGGTGGTGCTCGTGCCGGGATCGATCAGCACCACGGACAGGCCATCGTTCTGGGCGGCACGCACCCGGATGGCGGTCGAGTCGCCGACCCAGAGCGGCTCGGAGCCGGGCGTGGTGCCGCCGTCCGGGCCGTCCTGTGCCTCCACGTCGAGCCATGCGGTCCAGCTCCCGTTGTCGCGCCGCTGGGCCTGGACCTGGACGCCGGCCGGCGCCTCGCCCGTCCACCTCAGCGCCACCATCGCGAACCGCCTGCCCGACACCTCCCGGACGCCCACCTCCGCGGGCCGCGCGGAGCCGAGGGCGACCGACTCGATGACCGGCCTCACCCCACCCGTCCGTGGCGTGGTCGGTGACCAGGCATTGGCTGCCGGCACCAGCCCCAGCGGAAGGAGGACGGCGAGCGCAAGCACGAGACGAGAACGCACAGAACCCCCAGACGAGTTATGAACGGTCCGCCAGACCGTAGCCGGTCGGGGTCATCCGCCGGGCGCCACCCCGTCCGGCCGCCAGCAGTACCGTTCTCGGCAACTGTCATTACGGCCAGCCCGCCCCCGGTACATCCACCTGCGTGCTCAGCACCTGACCGGTGCCCGGCGGGACGGGGAACGCGTCCGATAGGCCGCGCCATTCGGCCGCCACGATGAACAGGGTGGTGCCGGCGGGCCCGCCGAGCACGCAGGCGAAGCAGCCGCGGTCCAGCTCGACGGTCTGCAGCACCGCGCCGCCCTCGGCGACGCGCACGCACCGCCGGTTGGGCACGTCGGCGTACCAGACGGCGTCCTGCACATCGACGCAGATGCCGTCCGGGGTGCCCTCGCCGAGATCGGCCCAGACCCGCCGGTTGGACAGCCCACCGTCGGCGCCGATGTCGAAGGCCACCAGGCTGTGCCGGTAGGAGTCGGCGACGATCAGCGTGGTGTTGTCGCCGGTCACCGCCATCCCATTGGGGAAGGCGATGTCATCGGCCACCTGCCGCACGGTGCCGTCCGCCGCGGCCAGCGCGACGGAACCGGGCTGGAACGCCTCGCCGGTCATCATGTCGAAGCCGATGCGGTTGACGTAGGCGTTGCCTCGGCCGTCCACCACGATGTCGTTCCAGCCCCGCCTGCCGAGCTCGGCGTAGGTGACCAGCGACCCGTCCTGCTCGCGGCGCACCAGGCGGCCATCCGCGGAGGAGACGATCAAAAGCCGTCCGTCCGGCAGCCAGGCGGTGCACAGCGGCAGCGAGTCGACGCGCGCGATCACCTCGCTGTGCCCGCCAAGGTCGACGGCGAGCACTTCGCCGGTGGACCAGTCGGAGAAATACAGCCGGTCGCCGTGCCAGCGCGGCGACTCGACCAGGCCACGGCCGGTCAACAGCGTCCGCACCTCGGTCGTCATCATCGAAGCTCAACTCCCTCTTCTCCGGCGCCGGCGCGACGCCAGCCCCTCACCCTCGACACGAACGGCCACCGGTCCGATCGACATTTGTCTGGAACTGTGCTTGCTCCCATGCACATACCGGGCAGCGAGTTTCCGTTCCGGTTCCTGCCGAGGCTGGAGCTCAAGACTGACCCAGCCGCCGGCACCCTAATCCTAATGATCACCGACGACGTCCTCAGCGGGGCGCAGCGCCTGGCCGACCGCATCCAGCAACGGACCGGCGTGCCGATCACCGTCGAGGACCTGCCCGACTCCCCGCACTGTTGGAAACCGGTGGTCTATTAGTTGCGGTTGACGGTGAATCGGCCGTCGGCTCGGA
>DASXTS010000472.1:0-4450 GCA_036505275.1 Pseudonocardiaceae bacterium
GAGACCGTTGGGTTGACCCGGCTCAGCTTGCTCTGCTCGGCATCCAGGTCACGTGCCGGCCGCCTCCCCGGTCGACCAGTCCCGCCTCGGAGGCGGCGTTCACGAGGTGGGTGCGGTCGCGGGCGCCCAACTTGGTGAGGAGCCGGCCGACGTGGGTCTTGGCGGTCGCCGCGGACCTGTGCAGCGCCGCGCCGATCTCGGCGTTGGTCAGGCCCTGGGCGACCGCCACCAGGACCTCGGTCTCGCGTGAGGTGATCGAGTCCAGCCACACGGGCTTCGAGGCGAGGGCCGGCGCCTGCAGGAAGGACGCGATGAGTCGCCGCACCAGCCTGGGGCCAGCACCGACTCCCCCCGCGCAACCGTCGCGCTGACACGTCCCGACCGGGCATCCGGATGTCCATGAGGACGACATCTGGCCGCTCGCGCCGCACGACCGGCACGGCGGCGTCGCCGGACTGCGCGGTGCCGACGACCGTGATCTCCGGATCCGAGGCGAGCAGGGAGACGAAGCCGGCGCACCAGCTGCTCGTCGTCGACCGCCACTACGGAGATCATCGGGATGGTCGCGCGCCCACCGGCAGGCTCGCGGTCACCAGGAGCGCGGACGAGGGCGAGGGCGACCAGGTGGGGTGCGTTGACCGCACGCCAGCGGTCCTGGGCGGCTTGCATGAGCTTGAACGCCATGGACGCCGACCTGACCGGTCCCGGCCGTCGGCACCTCGATCACGGCGTCCGCGAGGCCGGCCCGGGTGCTGTCGGCGCGAGTGGTCACCGCGAGCACGGTGCGCGCCGAAACCCAGCGCCAACGGCGCTTCGTGGACCGCGACCGGTGTCTCGCCGGAGCCGGAGATCATCACGAGTCCGTCGTCCTCGCCGATCGACGGAATGCTGGCCTGGCCGACGGCGTGCGCGTCGAAGCCGACGGGCATCAGCCGCATCGCCGCCATCTGCGCGACCAGTCCCGAGCGGCCCTGCCCCGGCCCTGCCCGGGAGCAGAACCAGCGGCGCCAGGTATGCCTGATCGAAATAGCGAAGCCATTCCGGCGCTTCCTCGGTTCGCATTTGGCAGAACTGATCTTCGACCTTGCGCAGAGCCGCCACACACGCTCGTGTGTTGCCCTTGGAGTGCGAGACCGGGAACCTCCATCACTGCCGCCTCTGCCAGTAGTGCTGGAATGCCGGTTTGCAAGGCGGTCTGGCGTGCGGCAAGTGCGAGGTCGACCGCTTGTTACCGGCTTCTTCGCAAAGCCGAAAGGCCTGTCGAAGGCGCCTCACGCCACCCCGCTGGACAACACCGTCGAGGCCGAGATGCGCCGACGACTTCGCGCTCCAACCGCTGGATGCCACCCAGACCACCGGCGCTACGAGCTGGTCGTGGAACGGCACCGCAGGGCCGCCACCGTGCTCACCTCGAACCGCGAGGCCCCAGGTGAGTGGCTGGCCATGATGGCCGACCGGCTACTGGCCCAGTCCGCGGTCAGACACCGGCGTGTCGGTTGATTCCACCAGAGGAGGCCACCATGCTCACTGACCACAGCAGGTGGTCCTTAGGTCGTGGCAAGCGACACTTCTCGCAGCGATTCACGGGCACATTCCGGCAGGTTGGAATGCCCAGCCGCGGGGCTTGCCGGTGTGTTCCAGACGGTGTACGTGTACCGCACCGCGTGCTGAAGCAACTCTTCCGGCTGGCCCGAGGGATATGAGATGTCATGACTGGCAACGGATTCGAGCAGCGCTGGCGGGACCCGGCGGCCCCCGCGGAACAGCGGGCCGAGGCGCTGCTGGCCGCGATGACGCTGGAGGAGAAGATCGCGGTGGCGTTGCGTGACTTCGCGCCGGTCTCCCACCTCGGTGTGCCGGAGCTGGTGTTCACCGACGGGCCCAATGGCATCCGCGGCCCGGAGAACGTGACTGTCTTTCCCGGCGCACTGACGCTGGCCGCGGCGTTCGACGAGCAGCTCGCCGCCGCGTACGGCACGGCGTTGGCCGAGGAGGCCCGCGACACGGGATCAAACGTGCTGCTCGGCCCGGCCGTAGACATCGCCCGGACCCCGCTGGGCGGCCGGCTGCGGGTATGCGGCCCTCGGTGGTCGGACCGATGCCATCAACACCGTCGTCGGTGAGCGGGCGCTGCACGAGATCTACTACCCGCCGTTCAAGGCCGCGGTGCAGCGCGCCGCCGCCGGCTCGGTCATGGGCTCCTACAACCGGCTGAACGGCACCTACGCCTGCCAGCACCCGGGCATCCTGGGCGTGCTCAAGGAGACGTGGGGCTGGTCCGGGTTTGTCGCGCCGGACTTTCGGCATGCGGTTCGCGAGCCGGTCGAGGCCGCGAACGCCGGGCTCGACTTGCCCGGGCTCGGCGATCCCGAAGGTCGCACCAGCGAGGACTTCACGTCCGGTCGGATCCCGGCGGCGCGGTTGGACGACATGGTGCGGCGGATCCTGAACGCCATCTTCGCCGTCGGCCTGTTCGACCACCCGGTGCCCGAGGAGCGGCCGGCGCTGGCCAGCACGGCCGAGCATGTCGCGCTCGCCACCAGGATCGCCGTCGAGGGCACGGTCCTGCTGGTCAACCGCGACGGCCTGCTGCCGTTGGACACCGGCCCGGTGCGCTCGATCGCGGTGATCGGCACGGCCGGCGACGACGCGCAGTGGGTGATGGCCGGTTCGCCCTGCGTGCGCACGTTTCCGGAGCGCCGGGTCACGCCGCTGCAGGGCATCACCGCCCGGGCCGGCGACGGGGTGCGGGTGCGGTTCGCGCAGGGTTCTTTCGGCGACGCGGCGCTGCCGGTGGTGCCGACCGAGGTGCTCACACCCTCTGGCGGCGACGGCACCGGCCTGCTCGGCCAGTACTGGAACGGGCCGACGCCGGCCGGCGAGCCGCAGCTGACAGTGGTCGATCCCACCGTGGACCTTTCACGGGCTCCGAACGGGGTGACCGGCGACCTGTGGTCGGCACGCTGGACCGGCACGATCACGCCTCGGGTGGACGGGCCGCACCGGTTCACCGTGCTGCCCTCGGGCATCGTGCGGCTGGCGATCGACGGCGCGGTCGTCGCCGCCGGCGAACGGGAGTTCGGCCAGGAGTTCGGCGGGCCGGCGCTGCCGGTGAGCGGCACCGCGCAGCTGCGGGCCGGCCAGCCGGCCAGCATCCAGCTCGACTACTCCAGCGCCACGGCCTGGGTGGTACCCGAGCTCGGGTTGGGCGGCAACGTCCGCCTGGGTTGGCAGCCCCCGGACACCGAGATCCAGGACGCCGCACAGCTGGCCGCCGACAGCGACGTCGCCGTCGTCTTCGTCAACCAGGCCCTCGGCGAAGGCATGGACCGCCGAACGCTCGCCCTACCCGGCGACCAGGACGCCCTCATCTCAGCCGTCGCCGCCGCGAACTCGCGCACCGTGGTGGTGATCAACACCAGCGGGCCGGTACTGATGCCGTGGCTGGACCAGGTCGGCGCGGTGGTCCACGTGTGGCACCCCGGGCAGCAGTTCGGCCAGGCCATCGCGGCCGTGCTGTTCGGCGACGCCGACCCCGGCGGCCGGCTGCCGCTGACGTTCCCGGCCACGCCCGAACAGGGTCCGATCGCCCGGCCCGAGCAGTACCCCGGTGTTGGCGGTGACGCGCGCTACGACGAGGGCATCTACGTCGGCTACCGCTGGTATGACGAGCACGGCCAGCAGCCGCTGTTCCCGTTCGGGTACGGACTGTCCTATGGGGACTTCCGCTACGGCCAGCCGAGGCTGTACCTCGACGACTCGACCGCAACCGCCACGATCTCCGTCGAGGTCACCAACGTCGGCGACCGGCCGGCCAGCGACGTCGCGCAACTGTACGTCACCGCGCCGGATGCCGCCGGCGAACCACCCCGCCAGCTGCGCGGCTTCGCGAAGCTGCGGCTGGCCGCAGGTGCCACCACCACGGTGACGTTCCCACTCACCATCGACGACCTGGCGGCGTTCCACGAGGTTTCGGGGCGGTGGACCGTCCACGAGGGACAATACGACGTGGTGGTCGGCAGATCCTCGCGGGACGTGCGCGGCACGGCCACGCTCGAGGTGAGTGCCGGTGCGCTGAACTGGCACTGAGTGGCCGTCTGTCCGGAAAACGCGGGGCAGCCCAGCCGACCCTCGCTGCGCCGACGCCGGTCTTGTCGGCGGCGGTGGTCCAGGTCAGCGCCAGCTTGGCCCCGGAGTCGCCGAGGCAATGCACGGCCTCGCGGTCCCGCAGCAGCGGGTTCATCGGCATCACGGCGGCGCCGGCGCGCCGCAATACAGCGCGAAAGTGCGGCACATTCGGCAGCATGATCCCTACCTGGTCACCCGTTGTCGATGGCAAACGTGCACAAGATCGTGCCTGGAGGGACTTTCATGACGCTTACGTGGTATCCGCTGCTGCCTCCGGTGACGTAGCCGTGCGCGGTCACCCGATAACGGCCCGTTGGGAACG
>DASXTS010000473.1:0-1975 GCA_036505275.1 Pseudonocardiaceae bacterium
GCTGACGTTCGGAGCCGAGCTTCGCCTCACCGACCAGTCGTTCAACCCCAACCTGTGGGGCTCAATCAAGGCCATCACACCCTTCATCGGCGACTACGTCGGTCTCACCGCAGACGCCGACACGGCGTACGCGGTCTGGACCGACAACCGCGACATCAACCCGACAGCGAGCGCCGCGGAGGACGCGGACCCGACCACGGACCCGCCCGCACTGATCAACGCGCGCTCCCGCGACGCGAACGTCTACTTCGACAAGATCGCAAAGTAGACGGTGAGTGTGGGCAAGTCGGCGCGTGCATGCCGGCCAGGGCAATGGGGGAGGGGCCCCCCGGCAGTTTCCACGCCGGGGGCGGGTTTGTTGCGTTGACTGGGACTGGGCTCCTCGGCATGCTTCCGCCGCATGCGGCTGACTCGGCGCACCATCGTCCCGGTTCCCTCTCGCTCGGCGTTCGCCGGCTTCCGGTTCCCGCCTGAGGTGATCGTGCTGGCGGTGCGCTGGTACCTGCGGTTCGGGCTGTCCTACCGGGATGTCGAGGAGCTGCTGGCCGAACGCGGCATCGAGGTCGACCACGTCACCGTTCACCGCTGGGTGCAGCGGTTCACCCCACTGCTGGTCGATGCCGCCCGGTTCGGCCGGCACCGGGTCGGCGACCGCTGGCATGTGGACGAGACCTACGTCAAGGTCGCCGGTCGCTGGCTGTACCTGTACCGGGCGGTCGACCAGTTCGGGCACGTGTACGCCTCAACCCGGCGGGACGGCGAGGCGGCCCGCCGGTTCTTCCAGCAGGCGAGAACGAGCACTGGTGTCGCGCCGGTGGAGGTCGTCACCGACCGAGCGCCCACCTATCCCAGAGTCCTGGACGAGCTGTGGCCGACTGCGTGGCACTGCGTCGAGCGATACGCCAACAATCGGGTCGAGGCCGACCACGCGCAGCTCAAGCGTCGGCTGCGCGCGATGCGCGGGATCAAGACCATGACCGGGTTGCGGATATTCGCCGCAGGACACGCCTTCGTGCAGAACCTGCGTCGCGGCCACTACGAGATCGCGACCGACCAAGCACGCAACCTTCGACCCGCCATCGCGTTCGGCCAACTAGCGACGGCAGTTTGAGTGGGGCGCCGGGCGAGACGCGCGCTTCGCATGCGCCACGATCGACCAACGCAACAGACCCAATGAGACTACGAATGAGACTGTCCGAAGCTGGGAGGACCACCGCCGGCGAGCCTGCGACCGGTGCGTCCACTCTGAGCACACCGCCCGCAGGGGTCTGGACCTGGCTGTGCAGCACGATCCTAGACGACGCCGAGGCGGCAGCCCGCGCCGGGAAATGGCTCACGTGGGCCATCGCGTACGCCGACAGCATCGATCCGCTGAGCAGCAGCGTCCCTCGACTGCCTGACCCGGCCGATCTCGACCCGGCGGACCTCAAGCCAGGGGGCTCCACGCTCCGAGGTACCAGACCAGCCGCACCCCGGTCAGTCTGTGGCCGGGATCAGGAAACCGAAATGTGATCGTCTCGGCATCCCAGCTCGGCCCGACCGTGTTCACCCCCGCACGATACCGGTCACCGAGTAGCATCCTGCGACCCAGCCTGCTGCGCCGCCTGATGGCGGCTGTCGGTGCGTGGCTCACCGGGCAGGGTGGGCGTCGCGTCGCGCGTCTCTGTCAGCTCGACGTCCACACGGCAGACCGCGTCGATCACGGGAAGGGTCACCGGGCCCCTGGCGAGGTCCGGGGCGAATCGCTTGGTCTCTCGACCGGTTCGCACGGTCACGGATCCGGAGATTGGCTCGGAGTCCCCGTCGGGCGTCACCCGGTGGACCCACGTCTTCACTCCGCGGGGAATGGCCCGGGTGCTATCAGCGAATCTCGGCTCGAAGACTGCGCGCCGCAGGGACGGGAAGGCGGGAATCTCGGCGGCGGCGGACTGCAGGTGGCGCGTGGCGGAGTCGTACTCGAGCGTGACATCACTGG
>DASXTS010000474.1:0-20534 GCA_036505275.1 Pseudonocardiaceae bacterium
TGCCCGTTCACCACCGGTCATGACCGGCAAGTACGAGGAGTTCCAGACGTGATCACCAGGATGTCGTCACTCTTCCTGCGCACGCTGCGCGAGGACCCGGCCGACGCCGAGGTGCCCAGCCACCGGCTGCTGGTGCGCGCCGGCTACGTGCGCCGGGTGGCGCCGGGCATCTTCTCCTGGCTGCCACTTGGTTACCGCGTGCTGCGCAACGTGGAGCGGGTGGTCCGCGAGGAGATGGACACGATGGGCGGGCAGGAGGTGCACTTTCCCGCGCTGATCCCGCGCGAGCCGTACGAGGCGACCGGCCGCTGGACCGAGTACGGCGACGGCATCTTCAGGCTCAAGGATCGCAAGCGGGCCGATTACCTCCTCGGGCCGACGCATGAGGAGCTGTTCACCCTGATGGTCAAGGGGGAGTACAGCTCGTACAAGGACTACCCGGTGGTGCTGTACCAGATCCAGACCAAATACCGGGACGAGGCCAGGCCGCGCGCCGGCATCCTGCGCGGCCGTGAGTTCGTGATGAAGGACTCGTATTCCTTCGACGTTGACGACGAGGGCCTCAAGCGCTCCTATGAGCAGCATCGGGAGACCTACATCCGCATCTTCGACCGCCTCGGGCTGCAGTACGTGATCGTCTCGGCGATGTCCGGCGCGATGGGCGGCTCGGCGTCGGAGGAGTTCCTCGCCGAGAGCGAGACCGGCGAGGACACCTTCGTGCGCTGCCTGGAGTCGGGTTACGCGGCCAACGTGGAAGCGGTGACCACGCCGGCGCCACCGGCAAGGCCGATCGAGGGGCTGCCGCCGGCTCGGGTGATGGACACACCGGACACGCCGACCATCCAGACCCTGGTGGACCAACTCAACGGGCGCGATCTCGGCCGCACGTTCACCGCCGCGGACACCCTGAAGAACGTCATGGTGAAGACCAGGGCGCCCGGCTCCGCTGAGTGGACGCTGCTGGGGGTCGGACTGCCTGGGGACCGGGAGGTGGACGTCAAGCGGCTGGAGGCCTCGCTCGCGCCGCTGGAGGTCGCGCTGCTCGACGACGCCGACTTCGCCGCGCACCCGTACCTGGTCAAGGGCTACATCGGCCCGCGGGCGCTGGCCGCGCACGGCGTGCGCTACCTGGTCGACCCGCGGGTGGTGACCGGTACCGCGTGGGTCACCGGCGCCGACGCCGCGGACCGGCACGTGGTCGACCTGGTGTGTGGACGCGACTTCACCCCGGACGGCACCGTCGAGGCCGCCGAGGTGCGCGAGGGCGACCCCTCACCGGACGGGGCCGGCACGCTGGTGGCGGCCCGTGGCATCGAGATCGGCCACATCTTCCAGCTCGGCCGCAAGTACACCGACGCGTTCGGCCTGGACGCGCTCGGCCCGGACGGCAAACCGGTGCGGATCACCATGGGCTCCTACGGCATCGGGGTGTCCCGCGCGGTTGCCGCCATCGCCGAGCAGCACCACGACAAGCTCGGGCTGATCTGGCCACGTGAGGTGGCGCCGGCCGACGTGCATGTGGTCATCGCCGGCAAGGAGGCCGCCGTCCGCGATGGCGCCGAGCGGCTCGCGGCGCAGCTGGACACGGCGGGGGTTCGGGTGCTGCTCGACGACCGCACGGCCTCGCCCGGCGTCAAGTTCGCCGACGCCGAGCTGATCGGCGTGCCCACCATCGTGGTGGTCGGACGGGGGCTGGCCTCCGGCGTGGTCGAGGTGAAGGACCGTCGCTCCGGCGAGCGCACCGAGGTCCCCGTCGACGACGTGGTCGCCCACCTGGTCCAGCTCTGCCGCCGCTGAGCCGGATAGGCCGGCCGGCGGAATGCCACGGCCGGGTGGCGTTGCCGGAGAGGAGGTGGTCGGGTGGACGGGCTGGTGCAGGTCGTCGGCCGGCTGCTCTCCGAGCTGCATGCCGCGTTCCCGGCCAAGGTGTGCCCCGGCGACTGGGCCTGGACGACAACGCTGATCGGTGCCCTGCTCGCGCTGCTGCCCATGGGCGGCGCAGTGCTGGTGGCGCTCATCAGGAAGTGGACCGGCAATCGGTACAACGTCGGCCCCCTGCTGGGCGTTGCCGCGGTGGGCCTGGTCATGACCGCGGCCCTGCCGTGGCTGGGGTTCCACGCCTCCTCCGAGGTGTTCCGCGGCGCGCTGCGCGGCGAGGCCGCCGCCGTGGGACTGCGCCGCTCCGACCTGGCGAGCATGACCGCCGACTTCTGCTTCGCGCCGCCGCAGGTGGAATACCTCGGCGGGGCGCACACTGTGCGCCAGGTGCTCGGCACGCTGCCGGACGACCGGCCGGCCGTGTTCGCCGGCGGTGTGCTGCTGCTCGTGGTGTTGCCGTTGCTGGCGATGGTCTTCGTGTTCGCCCAGTCGCGGCTGGCGTTCCGCCGTGGGCCGGCGTGGCCGGCGCGGCTGCTGTGGCTGCCCATGCCGCTGCTCATGATCGGCACCGCGTCGCTCAGCGCGACCGTGGTCGCGCACCTGTGGCTGGGCTACCTTCCCGCGACGATGCTGGGCATGCTCGGGGTGATGCTGGTCGGCCCGCCGAGGCGCAGTGTGATCGACGGCACGACCGGTGCTACCACACTGCCGCCGGCCACCGTGGCGCCGGACGCACCGCATGGCGGCGCCTCCGGACCGCGGCCAGTACCCGGTCCGGCCGGTGGCACGCCCGGGCAGGCGCCATATGGGCTGCCCGCCGGTGGATTCGGCCTGGCCCGTCGGTACGGGTCGTCGCGGCCGATGCCGGCCATGAACGGTCCTCGATGGCCGCCCGTGCCGCCGACCGTCACCGGGCAGCCCCTACCGGGTGGCCCGGGTGCCCGGGGTGGCCCGGGTGGCCAGCCGCCGCGGCGCACCTCGGCGGCACCCTTCGGTCCGCCGGATACCTCCGGCGCCGCCGACCCGTCGCAGCAACCCGCGCGGGTGCTGTCGACCGACCCTGGTCCGCTGCCGCAGACCCTGCAGCGCGCCCTCGGCCTCGCCGCGCCGGGCGATACATCGCAGCCGCCTGAGCCGCCGACGCTGCCGGCCTCGCGGTTCCGGCGGATCCGGCCGCTCGGCAGTGGCGGATTCGGCACGGTGTGGCTGGCCATGGATACCGCGTTGGACCGCACGGTCGCGGTCAAGGCTGCCAAGGCGCCCGACGCGGAGACGGAGCAGCGGATCCGGCGCGAGGCGCGGGCCCTGGCCGCCGTGCATCACCCGAACTGCGTGCGGGTCTACGACCTCCTCACCGATGCCGACGGCGAGCTCGCGCTGATCATGGAATACGTGCCGGGACGATCGTTGAGCACCGTGGTCGATGCCGACGGTCCGCTGCCCGACCCGGTCGCCGCCCAGTTGTGGAGCACGCTCGCCGGTGCCCTGCACGCCGCGCACCTGCAGGGTGTGCTGCACCGCGACGTCAAACCGTCCAACATCATCATCGACGAGGACGGCCGGCCGCACTTGATCGACTTCGGGATCGCCAGGGCCACCGGCGACGTCACCCTTACTGCGGCGGGGATGGTGCTCGGGACGCCCGACTACATGGCGCCCGAGGTGGCCGCCGGCAAGCCGGCCAGCCCGGCCGCGGACGCCTGGCAGCTCGCCGCCACGGTCAGCTTCGCGCTGGCCGCCCGCCCGCCGCGGGGACACCGCGACGGCGCGATCGCGGCCATGCTCGCCGCAGCCCAGGGCGAGCCGTGCAACCAGGTACCGGTGCGGTCGGCGCATCGGGAGCTCCTCCAGCGGGCGCTGCACCCGGACCCCGCGCTGCGGCCCGATCTGCCGACCGTGCAGGCCGAGCTCGCCCCGTGGCTGGCGGCCGCCGATCAGTCGTCCGACGGACCGGTCACCGAGCTCCTGCTCCCGCCGACCCCACCCCCGCCGTCCTCGGCCGATCAGACGTCACCCCTGCCGTCCCCGGCCTGGCCCACCGAGGACCAGCCGTAGGCCCCGCTGCTCCCGGCGTGTCCGCGCGTCGACACACATGAGTCGGGCATCTCTGGCACATCGCAATGTGCCAGAACGACCGACTCACGTGTACGTACGCGCGGACACGCCGGGAGGGGTCAGGGGGCGGGGAGGAAGCTGAGGCGGACCTGGCGGCCGGGGTTGTCGACATTGGTGTCGACGAGGCACACCGACTGCCAGGTGCCGAGGGCCATCCGCCCGGACAGCACCGGCACGCTGAGCGACGGGGAGATCACGGCGGGCAGCAGGTGGTCGCGGCCGTGCCCGCGGGAGCCGTGCCGGTGCCGCCACCGGTCGTCCGCCGGGAGCAGGTGGTGCAGCGCGGTCAACAGATCGGCCTCGCTGCCGGCGCCGGTCTCGATCACGGCCAGGCCCGCGGTGGCGTGCGGCACCCAGACGTGTAGCAGCCCGTCCACGGCGCCTGATGCCGACACGAAGCGCTCGCATTCGGCGGTCAGGTCATGAACCGCCTCGCGCAACCCCGTCCGCACCTCGATCAGCACGCTGCGCACGTCAGCAGAACGTACGCGAGGCCCCATGGTGTGATCCGGCCGGGATTGTCCGCCACCGCCCGGCGCGGCGCGGTGCCGAAGGCTACGGTGGCCGCTGTGTCGCACGGTCTGCAGCCGCCGGAGGGCGGTCGGCCGCGCCCCGGCGAGCCGACGGCCGGGCCGACGACCGATCCGACGGCCGATCCGACGGCCGGGCCGACGGCCGATCCGACCGCCGATCCCACGATCGCGCGGACGGCCGAGCCGACGGCCGAACCGAGGGCCGAGCCGGCCACGTGGCCGGCCTCCGGGCGCGGCGCCGAGCCGACCGCTCGGACCCCGCCGGAGACCCCGGCCGAGACCACGGCGCCGCTGCCGGCAGTGCCACCGCAGGCCGACCAGGAGCACCTGACCGCCGGCCTCCCGCTGCTCGACCTGCTCGCCCCGCAGCAGACCGGGCACGAGCAGACCGGGCACGAGCAGACCGAGTCATCGCGGCGCGCTGAGCAGCCGCAGGTGACGCCGGGCGGCCCCGAGTTGTACGGCATGCCGCTGCTCGCACCCGGCGGCGCCGACCAGTACGGACCGGTCGCCGGCTCGGACCTTTACGCCGGGGCAGGCGGTCTCAGCTCCCCGGGCGCCGCGCCGCCGCCGTACCGGCCAATGCCGCCGGTCCGGCCCCGGCGCCGCGCGGGTCGACAAGGGATCCGGCTGGTCATGGCGGTCGGCGCCGGGGTGCTGCTGCTCGCCGCGGCCGGCATCTGGGCCCTCACCTCGTCGCCCGGCAGGTCGAACCAGCCAACCCGGCAGGGTGCGTCGAGCTCGGTGGCACCAACCAGCACGCCGATCACGGCGGCCGGCGGGTACCAGTTCACGCAGCACGCGGCCCGTTCCGACACCGACTGCGCGGCCAACGCCTACGGCAAGGTGGCCGAGTTCTTCCGCGGCGCGCCGTGCACCAGGCTGGACCGCAGGCTGTTCGGCACGACGGTGGACGGCCGGCTCATCGTCGCCTCGGTGTCCGTGGTGCAGATGCCAACCGAGCAGGCCGCGACCGACCTGCGGAAGCTGGCCGACACCAACGGCACCGGCAATGTGAGCGACCTGCTGCGGGTCGGGGTCCGGGTGCCCGGCGGACCGGACTCGCTGACCGATGCCGGGTACGCCTCGGCCCGAAACGGCACCACCGTGGTGATCGCCGAGGCGGACTTCGCCGACCGCGCGGCGCACGACGAGAGCCTGCTCGACAAGATCAGCAGGGCCGCGCTGGAACTGCCCAAGTAGCTGCCGAATCGGGTGCCGAATCAGCTGCCAGGAAAGCCAGCTCACGGCGCGCCGGGAAACGGCACGGTGAGCCGCCCCGCGCCGGCCGCCCGGCGCCACCGGGTGGCCCGCACCGCGGCGTCGACGAGGCTGTCCAGGGCGAGCGCCCGCACCGCGGTGTCGTCGGTCCGTTCGACCACGGAGCGCCACACAGCCGCGGCGTCGGACTCCGCGGTGACCAGCAGGGCCAGCGCGGACGCCTGATCGGTTACCGGGTTCGGCGACGTGTACGCCGGCTCCTGGGTGACCGGCACCGCGCCGCGGTCGCGCAGCAGCCGGCCCACGGTGTCCCGCCTGGCCCGGTGCGTGGTTGTCGCCTCCGCCAGCGGCGCGCCAAGATCCGCCGGCAGGAACGCGGTGACCAGCTGCAGCGCCCACACCACCGCGTGCTCTGTGGTCAGCGCACGCTGCACGGCGTCGATGGTGTCCGGCTCCGCGGCCGGCGACGGGGCAGGAGAGGCCGGCGAGGTCACCCGAGCACCGCCAGGTGGCTGGCGCAGCAGGCCGCCACCGAGGCGACCAGCCCGGCCCGGTACCTGGGCAGGGCCGTCACGAGCCCCGTGGCCTGCGCTTGGGCCGCCATGGTCGCCTCGGCCAGAGCCGCGGCGGCCGTCGCTCGATCGGGTGACGCTCCGGTCGCTGACGCCGTGGCCGACGATGACGGGGACGGCGCGGGAGTGGCGCGTAGCACCTCGGCCCGCAGCGCGTCGGCGTGCGCCCGCCGGTCGGCGGCGAGGGCGTTCGCCGCGGGTGCCAGCGGGGGATGGGCGGCGGCCACCGCGTCTGCCAGCGCCGCGTCTGCCAGGGCGGTGCTGACCAGGGCATGCAGCGGGTCGGGAGCGAGCGGCTCAGGCGGACCCGAGGTGCATGCTCCGGCCAGCCCGGCCGAGCACAGCACCGAACCGGCAAGCACCTGGCGCCGGGTGGGGCGGGGCTGCCGGCTCATTCCGGTCATCCTGCCAGGCCACGGATGGTCGTCGACGGGACCTGACCGGCCGATGGCGCGATACGCTGGGTCATCGCGATCGGTGTGCGCCTGCCGCCCGGCGGGGCACCGGTCGCGGCGTCGTCGGTGCAGTCCACCGGCGGCCCGGACCACCGGCCGGCACAACAGGACAAGGGAGCGCAGGGTGTCCAGCGCGCAGCTCGCCGAAAAGATCGAGTCGACGGTGGCCGGCGCCGTGCGGGACACCGGGCTCGAGCTGGAGGAGCTGGATGTCATCCCGGCCGGGCGCCGGCGGTTGGTGCGGGTGGTCGTGGACACCCCGGACGGCGCGGCGCTCGACCTGGACGCCGTGGCCGACGTCAGCCGTGCGGTGTCGGCCGCCCTCGATGGTGCGGACGACCTGCTCGGTGGCGCGTACACCCTCGAGGTCAGTTCGCCCGGTGTGGACCGCCCGCTGACCAGGCCGCGGCACTGGTGGCGCGCCCACCTGCGGTTGGTGAAAGCCTGGACGGCAAGCGGCGCCGAGCTGCTCGGCCGGGTCGGCCACGCCGACCAGGATGGTGTGACGTTGCTGGTGGACGGCACGCCCCGGCGCGTCGAGTTCACGGATATCGAGCGAGCGGTTGTCCAGGTGGAGTTCGCCGAGCCGCCAGCCGCCGAGATCGCCGCGTTGACGCCCAGGGAGGAACCGCCGTGAACGTCGACATCGCCGCGTTGCGGGCGATCGAGCGGGACAAGGACATCCCATTCGAGACGGTGCTCGAAGCGATCGAGACGGCGCTGCTCACCGCCTACAAACACACCGAAGGCCATCACCCGGACGCCAGGGTGGACATCGACCGCAAGACCGGCGTCGTTCGCGTGCTGGCCCGCGAGCTGGACGCCGAGGGCAACGTGCTGGAGGAATGGGACGACACCCCGGAGGGCTTCGGCCGGATCGCGGCGACCACCGCGCGCCAGGTGATCCTGCAGCGGCTGCGGGACGCCGAGCACGAGCGGACCTTCGGCGAGTTCTCCGCCAAGGAAGGCGAGATCGTGGCCGGCGTCGTGCAGCGGGACGCGCGGGCCAACTCCCGGGGCGTGGTCGTGGTGCAGGTCGGCGACGTCGAGGGCGTGATCCCACCGGCCGAGCAGGTGCCCGGCGAGGACTACCGGCACGGCGAGCGGATCAAGTGCTACGTGGTGGGAGTGGCCCGCAGCATGCGGGGCACCCAGATCACGCTGTCCCGCACCCACCCGAACCTGGTGCGGCGGCTGTTCGCGCTGGAGGTGCCCGAGATAGCCGACGGCACCGTGGAGATCCCCGCGGTGGCCCGCGAGGCCGGACACCGCTCCAAGATCGCGGTGCGGTCCACGGTCCCCGGGGTGAACGCCAAGGGGGCGTGCATCGGGCCGATGGGCGCACGGGTCCGCAATGTGATGAGCGAGCTGCACGGCGAGAAGATCGACATCGTGGACTACTCGGACGAGCCGGCCACGTTCGTCGGGAATGCCCTTTCGCCGGCGAAAGTTATAGCCGTACAGGTCGTCGACGCCAAGGCGAAGACTGCCCGGGTCGTCGTGCCGGACTTCCAGCTCTCGCTGGCCATCGGCAAGGAGGGCCAGAATGCCCGGCTGGCCGCCCGGTTGACCGGCTGGCGCATCGACATCCGCAGCGACGCCGACCCGGTCGTCGCGGCCGGTCCGATTCCCGGCGCAACCGGTGCCAGAACGTCGGCATCCGGCTCCTCCGACTGATCCGGAAGGCGTTAGACTTACCATGGCCCGTCGTCGTGGGGCGGTCCACGCACGGCCGCAGCCGGATCATCTGCAGGAAGGCCCGCTGCGTTCGTGCGTGGGTTGCCGTGTCAGGGCGCCGGCCACCGGATTGCTACGCGTGGTAGCGGTCGAGGGGGCCTTGGTCCCCGACCCGCGGCGCCGGCTTCCGGGACGGGGCGCGTGGTTGCATCCCGATCCGGAATGCCTGCGTACCGCCGAGCGTCGCCGGGCGTTTCTTCGGGCGTTGCGCGTCCAGGGTCCGCTCGACACCGCCCCGGTGCACACTCACCTCGCGGAACAGTCCGTAATCGGCGCGGCACGCCCGCGCTAGCCAACCGTAGGAAGCAGGTCGACCCGTCATGAACCAGCCGTGAAGCTGTAAGCCATGAACGTGCGACGGTAAGTCGGGGTCGAGCGGGTCTGCCGCCCGGCCTCACCAGTGAGGAGAACAGTGGCAGGCAAGGCCCGCGTGCACGAGCTCGCCAAGGAGCTCGGTGTCAGCAGCAAAGAGGTGCTCGCCAAGCTCAAGGATCTTGGCGAGTTCGTGAAGTCGGCGTCCTCGACGATCGAGGCGCCGGTGGCCCGCAAGGTGCGGGAATCATTCCCCAAGGAAGACGCGGCCGACGGCCGGCCGAAGGCTGGCGCGCGCCGCCCGGGGCCGGCGGAGACGGCGGCCCAGCCCATTGCCGTCGATGGCACGGCTGCTCGCACAGCTGGTAGCGCAGCTGGCGGCACAGCCGGTCGCACGGCTGGCGGCGCGGCAGGCGGGCCCGCTGGCAGCAGGGCCGGCGGCGCGGTTACCGGCACGGCCGATGGCACGGCTCGCGGCCCGGCCGCCGGCACGGTTGACGGCACGGCCGGCAGGACCTCGACCCTCCCGGCCGCCGGTCCGAGCGGTGCGGCCACCGCGCCGCCCCGGCCGGCGGCGCCGTCCCCGGCGCCGCCGAGGGCAGTGCCGGCGCAGCGGGGACCGTCCCCAACCGCCGCGCCCGGTGTGCGACCGGCGGCCAAGGCGCCCGCGGCCCCGGCCGAGCGGGTGGCGCCCACCCCGAGCGGCGGCGTCGCGCCCGCTCCGACCAGGCCGGCCGCCGAACCGGCACGCCGGGTCGACCGCGCGCCGGCGCAGGAACCGGCCGCCAAGGCAGCCCCGGCCGCGCAGCGGCCGCCAACTCAGACCCGGCCGCCAGCTCAGACCCGGCCGGCAGCCCAGACCCGGCCGGCAGCCCAGACCCCGCCAGGAGTTCAGACCCCGCCAGCAGCCCAGCTCCCGCTGGCGGCCCAGGCTCCGGCCGCCCAGGCTCCGGCCGCTCAGGCTCCGGCCGCCCAGGCTCCGCCGGCTGTCCAGACTCCGCCGGCCGCGCAGGCCGGTGGTCAGGCGCCGGCCCGTCCCGGCGCGCCCAAGCCCGGCCCGCGTGCCCCGCGGCCGGGCAACAACCCCTTCGGCGTCGGCAGCGGCGCACCCGCGGCCCGGCCGAGCACCCCGCGGCCGAGCGGCCCCGCCGGCCCGGCGAGCCCCGGCAGCCCGGCGGCCATGCCGCCCCGGCCGGCCGGCAGCCGCCCTGGCGGCCCGGCGGGCGCCGGTGGCCCACGGCCCAACCCCGGCATGATGCCGCCGCGGCCCAACCCGAGCTCGATGCCCACCCGGCCCGGTCGGCAGGGTGGCCCCGGCGGCCCAGGTGCCACACCTGGCGACCGGCGCGCCGGCGGTAGGCCCGGCGGCCAGGGCGGCCCCGGTGGCGGTTTCCAGCGCGGCGGCCCCGGTGGCGGCCCCGGCGGTGGTTTCCAGCGCGGCGGGCAGGGTGGCCCCGGTGGTGGTTTCCAGCGCGGCGGCGCCGGCGGTGGCGGCGGCGGCTTCCGGCCCGGTGGCGGCGGCGCCGGCGCACCCGGCGGCGGCGCGCCGGGGCGTCCCGGCGGTGGCGGCCCCGGCGGTGGTGGCCGTGGTGGCCGCGGCGGCGCGGCCGGCGCGTTCGGCCGGCCAGGGGGCCCGGCCAAGCGCGGCCGCAAGTCCAAGCGGCAGAAGCGCCAGGAGTTCGACAACATGCAGGCGCCCTCGGTCGGTGGCGTCCGGCTGCCGCACGGCACCGGCGAGGTCATCCGGCTGCCGCGGGGTGCCTCGCTGACCGACTTCGCCGAGAAGATCAACGCCAACCCGGCGTCGCTGGTACAGGCGCTGTTCCACCTCGGCGAAATGGTCACGGCAACCCAGTCGGTGTCCGACGACGTGCTCGAGCTGCTCGGCCAGGAGATGAACTACCAGGTCCAGGTGGTCAGCCCCGAGGACGAGGACCGCGAGCTGCTGGAGTCCTTCGCTATCAGCTACGGCGAGGACGCCGGCGGCGAGGAGGACCTGGTCGTCCGGCCGCCGGTAGTGACCGTGATGGGTCACGTCGACCACGGCAAGACCCGGCTGCTGGACACCATCCGGCGCACCAACGTGATCGAGAGCGAGGCCGGCGGCATCACCCAGCACATCGGCGCCTATCAGGTGGCCACCGAGCTGGAGGGCAACGAGCGGCTGATCACCTTCATCGACACTCCTGGTCACGAGGCGTTCACCGCGATGCGGGCACGGGGTGCGAAGTCCACCGACATCGCGGTGCTGGTGGTCGCCGCCGACGACGGCGTGATGCCGCAGACCGTCGAGGCGATCAACCACGCGCAGGCGGCCAACGTGCCGATCGTGGTGGCGGTCAACAAGATCGACAAGCCGGGCGCGAACCCGCAGAAGATCCGCCAGCAGCTCACCGAGTACGGGCTGATCGCCGAGGAGTACGGCGGCGACACCATGTTCGTCGACATCTCCGCCAAGCAGGGCACCAACATCGACGCGCTGCTGGAGGCGATCCTGCTCACCGCGGACGCCACCCTGGATCTGCGGGCCAACCCGAGCATGGAGGCCCAGGGCGTGGTGATCGAGTCGCACCTGGACCGCGGCCGCGGTCCGGTGGCCACCGTGCTCGTGCAGCGCGGCACGCTGCACGTCGGCGACTCGGTCGTAGCCGGCGATGCCTACGGCAGGGTCCGGCGGATGCTCGACGAGTTCGGCGAGGACGTCGAGCAGGCGTATCCGGCGCGACCGGTGCAGGTGATCGGCTTCACCTCGGTGCCGGGCGCCGGCGACACCTTCCTCGTCGTTGACGAGGACCGGGTGGCCCGGCAGATCGCCGACCGCCGGCGGGCCCGCGAGCGCAACGCCGAACTGGCCTCCCGCCGCAAGCGGATCAGCCTGGAGGACCTGGACAAGGCACTGCAGGAGACCAACCAGCTCAACCTGATCATCAAGGGTGACAACTCCGGCACCGTCGAGGCGCTGGAGGACGCGCTCCTGAAGATCGACGTGGGCGACGAGGTCGAGCTGCGGGTGATCCACCGCGGGGTCGGCAGCATCACCGAGGGCGACATCAACCTCGCCATCGCGGACAATGTCATCGTGCTCGGCTTCAACGTCCGGGCCGAGGGCAAGGCCACCGAACTGGCCAACCGCGAGGGCATCGACATCCGCTACTACTCGGTGATCTACCAGGCCATCGACGAGATCGAGCAGGCCCTGCGCGGCATGCTCAAGCCGATCTACGAGGAGGTACAGCTCGGCCGGGCCGAGGTCCGCGAGGTGTTCAAGTCCTCCAAGGTCGGCACGATCGCCGGTTGCCTCGTGGTGTCCGGCGAGATCCGCCGCAACGCCAGGGCCCGCCTGCTGCGGGACAGCAGGGTGGTCGCGGAGAACCTGCCGATCTCCACGCTGCGCCGGTTCAAGGACGACGTCACCGAGGTCCGCGAGGGCTTCGAGTGCGGTCTCACGCTCGGCAACTACTCCGACCTCAAGGTCGGCGACGTGGTCGAGACGTACGAGATGCGCGAGAAGCCCCGCGACTGACCGCCCGACCGTGGGGCCGGGCAACCGTCCGGCCCCACCCAAGGGCAGCAACCGCAAATCATGTACGCAGGTGTGCTCGAGTTGGACGTGCTGCTCGGCGACGTCCACTCGCTCAAGCAGAAGCGGTCGGTGCTCCGGCCGGTGATCGCCGAGCTGCGCCGTCGCTTCGAGGTGGCCGCCGCCGAGGCCGGCCATCTCGAGCTGCATCGCAGGGCACTCATCGGGGTATCCGCGGTGGCGGCCGATGCCGGGCACGTGACCCATCTGCTCGCGGCGTGCGAGCGGCTGGTAGCCGCGCGGCCGGAGCTGGAGCTGCTATCGGCCAGGACGCGGTTTCTCGGCCCGGAGGACTGACGGACGAAGGAACGAAGGAGGCGACCGCCGTGGCTGACCACGCCCGCGCCAGGAGGCTGGCCAAGCGGATTTCGCACATCGTGGCGACGGCTATCGAGCACGAGGTGAAGGACCCCAGGTTGAACATGGTCACGGTGACCGATACCAAGGTCACAGGTGATCTGCACGACGCCACGGTCTACTACACCGTGCTCGGCGACGACACCCAGCGCAGCGCCGCGGCGGCCGCCCTGGCCAGCGCCACCGGGGTGCTGCGCTCGCTCGTGGGGGCCGGTACCGGAGTGAGGTTCACCCCCACGTTGACCTTCGTGCCGGACGCCGTGCCGGACACCGCGCGGCACCTCGAGGACGTGCTGGCCAGGGCCCACGAGCAGGACGCCGAGGTGGCCAGGCTGGCGGCCGGCGCGCACCCGGCCGGCGACCCCGACCCGTACCGGCCGCCCCGTAACGAGGATGCCACCGAGCGTGACCCGTCTGAATGACCGGTTCGCGGGGTGGCCGGCGCGGCGGATATGAGGAAGTCTTAACGATCGTGAGAACGGTGAGCGGGCCAGCGGCCCTCGCCGGCGAGCTGGCAACAGCCGCCGCGCTGCTGCGGGACGCCCAGGACGTCACCTTGCTCGGGCATGTCAACCCGGACGCAGACGCGCTCGGTTCGGCGCTGGCGCTCGGCCTGGCGCTACACCGCCGCGGCGCCACCGTGCGGGTGTCCTTCGGCGAGCCGGACACCGCGCCGGAGTCGCTGTCCGACCTGGACGTCGCCGGGCTGCTGGTGCCGGCCGACGCGGTGCCGGCGGCCCCGGAGCTGCTGGTCACCCTGGACGCCGGCAGCGCGGCCCGGCTTGGCCGGCTCGCCAGCCGGGTGCGTACCGCGCGCCGGGTGCTGGTCATCGACCATCACGCGTCCAATACCCGCTTCGGTACCCACCACCTGGTGGACGAGAGCGCCGAGGCGACCGCCGTGCTGGTGGTGCGGCTGCTCGACGAGCTCGGCGTCCAGCTGGACTACCACCTCGCCAGGTGCCTGTACGCCGGCCTGGTCACCGACACCCGATGCTTCCGCACGGCCAGCCCGGAGACCCACCTGCTGGCCGCGCGGCTGCTCGCGTCCGGGGTGCAGCCGGAGGCTGAGGCCAGGGCGCTGCTGGACACCCACCCGTTCGGCTGGCTCGGCATGCTCGCCTCGGTGCTGCGGCGGGCCAGGCTGGAGCCGAGCGCGGCGCGCGGCCTTGGCATGGTGCACACCACAGTGCGGCTGTGCGATGCCGAGGGGCTACGCACCGAAGAGGTGGAAAGCGTCATCGACCTGGTGCGCACGGCGGCCGAGGCGGAGGTGGCTGCGGTGCTCAAGGAGGTCGGCCCGGACCGCTGGTCGGCCTCGCTGCGCGCCAAGCAGCACCTCGACGTCGGCACCGCGGCCACCTTCCTGGGCGGCGGCGGCCACCGGCTGGCCGCGGGATTCACCGCCGTCGGCACCGAGGACGAGGTGCTCGACGCCCTGCGCAGCGCGCTGGACTGTGCCCCATTAATCGGGGCGCCGCTGATCTGACGGCTAACGTCGGGGGCATGGCGACCTCGACCGCGGTATCCGCCCGCGCGGTGCTACGGCTCGCGCTGCCCGCGCTCGTGGTGCTGGCCGCCGAGCCGCTGTACCTGCTGGTGGACACCGCCGTTGTTGGACATCTTGGCGCCGTGCCGCTGGCCGGCCTGGCCGTCGCCGGCGTCGTGCTCTACCAGGCGCCCACCCAACTGATCTTCCTTTCGTACGGCACGACGGCGCGCACCGCGCGGCTGCATGGCGCCGGCCGGCGCGCCGAGGCGGTGGCCGAGGGTGTGCAGGCCACCTGGTTGGCGCTGCTGCTCGGCGGCGCGTTCCTGGCCGTCGGCCAGCTCGCCGCGCGGCCGATCGTGACCGCCCTGGCCGGCGACGGCCCGATCGCGGATGCCGCCCTGACCTGGCTGCGCATTGCCCTGTTCGGAGTGCCGTTCGTGCTGGTGGCGCTGGCCGGCAACGGCTGGCTGCGGGGAGTACAGGACACCGTGCGGCCGCTGCGCTACGTGCTTGCCGGCAACGGGCTGTCCGCACTGCTCTGCCCGGTGCTGGTGTACGGCGTCGGCCCGGCGCCGCGGCTCGGCCTGGCCGGCTCCGCGCTGGCCAATGTGGCCGCCCAGCTGGTCTCGGCGGCGCTGTTCGCCCACGCGCTGCACCAGGAGCGGGTGCCGCTGCGGCCGCGCTGGTCGGTGATGCGCCAGCAGCTCCGGCTCGGCCGGGACCTTCTGGTGCGCAGCCTGGCGTTCCAGGTGTGCTTCCTGTCCGCCGCGTCGGTGGCGGCCAGGACCTCCGCCGCGGCGGCCGCCGCGCATCAGATCGTGCTGCAGCTCTGGGTGTTCCTCGCCCTGGTGCTGGATTCGTTGGCGATCGCGGCGCAGTCGCTGGTCGGCGCCGCGCTCGGGGCCGGCGACGCCCGCGCCGCCAGGGCGGTGGCCACCAGGGTCACCCGGTACGGCCTGTGGCTCGGCCTCGCCCTCGGCGTGCTGTTCGCCGCGGCCGAGCCGGTGCTGCCGCGCGCCTTCACCAGCGACGCCAGCGTGCTCGGGCAGATCCCGTACGCCTGGTGGATCTTCGCGGGGCTGCAGCCGGTGGCCGGTGTGGTCTTCGCCCTCGACGGCGTGCTGCTCGGCGCCGGCGACGCCGGCTACCTGCGCACCGCGACCGTGGTCGCCGCCGTCGTCGGCTTCCTGCCGCTGATCTGGGCGGCTCTGCTGCTCGGCTGGGGGCTGCTCGGCATTTGGGCAGGGTTGGCCGCGTTCATTCTGGTGCGGCTCGCATTCGTGGTGCTGCGCGCCCGCGGCGACCGGTGGGCGGTCACCGGGGCGGTCCGCGGGTAGGCTGCCGCCCGTGTCCCGCCGGGTCCAGATCGAGATGACCGACGACGAGGTGCAGGCCTTCCTCGCCGAGCAGCGCACGATCATCTGCGCCAGTCTCGGCCCCGACGGCTGGCCGCACCTGGCGCCGCTGTGGCACGTGCTGCGCGGTGGCCGCGTCTGGGCCTGGACCTACGCCGCCTCGCAGAAGGTGCGCAACCTGGAGCGCGACCCGCGCGCCAGCCTGCAGGCCGAGGCCGGCGAGAGCTACGACCAGCTGCGCGGCGTGCTGCTGCGCACCACCGTGACCCTGCACCGCGCCACCGAGGACCTGGAGGACCTCGGCGCCGAGATATTCCAGCGTCACCACGGCGGGCTGACCGCCGAGGTGATGACCATGGTTCGCAAGCAGGCCGCCAAGCGGGTCGGCCTCGAGTTCGTGCCGGCCGCCCCGCCGGCCACCTGGGACCACCGCAAACTCGCCGCCGGCGTGTACTAGGCCGTGGCCGCCGGCGGCATTGTCGAGCCCGGACTGCTGATCATGGACAAACCGGCCGGGCTGACCTCGCACGACGTGGTGGCCAGGGTCCGCCGGATCCTGGCCACCCGAGCCGTCGGGCATGCCGGCACGCTGGACCCGATGGCCACCGGGGTGCTGGTGCTGGGCGTCGGCCGGGCCACCAAGCTGCTCGGCCACCTCGCGCTGGACGACAAGGCATACCTGGCCACCATCCGCTTGGGCGTGTCGACCACCACCGACGACGCCGAGGGCGAGCCGCTGCGCCGCGAGCGCGCCGGCGGTTCCGACCTGCACACCGGCGGCTCCGACCTGGACGCCGGCGGTTCTGACCTGGACGCCGGCGGTTCTGACCTGGACGCCAGCGCGGTTGAGCGGGCCGCCATCGAGGCCGGTATGGCCGGCCTCACCGGCCGCATCGAGCAGGTGCCCAGCACCGTGAGCGCGATCAAGGTGGGCGGCCGGCGCGCGTACGCCCTGGCCCGCGGCGGCGAGCCGGTGGCCCTGGCCGCTCGCCCGGTCACGGTGTCCCGTTTCGACCTGCTCGACCTGCGCCGCGGGGACGGCGTGACCGACCTGGACGTGCTGGTGGAGTGCTCCACCGGCACCTACGTCCGGGCACTGGCCCGCGACCTGGGCGCGGCGCTGCGGGTGGGCGGCCACCTCACCGCGCTGCGCCGCACCCGCGTCGGGCCGTTCGGGCTGGACCGAGCTGGGACGCTCGCCGAGCTGGAGGCCCTGCCACGGGTGTCGCTCACGCTGGACGAGGCGGTCGCTGCGGCGTTTCCCCGCCGCGACGTGGACGCCGCCGCGGCGCGCGACCTCTCGCACGGCCGCCCCCTGCCACCGGCCGGGGTCGCCGGCACCCTTGGCGTGTTCGGCCCCGACGGTCGCGCGGTGGGTCTGGTGGCCGAACGCGATGGCGCCGCCCGCGCCGTGGTCGTGCTGCGGCCGGCCGCCGGTGGGTCGTGAGTACCTGACAGTGCCCTGGCACGCAATAGCGCGCACGAGGGCACCCGTAGGGTTGCGGCCATGCAGCGCTGGCGAGGGCTCGAGCCGATCCCGGGCGGGTGGGGGCGGTGCGTGCTCACCATCGGCGTGTTCGACGGCGTGCACCGCGGTCACCAGGCGCTGATCGGCAGGGCCGTCGAGCTGGCGAACAAGCGCGGCGTGCCGTCGGTGCTCATGACGTTCGACCCGCATCCGGCGGAGGTGGTGCGGCCGGGCAGCCACCCGGCCCAGCTCACCTCGCTGCGCCGCCGGGCGGAGCTGATCGAGGAGCTCGGCATTGACGTGTTCTGCGTGCTGCCGTTCACCGCGGAGCTATCCAGGATGCAGGCCGACGAGTTCGTGCACGAGATCCTGGTCGACCGGCTGCATGTGGCCGCTGTGGTGGTGGGGGAGAACTTCACGTTCGGCCACAAGGCCGCCGGCAACGTCGAGCTGCTGCGCCACCTCGGCAGCCGGTTCGGCTTCATCGCCGATGGGTTCGCGCTGGTCACCGACGACTCGCTGACCTACTCGTCGACCTACATCAGGGCGTGTATCGACGCCGGCGACGTCACCGGCGCGGCCGACGCGCTGGGCCGCCCGCACCGGTTGGAGGGCATCGTGGTCCGCGGCGACCGGCGCGGGCGGGAACTCGGCTACCCGACGGCCAACCTGTCCATCGCCCGGTACGCGGCGGTGCCGGCCGATGGCGTGTACGTGTGCCGGTTCGTGCACCGCGGCCGGCTGCTGCCGGCGGCCGTGTCGGTGGGCAGCAACCCGACGTTCTCCGGCCGGGAGCGCACGGTGGAGGCCTACGTGCTGGATCAGGACGCCGACTACTACGGGGAGAACGTCGGGCTCGACTTCGTCGCTCGGCTGCGGGACATGGAGCGGTTCGCCACCATCAACGAGCTGCGGGCCCAGATCGCCGACGACGTGGCCGACACCCGGCGGCTGCTGGCCGGCGACGAAACCGCCCCATGAGGAGGAGGGGGACCCGTGCAAGGCCAGCCGCCGGGTATCGGCCACGTCCAGCGCAATGTGGCCCTGCAGCGGCAGTGGTACGGCGAGCCGCTCGGTGACCGGGTGCGCCGCCTGGTGGTCGCCTTCGCGGTGTCGCAGGCGCAGCTGGCCGACGTGCTGGGGGTCAGCCCGCCGATGCTCAGCCAGCTCATGAGCGGGCGCCGTGCCAAGATCGGCAACCCGGCCGTGCTGGCCCGCATGGTCATGTTGGAACGCCGGGTGCTCACGCCGGACGTGGCCTCCGGTGACCGGGCGGCCATCCGCCGCGCGCTGGAGGAGGTGCGCGACTCGCGACCGACCGTGAGCCACGGCAGCATTCCGCACGGCAGCATTCCGGTGGCCGAGGGCGACGCCGAGGAGAGCGCACTGGTCGCGCTGCGCCGGGTGGTCGGCCGCGATGAGCTGGTCGGGGCCGCCGAGGCACTGGACGGCCGGTTCCCCTCGGTGGCCGGCCTGCTGCGCAGGGCCGCGGCCGAGTCGTAGCGGGCGCATGCGGTGCGGTTGTTCAGCGCGGTGTGGCCCTCCGAGACGGCTCTGGCGCACCTGGCCACGGCCGTGGGCCGGGTGGAGCTGCCGGCGGGTGCGCGGCCGGTGCCGCCCGAGAAGTGGCACCTCACCCTGGCGTTCTACGGCAACGACGCGAGCCCGCAGGAGCGGGCGGAACACCTGGACGAGCAGGTGGCCGGGCTCGCCGCGCCGGAACTTCGGCTGGCCGGCGCCGGCACGTTCGGCGGGGTGCTCTGGGTCGGCGTCGAGGGGGCGACGCCCAGGGACGGGGCCGCCCTGGATGCGCTGGCCGCGGCCGCCGGCGCCGGCGAGACGTTCCGGCCGCATGTCACGGTGGCCCGCTGGCGGCAGCACCGTCCTCGCCGGCGGTTGGCCGAGCAGTTGGCCGGCTACCGCGGCCCAGCGTGGACCGTGTCGCAGGTGAGCCTGGTGCGCAGCGGGCTCGGCGCGGGGTACACCACCGTGCACCGGGTGGCGCTGGCCTCCTGGTAACCTTGCTGGTTGGGTCCGGCTGCGGTCCGTGGCGGCCGGTACCGTCTGGTCGACACGGACCGTAGATCGAGGAGTACCGCACACGTGGCGCTGTCCGCCGACACCAAGAAGTCCATTCTCGCCGAGTACCAGGTGCACGACGGTGACACCGGCTCGCCAGAGGCCCAGGTCGCCCTGCTGACCAAGCGGATCCGGGACCTCACCGAGCACCTACGCCAGCACAAGCACGATCACCACTCCCGCCGCGGCCTGCTGCTCATGGTCGGCCGCCGCCGGCGGCTGCTGCAGTACCTCAAGGACGTGGATATCGAGCGCTACCGTTCGCTCATCGAGCGGTTGCAACTGCGTCGATAGACCTCGAGGGGGAGCGGCCTGGGCTGCTCCCCCTCAGCACAAGCCCAACACAACACCGAACAAACACACCGAACAACAAACACCGAACAACACCGCCGCACCACCGACGGGACAGCCCGCCCGCCGGTCCTCGGTAGTGGCACCCGACACCGCCACACGTGCATAGCCCGCCAGAGCGTTGCGAGTGCTTCGATCGAAGACCGGCCGCCTCCTCGCCGGGTGCCCCCAGTCGATGGGAGCTGCGGCACACCGGAGGAGACATCCAATTGACTGAGATCAAGGTGCACGAGACGACCGCCACGATCGACAACGGCGCGTTCGGCACCCGCACCGTCCGCTTCGAGACCGGTCGGCTGGCCCGCCAGGCCGCCGGCGCCGTGGTCGCCTATCTGGACGACGACACCATGCTGCTGTCCGCGACGACGGCGTCCAAGCTGCCGAAGGAGCACTTCGACTTCTTCCCGCTGACCGTGGACGTCGAGGAGCGGATGTACGCCGCCGGCCGGATCCCCGGCTCGTTCTTCCGCCGGGAGGGCCGGCCGTCCACCGATGCGATCCTGACCTGCCGGCTGATCGACCGGCCGCTGCGTCCGTCATTCGTCGACGGCGTGCGCAACGAGGTGCAGATCGTCATCACCGTGCTGAGCCTCAACCCCCAGGACCTGTACGACGTGCTGGCCATCAACGCCGCCTCGGCGTCCACCCAGCTCGCCGGCCTGCCGTTTTCCGGCCCGATCGGCGGCGTGCGGGTCGCACTGATCCGCGGACAGTGGGTGGCGTTCCCCACCCACGACCAGATCGAGGAGGCCGTGTTCGACATGGCCGTCGCCGGCCGCGTGGTGGGTGACGACGTGGCCATCATGATGGTGGAGGCCGAGGCAACCGAGAACGTCATCGACCTGGTCAATGGTGGCGCGCAGCGGCCGACTGAGGAGGTCGTGGCCGCCGGCCTGGAGGCCGCCAAGCCGTTCATCCGCGAGCTGTGCCGCGCCCAGCAGGAGCTGGCCGGGTTGGCCGCGAAGCCGACCACCGAGTTCCCCCGCTACCTGGCCTACGAGGACGACGTGCTCCAGGCCGTGCAGGCCG
>DASXTS010000475.1:0-8352 GCA_036505275.1 Pseudonocardiaceae bacterium
CGTCACGGGAGGAGTGTGATCGGATGTGCCGGTCACCGTGTCGAGGATGGCGGATGTACCGCCAGCTGAGCAGGCGCTCTTTAATGACTGTCACGGCTCGTGTTTCACTGGGCGGCGTCTGTACCCGACGTCCCCTCCGAGACGGGTGTTGAAATGATCACGACCGCATTGCAGCTCGCCCAGGGCGGCGGCCTTGGCACGGGCGGGCTGCGCCAGTGGATTCTGGACAACCTGGTTCCGCTGCTCCTGCTGAGCGTCGCCTTGCTGCTGCTGTGGCTGGGCGGCGGCAAGGGCGACAACGCGGGCGTCATGCGCCGGCTCGGTGGCGTGTTCGTGGCGTTGGCCATTATCGGTCTCGCCGTGTCGGGAGCTGGCGTGAGCCTTGGCACCTGGCTGGCCAATCTCCTGTCCGGGTGATCGCGCGTGCGAATTCGCACCGATGACGAGGTCTATCGGGTCGACGCCGTATGGCTCGGCCCGCCTAAGGCCACGTTTCCGTGGCGGGCACGCTACGTGGCATGGGGCGTCGGGATCGTCACCTTTCTGGTTGTGTTGCTCATCGAAAGACGGATCGGGTTCGGATTCAGCTTCTTCTCCACCGCGTGGGCGGTTGTCATCACGATCATTGTCACCAGAATGATCTGCAAGCGGATCAGCCACGAGCGGCCGCTCGGCGCGGTGGCGGTGATGTGGCTGCGGGAGCTGACGGCGCCGCGTCGTTCTCCGCAGGTTCGAGGCGGCGCGGTCAGCGCGGCGACCATCCGCATCCGCGGCGACCGGCCCCGGCGCCGGCCGGGGCGGCCAGGACGACGTAAGGAGGTCCGCCGTGTTCGGACGACGGCGTGACCGCCGGCCAGCGCACCGCCACCGGGCCACCGGCGCCAACCCGGGGGCCCCGGTCCCCGGCGGAAACGCCGGTCCGGTCGCTGGCCGTAACGGCGACCCGGTCGCTGGCGTACACCCCGGCGCGAACGGCGGCCTGGTTCCCGGCTCGAGCGCCGGCCTCGTCGCCGGCTCCAACGCCGACCTGGTGTCCGGCGGGAACGCCGACCTGATGTCCGGCGGGAACGAGGGCTCCGTCCCCGACGTGGACCACGGTCAGCACGGCGGCTTGTCGATAGGCCGGGCCTCAGGTGGCGCCAAGGCCGGGCGCGGCCGGCGCGGGCACCGGCTACCGGGTGAGCATGCCGCCCCCAGCTACACGCCGAGCATTGCGCTTCGCTCCATTGACGGACACCTGACCAGGACCGGGCAGGAGGTGTACGCCTGGTACCGGCTGGCGCCCCAGCGGTGGTCGTTCCGGTCGGACTCGCAGCGCCAGGACCTCATCCAGGCCATCGCCGGGCAGTACGCGGAGCTGCAGGGCCGGTGGCTGCACCTGCGGGTGACCACCCGGCCGTACCCGATCCGGATGTGGGCAGAGGCGCACGTGCGCAATGCGCTGAACCGGCTGCCGGACACCTCCGGCGCGCTGTCCTTCGACGACTACATGGTGGGCGAACAGCAGCAGTTGCTCGGCCGGTCGATGGCGGAGAAGGAGGTGTACCTGGGCGTCCAGGTGCAGACCCGCAATGTGATGGACCGCGCGGTGGAGCGGGCCGCGCCGCTGCTGCGGCGGATCTTCCCGGCCGCCGTCGAGGCCGAGCTGGTGGCGCTGGACGCCGAGGTGGAGCACCTGGACGTGGTGATGGCCGGGGCGGGGCTGGAGGGCCGCCCGGTGACCGCCGAGGAGATGGCCTGGCTGATGCACCGGTCCTGCTCGCTCGGGCTGCCGGCGCCGCGGCACCTGCCGGGAGTGAACGGCGCGGTGCCAGGCGCGTGCTGGGAGCCGGAGGACCTGGCCTCGTTCACCGACGCGGCCGACTTCGAGCAGGAACCGTATTCGCCGACGGTCACCGTGCACGGCCGCACCGGCTCCAACGCGGGCACCACCCGGCACGTGGTGGTGCTCACCGTCGGGCTGATGCACGGGCTGCAGATCCCCGAGATCGACGACCCCTGGGTGCAGCGCGCGGACCGGCTGCCGGCGCCGGTGGAGTGGTCGGCGCGGATCTACGTGCGGCGGCCCGAGGAGGTCGGCGGCGAGCTGCAGCGGCAGATGAACAAGGTGCGCTCGCAGGTGCGGCACTACACCGACGAGCACGAGCTGGAGCCGCCGCAGTCGCTGTCCCGGCAGGCCGCCCGGGTGCTCGAGATCGACGACGAGATGACCTCGGGATTCACCGCGCTGGCGACGCGGGTCCGGAGCTGGTGGCGGCTGGCCGTCTCAGGTGCCGACCAGCGCGAGGCACTGAAGCTGGCGCAGCATCTGCTCGACCTGTACAAGCCGAAGATCGCGATCGAGCACCCGGAGGCCCAGTACGCGTTGGCCCGGGAGTTCATCCCCGGCGAGCCGCTGTCCTCCTCGGCCTACCTGCGGCGCGGCTCGGTGGTCTGGGCGGCCTCCTCGGTGCCCACCGCGACCGCCGAGGTGGGTGACCGGCGCGGCGCGCTGCTCGGCGAGACCTGCACCGCCACCCGCCGCCCGGTGGCCTGGGACCCGTGGATGGCCCAGGAGGTCCGCGACGCCTCCGGGCTGACCGCCATGGTCGCCGGCCTGGGCGGCGGCAAGTCCTTCCTCGGCGGCGGCATTGTGTACAAGACGCTGCGGGCCGGCGCGCACTGGACAATCCTCGACCCGTCCGGGCCACTGACCGGGCTGTGCTCGCTGCCCGAGCTGCGGCCGTACGCCCGGCCGATCAACCTGCTCAACGCCCAGCCCGGCATCCTCAACCCGTACCGGGTGGTGCCCGAGCCACAGCTGCAGCATTTCCTCGACGAGGACGACCCGGAACGGTCGTGGCGGCGGGAGAAGGCGCTGGTCGCGGCCACCCGGCGGCGGCTGGTGCTGGACGTGCTCACCGGGCTGCTGCCCTACGAGGTGGCCCGCCTGCCGCAGACCCGCATCGTGCTGCTGCGCGCGGTGCGCGCCGTCGGCGGGCGCGCCGATGCGCACCCCGGCCAGGTGTTCGAGGCGCTGCGCCGGGACGCCAGCGAGCACCACGAGCACGCCGCGGTGGTCGCCGACTTCCTCGACGAGATGCGCGAGCGGATGGGGCTGCTCATCCCGGAGCGGGACGCCGACCCGTACTCGCACGTCCGCGACGACCGGCTGACCGTGCTCACGATGGCCGGGCTGACCCTGCCCAAGGACGGAACCGGCCGGGAGCACTGGACCGACGCCGAGTCGCTCGGCGTGGAGCTGCTCAACCTGGCGGCCTGGCTGACCCAGCGGTCGATCTACGAGAAGCCCAAGGACCTGCGCAAGGGCGTGTGGATCGACGAGGCGTTCTTCCTCTCCGAGGTGCCAACCGGCCGGGTGCTGATGAACCGGTTCGCCCGCGACTCCCGCAAGTGGAACGTCCGGGTGCTGCTCTCGTCGCAGATCCCGGCCGACTTCCTGCGCATCCAGGGCTTCGTCACGCTCCTGGACAGCGTGTTCGTCGGCCGGCTGGACGACGAGCCGGCCCAGGCCGACGCGCTGCGGCTGCTCAAGGTGCCGATCGGCGCCGGGTACGAGCAGGTCATCGCGGCACTGGGACGCCGCCCGGGCGGGCACCGGGGTACCGAACGGGACCGGGCGCCGCGGCAGTTCATCTTCGGCGACGGCGCCGGCGGGGTGGAACGCATCCGGGTCGACTTCTCCGGCCAGCACGTGGCGCACCTGGTGCAGGCGCTGGACACCACGCCGGACGCCGCCCGCGACGAGGCGCAGCGGGTGCACCGCGCGCTGGCCGCCGCCGATCACACCGCCGACCTGCAGGACGAGCTGATGGCGGAGGGTCTGGAGGGACCGCAGGCCGGGCTGGAGCCGGTCAGGGCGCCGGCCGGGCCGGCCACGCCGGTCGGGCCGGCCACGGCCGCCGGGCAGGCCACGCCGGTCGGGCAGGCTCCGCCGGTCGGGCAGGCCACGCCGGTCGGGCAGACTCCGCCGGCCGGGCAGGCCACGCCGGTCGGGGAGCCGGCGGTCGGCGGCGACAAGTCCAGCCGCGCGCACGACGCGGCGTGAGGTCGCCATGAGCAGAGGGCCGCTGCGGTACGGCGCCGGAGGGCACCTCCGGCGCCTCGCGCTGCTGATCACCGGGTTGCTGATCGGCGCCCAGGCGGTGATCGGTGCGCCAGCGGCCTTGGCGGCCCCTGGTCAGCTGGCCCAGCTGCCGGGGTTCGACGACTGCAAGGAGGCGCCGAACCCGGAGCGGCCCGCCTCCGGCATGGTCGGCGTGTTCGACCCGACGCCGCTGAACCAGGGCACCGACCCCAGCATCTACCGCGAGTTCGGCTTCGCCGGGCAGGTCTGGCACACCTACGACCTCGGCTGCGGCCCGTCCGGGCTGCGCGACCCGAACGCGGTGGTGGACACGTGGACCGGCAACCAGGTGTTCAACATCGGCAAGAACCTGGTGGCCGCGACCAACGGCCTGCACTACGCGCTGCTCGACGGTGGCCTGCTCGACCCGCTGGACAACCTGGTGATGAGCGGCTCGATCGCGCTGTACAACAGCGTGTACGCGCCGTGGTTCGGGCTGATCGCGATCATTCTCGCGGTGGTGCTGTTCCGCTCCATCTGGCGCGGTGACCTGGCGAACATCAGCAAGCGGTCGATGTGGGCGCTGGCCGCGATCTGGTTCGCCTCGCTGACCTATCTCACCCCGCTGACCTACACCCATCTGCTGGACGAGATCCTGATCGACGGCACCTCCGCCGTACAGGCCGGCTTCTTCAAGGAGGTCGGCGTCGAGCAGCGCGATCAGCTGCCCACGATGCTGCACGACACCGTCGTGTACCACAACTGGCTGCGCGGGGAGTTCGGCTCGGCGCAGGCGCCGCAGGCCGTGCAGTACGGCCACGACCTGGTGGCCGCGCAGGCCTGGACCAAGCAGGAGGTCGCCGAGGGCAAGGACGCCGGCTCGCCGGACGCCAAGAAGGCCGCATTCCAGGACCTGGCGGGCAAGATGGGCAGCACCTACGGCTACTTCCAGGGCAAGGACGGCAGCCGGATGGGCGCCGGCTTCCTCGCCGCCGGGCAGGGCCTCGCGCTGTCGCTGTTCCAGCTGCTGGCCAAGGCCTGCATTCTGCTCGCCCAGGTGCTGCTGCGGGTGCTGATCCTGATCGGTCCGCTGGTCGGCCTGGTCGCCGTGGTGCACCACGACGTGCTGCGCAGCGTCGGCAAGGCGCTCGGCGCGGTGATCATCAACGTGATCGTGGTGGCGGCCTTGGCCGGGCTGCACGCGTTCGTGCTCATCAAGCTGTTCGACCCGGCCAACAACATCCCGCCCCTGGCCCAGCTGCTGCTCGCGACCGTGGTCACCGTGGTCTTCCTGCTGGTCGCCAAGCCGGTGCGGCGGATGTGGCAGATGATGGAGATCTCGGTGAACACGGTCGGCGGCGCGTTGCCGTCCAGCGGGCCCGGCGTGCTGTCCCGGCTGCGCCGGCGCAAGGAGTACGTGCCGACGGCGCAGGACGACTTCTGGGCGCAGGTGCGTGGCACCGATCCCGAGGTGCCGATGCCGCCGGAGGCCGGCGACCGCAGGCTGCGGCCCGAGGCCACCCCGACCGTCACGGCGGTGGCCGAGCGGCTGGACCGGACCGCGCGCCCGCAGGCCCTGCAGAGCCGGGTGGCCACGGGCGGCACAGTCGTGGTCACCGGTGCGCCGGTGCTCTCCGGCCCGGCCAGCGAACGCAGCGAGCGGCCCGCGCTGCCGGTGGGCAGCAACCCGCCGAGCCGCCTTGTGGACGCCCCCTCGGTGGTCGACCCGAGCTGGGACCGGCTGGCCGAGGAGGAGCCCGTCCTGGTGCCCTCCCGCGCCGGGGCCGGCTCGCCGCCGAGGCGGGCCGAGCTGGAAACCGTGGGTGGCCGGCAGGTGTGGGTCGTCTACCGGCCGTCCCGCGGCCTCGAGGTCCGCCCACCCGTGAGCGGCGGGGGCGCATGATGATGCCCCGATCGCCGAAATCCGCCGACGAATCTGTCGCACGGGGCAGCTGATGCCCATCAGGACGAACCGCGGACGTGCCGCGGTGTACCGGAAGCTGTGGGCCTGGCCATTGCGCTCACCGCGGCACCTCATGATCGCCGTGTTCGGCCTGGCGGTGCTCGCCATTGCGACCGGCTTCGTGGTGCCGAGGGCGGCGAGCCCACTGGCCGGCCGGGTGCCGCAGGCGCCGGCCGTAACGCTGTCCAACGGCGTGGTGGTGACCGGGAGTGCCAACGTTCCCGGCGCCGGTGCGGCGCGTGGCCCCGCGCCGAGCAGCACCAGCGCGGTGCCGCGGGTCACCCTGCCGCCGCCGTCGCCGGCGGCACCCGCGCCGGAGGCGCTCGCCGTGGCCGAGGCGTGGGCCAGGGCCTGGGTGAACCACCCGGCCGGGATGACCAACGACGAGTGGACCGCACAGCTCGTGCCGCTGACCACCGAGGAGTTCCTGCCCCAGCTGCGCACTGTGGACCCGGCCAACATCCCGTCCACGGCGGTCATCGGCAAGGCCGAGGTGATCACCGCCAGCGCCCGCGCGGTCGACGTCAAGATTGCCACGGACGGCGCGCAGCTGCGGCTCACGGTGATCGCCACCGACACCGGCTGGCGGGTCTCGGCCTTCGACCGCGCGGACTGACGCCATGAAGCGGGTGCTGCTCGGCCTGGTCTCGCTGCTCGCGGTGGTCGGGCTGCTGGCCACCGGTGTGGTGGCCGGCCTACTGGGCAGCTCCGGCTCCAACCGCGCGCTGGCCATGCCCTGCCTGCCGACGCTCGGTCAAGGCAATGGTTCCGGATCACCACTGGGGCCGGAGGCGCTGGACCAGCAGCAGCTCACGGTTGCGGCGGCGATCGTCCGGGTCGGTCAGGAGCGCCAGCTCCCGCCGCGGGCCTGGCAGGTGGCGCTGCAGGCCGGCATGACCGAGTCGCGGCTGCGCAACCTCGACCACGGTGACCGCGACTCGCTCGGGATCTTCCAGATGCGGCCGTCGCAGGGCTGGGGCAGCATCGTCCAGCTGCAGGACGTCGGGTACGAGATCAACGCGTTCTACGGCGGAGCGGACTTCCCGCCCGGTAACGCGGGTTTGCTCGATGTCCCTGGCTGGGAACAGCTGCGACCGGGCGACGCCGCGCAGGCCGTGGAGCGCTCGGCGTTCCCCGATCGGTACCACGCCTGGGAGGCGCTGGCGGCCGCGCTGGTCGGGCAGCTCGGCGGGGTGGCGAACCCGAGCGGCTGCACGCCGCTGTCCGGCCCGTTCGGCGACGTGCCGCCACCACCGGAGGGCGTGGTCGGCGCCGCTGTCACGTTTGCGCTCGCACAACTCGGTAAGCCCTACGTGTGGGGGGCCACCGGACCGAACACCTTCGACTGCTCGGGGCTGATGCTGCGGGCCTACGAGGCGGCCGGCATGCAGCTGCCCCGCGTCTCGCGCCAGCAGTTCAACGCCGGTGCCAAACTGCCGATCGCCAATGCGGCCGCCGGCGACCTGCTGTTCTGGGCCTACGACCCGTCCGATCCCAGAACCATCCATCACGTCGCCATGTACCTCGGTGGTGGGCAGATCGTCGAGGCACAGCAGGCCGGGGTTCCGGTGCATACCAGGACGGTCCGGTTCGACGAAGGCGAGCTGGTCCAGGTCGCGGTGCGGCCAGGGGTGTGATGTGCAAGAGAGGGAGAGTGCAGTGGTTTACACGTCCGACCCGATCCCGCGCCCCGCGGGGCGGCCGGCGTCGGCGACGCCGCTTCGGGACTACCTGTCCACCGTCCGTCACGGTGTCGACCCGAGCTATATCGTGCTGCCCCGGTCGCTCGCCGAGACCATGCCGCTGGCCTGGCAGCAGCAGATGGCCCACCTGCTGTTCGAGTTGCAGCAGGCCTACGGCCACCTGCCCTGGCCGGTGTACCGCGTGGTGCCGTCGCGGTCGGAACGGCTCGCCGACCTGGACGAGGAGCAGCTCGCCGAGGTCGGCTGCCTGGTCGAGATCGACGGCGACGGCGAGCTGCGCTACCGGGACCGGGACGGCCGGGTGATCGAGAACCCGGAGCAGCACGAGGTGCTGGTGTCCTGCGTCGACCCGATTCCGCGGGCCAGGCCCCCGCACGTCGCCGCGGTACCCGCCGCGCCGGTCTGGCCCACATGAGCCATTAGGCTCGCGGCCGTGCCATCGAGCAGGCCACCGACCGACGCCACGGTCATGGACTTCGCCGCGGTGCGCACCGAGCTGAACCTGCCTGCCGTGCAAGACAGCGCCGTCTTCCCGACCGACGTTCAGGCCGAGGCGGCGCTGGCCGCCGAGCAGCACCGGTTCACCGGACGGGAGGACGCCACCGACCTGCCGCTGGTGA
>DASXTS010000476.1:0-8314 GCA_036505275.1 Pseudonocardiaceae bacterium
GCTCGGTGCCGGGGATGACCGGAGAGCTGTTGAGGTTGTTGGTCAGCAGCACTGACATCGTGGCCACGCCGATCGAGGCGGCGACCTGCTGCGTGATGTTCAGCAGGGTGGAGCCGCGAGCGACCGCATGAGCGGCGAGAGTCTTGAGAGCCGACGTGAACAACGGCATCATCGTCGCGCCCATGCCGAGGCCCATCACTACGAGCATCGGGATGAGCAAGGAGTAGGGCGTGTCCTCGGTGACCTGGGTGAGGCCGAACACGCCGACGATGATCAGCAACAGGCCGAACGGCACGATCCGGCCAACCGGATACTTGTCGACCAGCCGCCCGGCTATCGGCATGGTGACCATCGCGCCCAGCCCTTGCGGGGCGATCAGGAGGCCCGCGTCGAGGGTGGATTCACCGCGTATTTGCTGGAAGTACGTCGGCACCAGAAGCAGGGCACCGAAGAACGCGATCGCGAACAAGGCCATCGTGATGATCGAGACCCTGAGGTTGCGGTTTCTGAACAACCGAAGGTCGAGCAGTGGATGCTCGGGGCGGAATGAGTGCCAGACGAACGTCCCCATGAGCGTGGCCCCGACGAGCATCGACACCCAGACGCGGGGCGCTGAGAAGTCTCCGCCCGTGGCGGGCAGCGACGACACGCCGAACAGGAACAACGCGAGCCCCGGCGACATGAGCGCCACGCCGACAAAGTCGAACGACTCCGACGGCCTGGGCGTGTCCTTCGCGAGCGCCCGCCAGGCGTAGACCAGAGCGATCACCCCGAGCGGCAGATTGATCAGGAAGATCCAGTGCCAGCTGGCCACCTGAATCAGCCAGCCGCCGAGGACCGGGCCGAGGATCGGGCCGAGCAGCATCGGCACGCCGAGGATCGCCATGAGCCTGCCCATCCGGTGCGGGCCGGCCGCCTTGGTCATGATCGTCATCCCTAGCGGCATCAGCATGCCGCCGCCGAGGCCTTGGAGCACGCGGAAGGCGATGAGTGCGTTGATGTCCCACGCGGTCGCGCATAGCACTGAGCCGAGGGTGAAGAACGCAATCGCGATCATGTAGAGCCGCTTGGTGCCGAATCGGTCCGCTGCCCACCCGGTCATGGGAATGACGGTGGCCAAGGCCAGCGTGTAGGCCGTCACGATCCACGCGACGTGCGAGTAAGGGATCTCGTTGCCCGGGGAGCCGAACTCGACCTGGAACGTCGGCAGCGCCACGTTGACCACGGTGATGTCGAGGATCGACATGATCGCGCCGAGGACCACGACGCCGGCGATCTTGAGCACCGGGGCGTCAATGTGGTCGGGGTACTCGGTCTGCGTAGCCGGCGCCGCCATGAGCCTCTCCTCCGGTTGTGCGTCGCGGGTCAGCACCGCACAATGCGGCGCGTGCCGCAGCCTAGCCACGGCCACCGACAGGCCTCGTCGGCCACGCCTAGGTCTGCTCTTGTCTCGCAACACTGGATGCAGCGGATGTCTTCCCGTGGCCACGTCCAGGCCATCATGAGGTCAGCGAGGAGTTCGAGGTCGTCCGCCCACGTTGGGGTCATGTCCGCCAGCGAAACCCGACTCGGCAATGGCAGGAAGCAGCAGCAACGGAGCCCCAGTGGCGAGAAGTCTATGGAAGGACTCCTCCTGCTACCGAGGCTCCGTTGCCCACCCCCGGCATGACACGCCGAAGATCACCAAGTTGGTAGATCAGTGCTCAGCCCCGAGCGCCCATAGGCCACCCCCGGCACAGACACGACTATCGATCTTGAAACGACGGTGGATCCGCCGGGACGCATGCGGTAGATCCGGAACTGGCGTCGCTGCGGCCTCTTCTTGCCATGGTCGTCCCGGCTCGAGGAGCACGCGATGGTGCGACCGTCGGGCGACCAGGCGTCCTCGCCGGGGTACTTGGTCAGGCGTAGCTGTTCACGATTCCGCTCGGCTACCGGGCGGCGAGGTAGCGATCCAGGATCGCCTTGACCGCAGAGGACGAGGGGCCTTCGCGCGTGATCTCGTGGCGCTGGAAGCCGAACCGCACGACCCGGCCGTCGCTGCGGCGCACGACGAGGTCGAGCTGACCAAGGGCGGCCATGTTGTGGCCCGGCTTGGACAGGATCGTGGTGCCGACGACCCGCGGCTGGTCCAGGTAGCCGTGCGGCTGCGGGCCTTCGTGGCTGCCGAGGATCGCGTTCACGCCCTCGACCTGCCTGGCGACCTGCTCCATCTCCTCGAAGAACAGATGCGACAGAACCACCACGACCTGAGCGCCGGCCGCGCGCATCCGCGGCACGACCTCGCGCAGCGCCTTCACCGGGTCGAGCAAGGTCACGGTCGGCGCGACCCGCGCCGCGTGGGCGCCATCGCCCGGCTGGAAGTCCGGCGACACCACCCCGGTGATGCCGACCTGGATGCCGCCGACCATCTTGAGCACCCATAGCCGAGCGCCCTGCTCGGCCGCGAACGCCTGGTCCGGGTGGCCGCCCTCGCGCACGTTCGCAGTCACCCACGCAAACCGCGACCGCGCCACCAGGTCACGCAGGTGGTCGATCCGGTCGGGCACGTACATGTTCACGTCATAGCCGAAGGTGTCGGCGTCCATCCCGGCGGCCGCAAACGCCTCCAAGACGTGCCGGCTTCCGGTCTGGACCGTGCCGCCGCCGAAGACCGCCGGGACCTCCAGCTCGTCGCCGAGGTCGTCGCCGTTGCCCAGGAACAGGCTCGATCCGGGCTCGAGGCGCCGTCGCTGCTGGTCCATGACCCCGACGTAGTTGGCGAAGGTCCGCCCGTCGGCCGGCACCGGCCCGGCCGTGCTCTGCTGGTCCTCGCCGAGCAACGCGCTATGCATGTGGGTCTCGTGGAACAGCGTTATGACCACCTCGCCGGGGCCGGCGCGCGCCGACGGCGCAAGCGCCGGGGCAAGCGGCGTGGCGGTCGCCGTGCGCGACGCCCCGGATGACGCACTCGGCCCCGTGCAAGCGACCTGAACGAGCAGGCACAGCAAGGCCGACGCTCCTGCACACCACCGCCCGGTCATCGGCCAGCCGAGCATCTTGGACGGTCGCCGCACGGCGGCTCCCACGGATGCGGCCGGTGAGTTCGGTTTCCTCATTTCCTAGCGGTACCTCCTCCTCCAGCTCGTCCAGGAATAGGGCGCTCCGGCGCAGGGCCGGGATTACCCTCGACCCCCTACCACCAGCGTGAGACCGCGATGACGATGCCGAGCACGACGCACAGCGTCATGCCAACCGGCATGATCCGTCCGAACGTTTTGAGCAGCCCTGCTCGACGCTGATCCGCTCGGTCTGCGGCAGCCGTCGCAGCGCGGGGTGCACGAACGCGTGGGAGCCGAACTCGGCGCACGAGACGAAGCCGGTGACGGCGAGCGTGGCGAACGCGAGCAGGTCCATGGCGCGCTCCAGCTACCGATGCGGCCCGGCCGAGGTGCGCGCATGCTGCGAGCGCGTGCACCATTGCCGGCTGGTCCATTCAAGTCGTACTGTACGACAAATATCGTACGACGGCTGGACACGGGTGGTCGAGATGGAGCGGTCGGACAGATCACCCTGGGCGTTCGGCCTGCTCCGCTAGCGAGCAGCACAATCACCCCATGGCACGGTCGCCGATGATCCGCGTCGGAAGCGGCACGCAACCCCTGCGGGTGACCGCCGAAGCGTCGCCCGGCTACGAGTTCCTGCTGTCCCTGGCCGCGCACCTGCAACCGGATCTCCGATCCTCGCCGGAGCAGCCGCCCCCGGTGCGGCCCAGCAGCGGAAAGCCGTCAGCCGCCTTCGCGAAGGCCGCGGCCGCCCTGGGCGACCACACCGGAAGGGCCTGGCTGCAACTGCTGCCCCTGGTCCGCGAACCGGTGTTGTGCCACACCGTCGCCGACCTGCTCGAGCGGATCGAGGCCATCCCGCCCCAGCGGCTGCGGCTGATCCTGCTGGGCTGCTTCAGCGAATGCGCCGCCCGCCCCGACGCTGCGGCCCTCGTGCGGGCCGCCGCCGGGGGAGACACCACCGCGCAGCGCACCCTGTACCGCGACCCTGACTACATGGACGGCAAGGGCCGCCAGCTCGCCCCGCTGTTCGCGCTCACCGACCGCCAGACCAAGACACACGCCATCACCCTGCTGCGCCACTGGCACACCGAGGCGTTCGCCGCGAGGGAACCCGAGCTGCACCCGATCATGGAACGCGACGCCCAGGCCAAAACCGCGCTGCTCGCGACGGTGACACCGGAACGCGCCATCGAAATCGCCTCCGGCGTCGAATGGTGCGACATGCCCGGCGTCAGCGAGGTCATCCTCGTCCCGCAACTCGCCTTGCGCCCCTGGGTGATCTTCGTCCAAAGCGGCGCCACCGGAATACTGTGCCACCCTCCCGCGGCCGACAGCATCGGCGGGGACCCGTCCGCGCCACCCGCGCACATGCTGCGCATCCTGAAAGCACTGTCCGACCAGCGGCGACTGCGCACCCTACGCGCCATCCCGCCCGAGGGAGCCACCCTGCAGCAATTGACCAAGATGCTCGGCTGGCCGAAGACGACCGTGCACCACCACCTGATGGTCCTGCAATCCGCGAGACTGCTCAAAGACACCGCCGAGCGGCGCTACGTCCCCCGGCTCGACATAATCGCCGAGGCCACCGCCTCCCTCGAGCGCTACCTACGAGGGGACAACGGCACCCCGGGCTAGGCGTCGATTCCGGACAGTCCCCTGCCGAATACGGCACGGTTCGGATAAGTGCACCTCCGCCAGCCATCACCGACCCACCCGACTCGATGGACCATCGAGCCGACCCATACTTCACCCGCTTCGCCCGGCCCTAGCCCTTGTCGCTCGCTCGCAAGCACATAGCCCGCAACGGACGTACGCATGGTCGGTCGAAGCAGCATCAGGACGGCGGGTGATCATCGCGTGCCGCCTCCCACTGGCTGGCGTCCGCGCCATCCCCCGCGCTCCGGGTACGAGCACGGCGCTGGCAGGGGGCGCAACGTGATCTTGCCTACGGTAATTCTGGCGGCTGTTGTGCCGGGTCGTTGAGTGTTCGGTACTGCTCGGCGACCTGGTCGCCACCGACGCGGCGCACGACCTCGACCAGGTGATCGAGGCTCGGCGGTGGTTGAGATCGTTTGGCGTCGGCTCGCCTCTTGCGTTCAAGGTATCCACGTCCCCGACTGGTCATGCCGTCGAACATACGAGCGACAGGTTCGGGAGCGCTAGAGGCGCTCCGGGCTTCTTCGGCCGGCGAACGCGACGGCACGGCGTCGCCCCGCTCATCGGGGCCGAAGCCGTGCTGGCGGGGGTGTGGCATCCGCAGACGGTGCTGATCAGTGGGACCTGTCCGCGCGGCGCCGACGCAGCATCGTGTGAGCAGTGCTGGACCGCCTGGGGCGGCACCGTGGGAGCGCTGGCCGGACGATTGGGCCCGCCACGGCCGGCCGCTGGGTACCGGCGAAATCGCGGATGATCGCCGCCGGGGCCGACTTGTGCCTGGCCGTCATCCGCACCAACTCGCCCGGTGCCTCGCAGTGCGCCAGCTGCGCGCAGCGGGCCGACTGATCTACGGGTTCCGGGCGTGCATGCCCTCAGGTTCTCGGTGCGGGGCGGCTGAGCGATCCGACGAGGAGTGCGGCGAGCATCCAGGCGGCGGCGTAGCTGAATGCGACCGCGGGTGAGATCGCCGTCCAGAGCAGGGCCACTGCCGTGGAGGCGGCGAAGTCGCCGGCGGCCTGGACGACACCGAGGACGCCGAAGCCGGATCCGCGGAGGTGGTCGGGTAGCAGGGTCGCCACGAGGGTCGATTCGGCGGGTTCGGCCAGTCCGATGCCGGTGCCGGCCAGCGCGAACGCGAGGAGCAGCACCGGCCAGGTCAGGCCGGACATCGCAAATAGCCCGTACGCGGCGGCGTATGCGGCTGCGGCGGCCGCCAAGACGACGCGGGGCCCGGCGCGGTCGATCCAGTGTCCGCCGACGGCGGAGCCGATCGCGGCGAAGGCGTTGTGGCCGGCGTAGAGCAGGATCGCCAACGACGTGGCCGAGGTGAGTGATGTGGTGTCCTCTTGCAGCAGCTGGGTGGCGCGCAGGATCAGCAGCGTGGTGGCAGTGTTACCGATCTCGAACAGCGCCACGGGCAGCAGCTCACGGATGATCCCCGTTTGGCGTAGGCCGCTGAGGTTCAGCCGCACGGTGCGGCGGGCGATGGGGTCGGCGTGGATTCGCCGGGCCTTGCGGGCGACGATGGTGATGGCGACGGCCGCAAGCAGGCCGGGTGGTAGCGCCCAGTAGATGGCGCCGCGCACGCCGACCAGTCCGACCAGCGCGGAGGCGATCAGTGGGCCGGCGACGGCGCCGAGGTTGTCCCCGGCCCGCTCCAGGCCGAACGCCCGGCCGTAGGCACGAGGCGGGACGAGGGAGGCGAGCAGCGCGTCCCGCGCCGGCCCCCGAGCGCCGCGGGCTGCCCAGGCCACCGCACGCAGCAGGCCGGCCTGCCACACGGTGGCCGCCAAGCCGATGGCGGAGGTGGCTATCGCGGTGACGACATAACCGCCGCTGGCCAGCCGGGCCCGCCGGCGTGGCTCATCGGCCAGTGGGCCGCCAGCGATTTTCGACAGTCCCAGCAGCGCGTCGCTGGCACCCTCGATGATGCCGAGGGCGCCCGGTGAGGCGTGCAGAACGGACGTCAGGAAGCTCGGGAAGACCGCGGTGGCGATCTCATGACCGGCGTCGCTGAAGAAGCTGGTCAAACCCACCCCGGCGACACCGCCGGTCAACCATCCACCGGCCGGTCCTGGCTCGGACCGCTGCCCGGTCATGGATCCCCAGCTTCATCCGGGTGGGCTCGAATGCGGGTAACGGTGGGCCGCTCCGCTGTGCTGCCAACCGCCAGGCCGAGGCCGATACCGACCGCAAAGGGCACCACGATGCCCAGAGCGCCGGCGCGCAGCGCGCTGCCGCCGACACTGCGCAGGTCGTCCAGCCGGGTTTCCAGGCCCGCCGAGAACAGCAAGACAACGACGCCCAGGTCGGAGAAGGCCTGCAACACATCGGTCAACTCGACCCAGCCCAACACCGCCGGCCCGACGATAACCCCGGCAACGACCTCGCCAACCAGCGCTGGTTGGTGGAGCCGTGCCGCCAACTCGTGACCGACCTTCGCCGCGAGTAGCACCAAGAAGAGATCCAGAATCACGGCGTGACCGTCGGCCGGGGACCAGGCGGCAATCGCGCACCAAGGCACGACAAGCACCCTCGCATAACGTCGGGCGTGCCGGCCGGCCCACACGCCTCGCGCCGCCGCCCCCTGCGCGAGCGGGGGTCACACGCCACAATCCGAAGGGAGAACAGCCGCAAGAGCGCAACGAGCTGGCATGGCAGGCCGGCGCAACATCGTCTTCGCGTGGGTGCTCACCCTGCCTGCGGCCGGCTCTCAGGGTGCTGCGGCAGGCCGGCCTGGCAGTCAGCGAGCCGGTGGGCCGCTACACCTGCCACCGGCTGGTGCCGCAACGGCTGGAGGAGCTGGCCGAGCACTACCGGATCCTGGCCGCGCGGTCCCGACAGACCCGTGGGCCGCGGCGGCCATGCGGTTGACGGCCGTGGCGCGGCAGACGGCCGTGGAGTTGCTCGGGTCGGCAGGGCTGGTCTGCGTCGCGATCAGGTCCGGGATCGCGGCGCGACGCCTGTCCGAGCACGACGTTGGCCTGCAGCTGTTGGAAAACGCCATCGCGACCGGGGCGGGCCTGGTCGCGCTCATCCTGACCTTCGGTCCGGTATCGGGAAGCCCAGTTCAACCCCCGTCCCGGCAGAGGTTGAACACATCATCGAGGCGAACTCGGTGACGAACCCGACCCCTCTTGGGCAAGAGAGTGTTCGGGCAGGCGCTCGTTACTGCGTGACGACGTTGTGAACAGGGAAGACCTGAGGCTGGACGTCCGGGGCCCCCGCCTGCTTGAGCAGAGGTACGAGCTTCTCCCCGAAACGCTGGAACGCCTCTTCGGACTCCCACACGTCCAGCACGCGCCACCCGCCGGACGTCGGTCCGGCCACGTGGGAGATGATCCCTGCTTCCGGCCATTGGGATAGTGAGGTGAACGGCTGTCCGTTGTTGAGGTTTCTGCACACCTCGTCGTACTGCTCGCTGGTCATGCCGGGGATGTCGAAGAGAAAAGCGAGAGCCACTGTTGTCCCCCTGCGGGTCGTCATGTCATGGACGCTGGGCAGCATAGGGCTCCAACCCAACTAGATCAAGCTGTGGAAGGCGTGGCCCCCGCTCCCTCGGCTCGCCCAGGGTGACGGAAACACCTTTCTGGGTGATCGCCAGCGAGTTC
>DASXTS010000477.1:0-12818 GCA_036505275.1 Pseudonocardiaceae bacterium
CGAGGCGGTCGCAAACGCCCTGCGCCGCTCGCGCGCCGGCCTCGCCGATCCGAGCCGGCCGATCGGCAGCTTCCTCTTCCTCGGCCCGACCGGCGTCGGCAAGACCGAGCTCGCCAAGGCGCTGGCCGAGTTCCTCTTCGATGACGAGCGCGCGATGGTGCGCATCGACATGAGCGAGTACGCCGAGAAGCACTCGGTGGCCCGGCTGGTCGGCGCGCCCCCGGGCTACGTCGGGTACGAAGAGGGTGGCCAGCTCACCGAGGCGGTGCGGCGGCGCCCGTACAGCGTCATCCTCCTCGACGAGGTCGAGAAGGCGCATCCGGACGTCTTCGACGTGCTGCTCCAGGTGCTCGACGACGGCCGGCTGACCGACGGGCAGGGCCGCACGGTCGATTTCCGGAACACGATCCTGGTGTTGACGTCCAACCTCGGATCGACGTCGATCACCGACCCGCTCCTCGACGACGCGGCGCGGAAGGAGGCCGTGCTCGCGATCGTCCAGGCGCACTTCAAGCCGGAGTTCCTCAACCGGCTCGACGACGTGGTGGTGTTCCACGCGCTGTCCACCGAGGAGCTCACCTCGATCGTGGAGATCCAGGTCCGGCGGCTCGCGGCCCGGCTCGCCGCGCGGCGACTCACCCTGGACGTCACCGAGGCGGCCAAGGAGTGGCTGGCCATGAACGGCTTCGACCCGGTGTACGGCGCGCGGCCGCTGCGGCGGCTCGTGCAGTCCGCGATCGGTGACCAGCTGGCCCGCGAGCTGCTCTCCGGTTCGATCCGTGACGGCGATGTGGTCCGCGTCGACCTCGACCCCACCGCCGAGGGCGGTACCGGCGGCCTGGTCGTGCTCCGCGCCGTCCGGGCATCTGCCGCAGCCACTACGACGTGACGCGCGCCTTTGTCGTGTGGCGCGAGCCCCCTTGTTGTGACGATGTGACGTTGCCCCAATCCCATGTCCCAATCCCATGTCCCAATCCCATGTCCCAGTCCCATTGGGAAATTCCACATCGTCGGTGGGACGCGGTGGGCTCGGCGCGGGTCTCGGCCTCGGCGCGGGTTCCCGGCGCCGGAATGGAGCGCCGCGCCGGTGGGTGATCCAGAGCCCCTGACCCGGTAGCGCCTAGGCTTTCCGGAGTGGACGCCTGGATGTGGTTCGTGATCGCCGCGGTCGCGGGAGTCGCGGGCGTCGCATTACTGCTGCTCGACCGCGGACAGCGCGGCACGCGCAGTCGGGAGCGGCGCCGCTGGGCGGCGCTGCGCGGCTGGCAGTTCGCGGACTCCGACCCGGCACTGCCGGACCGCTGGCGGCACGGGGCGATGGCCAAGGGCGGCAGCGGCACGGCGCGCGATCTGGTCACGGGGTCACTGTTCACCGCGGCCGGCCGGCGCCTGGTGCACGTCTTTGACCATGCTCGCGGTGGCGCCGGGTCTGCCGCGGTGATCGCGGCCGTGCACCGCCGCACCCCCCAGCCCGTCGTGCTGGAGCTATGGCTGGGCACCGTCGGGGTGCCCACCGAGGCCGGCCTCGACCTGCTCGGCCCGGTGGGTGACCGGTACGCCTTCACCTCGGACCTCGTCAAGGCCCGGCCACTGATAACTCCGGAGCTGGTCGAACTGGCCGACGAGGTCGGCGACGACGTGCCCGTAACCTGGATCGAGGACGCATGGGTGGTTGCCGCGCTCGCCCCCGGCACCTCCCCGTCCCGCGTCGAGCGGCTGCTTCGCGTCCTCGGTGAGCTGGCCGACCTGGTCGACGGCGTGCACGCCGACGATGTCGCGGCGGCCGCATCCACAGCCCGCCATGCCGCCAGCGTCCACGATAGTTCGCAGCCGGACGGTGCACCCGAGCCACGCGGTGCGTCGGGGTCGGAGGGTCCGTCGGAGTTCGACCGTCCGCCGGAGCCACGCACTCCTCCCGAGTCGACTGGTTCTGCACAGGCGCGTGGTCCTGCCGAGGCGCGTGAACCTTCCGAGCCGGACCGTGCTCCCGAGGCCGGCGATCCGCCGGGGTCCGACGGCGCCTCGGGGTCCGACGGCGCCTCGGAACCCAACCGTCCTCCGGAGCCACGAGCTCCTTCCGAGCCACGCGGTCGCGCGGAGCCGCATGGGCCCGCCGAGCCGCGCGGCAGCTCCGAGCCGGACGGTGCCTCAGAGCCACGTGGTGCCCCTGCGCCGCGCAGTTCTTCCGAGCCGCGCGGGCCTTTCGAACCACGCGACGCATCGGAGGTCCCCAAGCCGTCAGAGACCCCCGGTGCCGCTGCGCCGCGAGGTACCTCCGAGTCGGAGGGTGCTCCCCGGCGGCAGGAACCGAACGGGCAACAACGCGCCACCGAGGCGGGCAACGTCGGTGATGAGCCGGAGGACGGCCCGGCCCGGCCCTGACCCGTCCGCTTTCCGCGAAGGACCGGTCAGCCCATCTCCAAAGATCACCAAAACTGTCGACCGCGATTGCGCGGCCCGCAACATCCGTCGACAGTTCTGGCGATCTTGAACCCAAGAGGCCCGCACGCATGGCCGCGGTGTGCCGAAACGGCGAACTCACGTGTACGAACACGCGGACACGCGCGGGTAGGTTGGCGGCATGCCAACGGCACTGGTCACCGGCGCTACGGCCGGCATCGGCGCGGCATTCACGCGGCGGCTGGCCAGGGATGGGTACGACCTGGTGCTGGTGGCGCGGACCGTGCCGAGGCTGGAGGAGCTGGCTGGCCAGCTGCGCACGCAGTGTGGGGTGCAGGTCGAGGTGCTGCCGGCGGACCTATCCGATCCGCGGCAGCGGGTGAGGGTTGAGCAGCGGCTGCGGGACGAGCTGCTGGCGCCCGTCGACCTGCTGGTCAACAACGCCGGCTTCTCGAGAGCGGGCCAATTTTGGAACCTCGACACCGCGACGGTGCAGGCCCAGCTCGAGGTCAACGTGGCAAGCGTGCTGCGGCTGACCCACGCGGCGCTGCCCGGCATGCTGCGCCGCCAGCGCGGCGCCGTCGTCAACGTGTCCAGCGTGGCCGGCTTCATGCCCGGCCGCGGCGTTACCTACCCGGCCGACAAGTCGTGGGTGACCATGTTCTCGGAGGGGCTTGGGACGTCGCTGGCCGGGACGGGGGTGCAGGTGCTGGCGCTGTGTCCCGGCTTCACCCGCACCGAGTTCCACGACAGTGGCAAGATCGACATGTCGGGTCTGCCGGGCATCTTCTGGCTGAAGGCCGACGACGTGGTCGCGGCCTGCCTCGCCGACCTGTACCGCGGCCGCGCGGTGTCGGTGCCGGGCGCGCAGTACAAGGCGCTGGTCGGGCTCAGCCGCATGGTGCCCCGCGCGGTGCTCCGCCGGCTTGCCTCCCGCACGGGCCGCGGCCGCACGTGATCCTCACGCGACCCGCAGTCCACGGGGGAGGGTGCGCACCGGCGTGCGCAGCCGCCGCGTGGTGAGGACCAGCGCACCCGCGCCGAGCAGCACATCGACGGCCAGGCCGTACGGCCAGACCGGCGGGCCCCGTGGCCGCAGCTCGTCCAGCGGCTGGGTCACCTCCTCCTGCTGGGGGCCGGCGCGCAGGTCACGGACCCCGTGGCCGATATCGCCGAGCGGGTCGAACGGGCTGGGCAACCGCTGGTGTGTCACCGGGTCGCGGCGTTCCGGCAGCGCAGGCGCGGCGTCGGCCAGCACGACGAACGGGTTGGGCGCGAGCAGCCACCAGATCTGGTCGGTGCGGGTCACCGTGGTCGTGTAGGTGTAGTCCTCGTACCTGTCCGGCGCCGGTCTGGCCGTCGGGTTCACCGGACTCGGCGGCTCGGCGAACACAGGTTGGGGTACCGTGCGGGTCACCCGCTCGGTGTTCAGCGCGGCGGCCAGCCCGAACACGATGAGCGTGCCGATGGTCAGCGCGAACACCACCAGGTAGGACAGCACGGCCGAGGTGGTGCTGCGGGCGAGCAGCGCGGACAGCGCCTGCGCGATGGCGCACACGACGCCGAGCAGCAGCGCGACCACCAGCATGGTGACCGCCAGCCGGCCGAACGGGACCCCGCCCTCGGCCACCGACCAGGCGACGAGGGGCAGGGTCAGGGCGAGGAATACCAGCGACGTGCCCCACGCCGCGGCCAGCTTGCCGACCGCGATCTGGGCCGCGCTCAGGCGGGTGACCTGCAGGGTGGCCAGCGTGCCGCGCTCCCGGTCGCCGTTCACGGATTGCGCGGTGAGCGCCGGCACCACGAGCATGCCCATGCCGAGCACCAGCAGCATCAGCGAGCCGTACATCGGCGTGCCGTACGGCTGGTTGCCGCCGGAGAGGCCTTCGGAGGCGGCCAGCGCCAGCCGCAGCAGCACGGTGAAGGCGGCCAGCGTGACGAACCAGGCGCCGAGCAGCCAGCGCCAGCGGCCGGCCCGGATCCGCAGCCGGAACTCCTGCCCGGCCACGGTGGCCACCCCGGTGAGGAACGCCTTCACGGCCGCACCTCCGGTGGCGCCGGGTACAGCACGGGCGGCGGTATCGGTGCGTTCTCGTCGACGAGCTCCAGGTACGCCGCCTCGAGCGTGCCGCCGGCCGGCGCGAACGCGGTGACCGGGACGCCGGCCCCGACCAACCGCGCCAGCAGGTCGGCGGCCGCCTGCTCGGATTCCAGCTCGACGTCCACCCATGACATGCCGGTGGGTCCGGACCCGCCGGACGGCTCGGACACGCCGGACGGTCCCGAAGGTCCGGGCTGGCCGGATGTGCCGGCCGGCCCGTGCCAATGCCCCGCCGCGGCCAGCGCGGCGACCAGCGCGTCCCGGTCAAGCGCCCGGATGCGCCAGCTGCGGCGGCGGGCCACCGGCAGGTCGGCGACGTGGTGCTCGCCGACCGTCACGCCCTGGTCCACGAACACCACCCGGTCGGCCATCTCCTCCAGGTCGGACAGGATGTGGCTGGAGATCAGCACCGCGGCGCCCTCGGCGGCCAACCGCCGCAGCAGCAGGCGCAGCTCGACGCGGCTGTGCGGATCCAGCCCGGCGGCCGGCTCGTCCAGCAGCAGCACGGCCGGCCGGTGCACCAGTGCCCTGGTGAGCGCCAGCCGTTGCTTCTGCCCGCGGGACAGCACGTGCACCGGCTGGTCGCCGTAGTCGCCGAGCCGGGCCAGCTCCAGCAGTTCGGTGGCGCGGCTGCGGGCGGCGGCCCGCGTCAGCCGGTAGGCGGCGGCGAAGAACTCGAGGTATTCCCGGGCAGTGAGGTTGTCGTACATCCCAAAGACGTCCGGCGACCAGCCCATCCGGGCGCGCACCGCGTCCGGCTCGGTGACCGGGTCGCGCCCGGCCACCCGCACCTCGCCGGCGTCCGGGGTGAGCAGCGTGGCCAGCACCAGCAGCAGCGTGGTCTTGCCGGCCCCGTTCGGGCCGACCAGCGCGGTCACCTCGCCCGGCGCGGCCTGCAGCGACATGCCGCGCACCGCCCGCACGTCGCCGAAGCTGCGCCGCACGTCCCGGACCACCACACCGCCGCCGCCCCCGACCGGTGTCAGCATGGTTCCCCCTAGAGTCGGGCCCACCTATGCACAGGACGATACGGACGTGAGACGCATGACTACCGACCCGGTTGCCCGTGCCGAGGACGTCGAGCTCGCCGAGCTCGCCGAGCTGGTGCGCGAGCTGTCCGTCGAGCGTGGGGAGTTCGTGCTGTCCTCCGGCGCCACCGCGCCGTACTACGTGGACCTGCGGCGGGCCACCCTGCACCACCGCGCCGCGCCGCTGATCGGCCGGCTGATGCGCCGCCTGGTCGCGGACTGGGACTTCGCGGCGGTCGGGGGCATGACCATGGGCGCCGATCCGGTGGCGCTGGCCATGCTGCACGCCTCCGGCCGGCCGCTGGATGCGTTCGTGGTCCGCAAGGCCGCCAAGGAGCACGGCATGCAGCGGCGCATCGAGGGCCCGTCGGTGGCGGGGCTGCGGGTGCTGTGCGTCGAGGACACCTCGACCACCGGGGCCAGCCCGCTCGGTGCCGTCGCCGCGCTGCGCTCGGCCGGCGCCACCGTGGTCGGGGTCGCCACCGTGGTCGACCGGGACACCGGTGCGGCGGCCGCCATTGCGACCGAAGGCCTGCCGTACCGCTACCTCCTCGGCCTCGCCGACCTCGGCCTGGCGTGACGCCGGCCGTCCTCCCCTCCCGTCCGTCCCCGTTTTGCGACGATGTGACATCGTCGGCGAACCTGATTGGGGAAATTCCACGTCCTCGCCGGGGTGGCGGGACAGCCGCGGGGCAGCCGCGGGACAAGCGGCGGACGAGCCGCCGGGGCAAGGCGAGGGACATAGCGGCGGGCATAGGGTGCTCGAATGGAGATCGCGCTAGTCGTCGTGCTGGCTGTGCTGGTGATCGCGGTCGTGGCGGCGATCATGAGCTACAACCGGTTTGTCGGTCAGCGCAACACCGTCGCGGAGTCGTGGCGGCAGGTCGACGTGGAGCTGCAACGCAGGCACGACCTGGTTCCGAACCTGGTGGAGACGGTCAAGGCGTCGGCCCGCTTCGAGCAGGCGACACTGCAGCAGGTGGTGCAGGCCAGGGCGCAGGCCGTCGCCGCGCGGGACGCCGGACCGGCCGCCAAGGGCGCGGCGGAGCGGCAGCTCTCCGGCGCGCTGCGCGGGTTCTTCGCGCTGGCCGAGAGCTATCCCGAACTGCGCTCCAGCCAGAACTATCTGCACCTGCAGGAGCAACTGGCCGAGACCGAGGACCGCATTGCGGCCGGTCGCCGCTACTACAACGCGAATGTGCGGGCATACAACACGCGTCTGCAGCAGATCCCGTCCAGCATTGTGGCCGGCATCGGCAAGTTCACGCCGGCCGAGTACTTCACCGTGGACGACCCGGACGTGCGGGCCGCCCCGTCCGTGGCCGGAGCGCTGGACCCGAACCCCGGCCGGCTACCGCCGCGCACCTAGGGTTCCAGATGGCCGACCCAACCTGGCTGCACGTATTGATCGACGTGCCGGCCGAGGCCGCCGACACCGCGCGGCGGTTCTGGTCGGCGGCCACCGGATGGGCCGTCGGACGGCTGCCGTTCTGCGTCACCGTCCAGGGCCGGGAGCTGGCGTCGTAGGCTCAGTGACGTGGACGGGGCGCTCGCCGACGCCGTTGTCGTGCTGCACTTCGCGTTCCTGGCGTTCGTGGTCGGCGGCGGGCTGCTCGCCTGGCGCTGGCCGTGGCTGATCTGGCCGCACCTGGCCGCCGCGGCGTGGGGTGCGGCGATCGTGGTGTTCTCGGTGAACTGCCCCCTCACCCACCTGGAGAACATGCTCCGTGCCAGGGCCGGCGAGCCAGAGCTGTCCGGCGGCTTCATCGACACCTACATCGAGGGCGTGCTCTACCCGCAGCGGTACATCAACGAGGCCCGCGCGCTGGCCGCCGTGGTCGTGCTGATGTCATGGCTGGTGTTCCTCCAGCGGTGGCGCCGCAGGTCCGATCGGGCCGCCGACGCCGAGCAACCACTGGTACAGCACCATGGCCACCGCTGAGGCGAGGTTGTAGCTGGCCACCCCCGGCCGCATCGGCAGCGCGAGCAGCCGGTCGGCTCGGGCCCTGACCTCTGGCGAGAGGCCGTGCCGCTCGGAACCGAAGGCCAGCACGGCATTGCTGGTGATGGTGGCCGCGCGGGCGTCCGCGCCGGCGGCATCGAACGCGAGGAGCGGCCCCTCGACGGCGCCCGGCAGGCCCTCGTCGAGGCGCAGCACCGGCACGGCGTAGTGCAGGCCGGCGGCGCCGCGCAGCACGGCGGGGTGCCACGGGTCCACCGTGCCGGTGGACACCACGCCGGCCGCGCCAAGCCCGGCGGCCACCCTGACCACCGCGCCGTAGTTGCCGAGGTGACGCGGGCCGTCCAGGAAGACCAACGGGCTTCTCCGGTGCGCAACCAGCGGCCCGAGCGACCACGGTGCGCGCCGAGCCAGCGCAGCGACGCCGGTACGGTGGCCGGACAGCCGCGCGAACGTCGCGGCATCCACCTCGGCCAGTCGGGCGGCCAGCATCCCGGCCAGGTCCGGAGCCAGCACCTCGGCCATACCCAGCGCGGCCGCCCGGTCCACCGTGATCACCGAAAGCACCTCGGCGCCGAACCGCAGCGCGTGCTTCACCGCGTGAAAGCCGTCGAGCAGCACGACCTCGCGGTCGCGCAGCCGCTGCCACTGCTCGGCGATCACGAGTCCCAGTTTGTACTGCGTACTCGGCGGCGCGGCGTGCTGGTAGGACATGCACCATGACCGCGGCGGACAGCCAACCATGGGCGGCCAGAGCGGGCACGGCGGAGCGGGCCGTGCGCGCCAGACACTTGCGGGCGCTGTGGTGGCTGCCGGGCACCCGCCTCGGCGTCGTGTCCTGGCCGGCCGCCTGGCGGCAGCGGCTGTTCCTCGGCACCTGGCACTACTGGTGGCAGGCGCACCTGCTGGACTGCCTGCTTGACGCCCAGCTGCGCGCTCCGGCCGCGGCACGGCGTGACCTCATCGCCGGGGTCATTCGCGGCATCCGGCTGCGTAACGGCTACGGCTGGATCAACGTGTACTACGACGACATCGCCTGGCTCGGGCTCGCGCTCCAGCGGGCCGCTGCGACGGCCGACGTCAACCGGGTCGCGGCCATCCGGCAGATCATCGCGCGGCTGCGCGCCGGCTGCAGCACGGCCGGCGGTGGCGGCATCTGGTGGCGCAAGGGCGACGACATCAAGAACGTGCCGGCCACCGGCCCGGCCGCGATCCTGCTCGCGCGCTCCGACGACGCCGCTGACCAGCTGCTCGCCGCCGAGCTGACCGAGTGGATCATGGCCGAGCTGGTCGACCCGAGCACCGGGCTGGTGTGGGACGGGCTGCGGGTGGACCCGGACGGCTCCATCCGGATCAAGGTGGAGCAGGTCTACAGCTACTGCCAGGGCGTCTACCTCGGCGCATGCGTCGAGCTCGGCGCGCTGACCGGCGACCAGGTGTGGTTACGGCGGGCGGGGCGAACCGTATCGGCCGTCGCCGAGCACCTGGTGGACGGCGACGGCGTGCTGGGCTGCAGCGGTGGCGGCGACGGCGGCCTGTTCACCGGAATCCTGTGCCGTTACCTCGCGCTGGCCGCCATCGAGTTGCCGGCCACCGAACAGGCCACCAGGCGGCTGGCCGCCAGGCTGGTGCTCACCACCGCGCAGGCCGCATGGCGGCACCGGAGCGTTGCGGTGAGCGGCCCGGTTTTCGGCGACGACTGGTCCACGCCGACACCCCCACCGCCGAGCGCGCCGAGGGATCTTTCGGTGCAGCTCTCCGGCTGGATGCTGTGCGAGGCAGCCGCGCTGGTCGAGCGCCGGATCCCGGCCTTCGGCTAGTCCCGGTCATTCCCGAAGCGCCGAGACCAGCGTCGCGTCCTCGTCCACCGGCTTGCGCATTTCCTGCCGGTAGTGCCACAGGCCGAACGTCGTGCCGGCGGCCACCAACGCGATCAACGCCGCGGTCGCCAGCGGCCGCAGCCACGGGTGGTAGTCCAGCAGGCCGGAGCCGTAGTACCCGAGCAACACCAGCAGTGGGGCCCACCCCAACGCGCCCACCACGCTGGCGAGGAAGAACCGCCGCGGGTCCATGCGCGCGGCCCCGGCGAACATCGGTGCGATCGTCCGGACGAACGGCAGCCACCGCGCCGCCACCACCGCCCAGAAGCCCCAGTGCCGGAAGAACCGCCCGGCCCTGTCGAAGTTTCGCCTGTTGAGCATCCTTCCGTTCTTGCGGGCCAGCAGCCGGCTGCTGGTGCGCTGACCGATCGCGTACCCGGTGTGGTTACCGGCGACCGCGACCATAGCGGTGCACACCGACAACGCCCACGCATCGAAGACGCGATCATGATCGGCCAGCACGACGCCGGCCGCGAGCAGCAGCGAGTCACCGGGCAGGAACATGCCGACGACGAACGCGCACTCGGCGTACACGAAGCCGAGCACGATCAGCCACACCATCAGCGGACCCGCCGACCGCAGCGGGTCGATCATGGCAACGGTCGTCGTCACGCTGGCGAGCGTACGGGACCCGCCGGGAGGACTACCGCCGCAAAGCGCCACGCGGAAACGCCGGCCGGCCAAGGCACTAGGTCACTCGGGTGAAGCGGGCATAGGCTCAGGGCATGGCGAGCGGCCCGTGCCGTCGTCACGGAGGGTGTGGTCGCGCAACGGGCGCCCGCATCCGGGGGTGGAATTCGTGGTGGATCTGGCAGCCTCGCCGGCGAGATCAAGCGACGCGATTCCCGGTACGGGCAGTGAGCAATCCGAGAAGGTGACGGTCGCGCGTCGTCCAAACCGGGGGCGCGCGGGAGTCTAATGTGCTGGGAGTGACCATGATGCTCACCTGGCTGGGCACCGGCGCCCCCCGGTTGGAGGGCGTTCGGGTGGTGCTCGCCGATCGCCGGATGCGGGCGACGGGGGCAATGGTGTCGACGGCAGACGGTGACGAGCAGGCGTACTCGGCGACCTACTCGCTGGCGACGACGGACGACGGCGTGGTGAGCCGGGTTTCGGTGCGCGCCGTGAACGCGGACGGAGAGCGCCAGGTGACGCTCAACCGGTCGGAGGAGGGCTTCTGGCTGGTCGACCACGGCCAGGGCGCGGAGCGCACCTCCTTCGACGGTGCGGTTGACGTTGACGTGGCGGCCTGTGTGCTGTTCAACGCGATCCCGGTGCGCCGGCTCGGGCTGCACCGGCAGGCCGGCGAGCACGACCTGCCGGTGGTGTATGTGCGGCTGCCCGACCTGACGGTGCAGGTGGTGCGGCAGACCTACCGGGGGTCGCCGATGGTGGCGGGGCCGCCCGTGGTGTCGTTCCGGCAGGACGACTTCACGGCCGACCTGACGGTCGACGACGACGGCTTGGTGGTGGACTATCCCGGTCTGGCGCGCCGGGTCTGAGCCTCAGCCGGGAGCGACCTGGAAGCTGACCCATAGGCCTCGCGGCCGGGTGCCGCTCTGCGCGCCGAGCACCCGCAGCTCCAGCACGTGCGAGCCGGCGCTCAGCCGGGACACGGACAGGCCGAACTGGTAGTCGCCTGCGGCGGCCGGGCCATCGGTGGTGGTCGTGGGCAGGCCGGCGATGAGTTTGCCGTCCAGGCGAACCTCGATGCCGGCGATGCCGGCCAGCTCGCCGGTTTCGCGCTGCCCGGCCAGTCCGTCCAGGGACACCGCGAGCACCACCCGGCCGGGCGGCACCGGGTTGCCCTCGACAAGTCGTTGGCCCGCGGCATTGCGCAGCTCGGCGGACAAGTGCGCCAGCCGGTGCTGCTCGCCGTCCGGCGGCGGGCCGGGCGGGTCGGTCGCCGGCCTGCGGGTGACCGGGACCTCGGGCGGGTAGGTCACCTCGAGCACCCCGAACACCGAGAGCCCCGCGCGCTCAACGCTGCGGATGATCGGGGTGGTCAGCCGGCCGCCGCGCAGCCGGTCCAGCAGATCTGGGCCGAGCTCGGCGACGTACGGGCAGTACGGCCCGCCGGCCGGGGCGCCGCCCGGCACGGCCGGGTGCAGCGGCACCGTCGCCGGCTCGAACTCGGCCGACATGCTGTTCGGTACGCACCGGTCGGTGGGGCCGGCTATCACCTGCAGCCGCGCGGCCGCCGCGCCCGATGCGGCGCCGAAGTTCGCCCGTGGCGGGCCGGTGACCGCGGGCGGGTAGCTGACGTCGCCGGCGAGCACCTTGACCAGGTCCACCACGTTGGGTGGAGTGCTCGGCCGGCCGGAGAACCCGATCGCGTCCACGTGCACCCTGGCAGAGTCTCCGGGCGGCGCCGCGAAGCCGATCAGGACGGTGGCCTCCTGCCAGTTCGGCAGCACATCGCCGCTGGCCACCAGGTCGCCGTCGCGGCGAAGCGTCACACCATCGGTGGCGAGCTGCATGTCCCACCGCGCGGTGACGCCGGGTGCGCCGAGGACGGGGGTGAGACCGGCGGTCGCCGCGGGGGCGGGGGTGCGCGGCGTACCGGGGGCGGCGGTGATGGTCGCGCCGTCCGCGGTGACCACGGCACGGATCGCGCCCTGCGGTAGCGTTGCGTCCTCGGCGGCCCGGCCCGGCTCCGGCCTGGGCAGGTTGCCGGCCGCGGAGACACCGAGCATGGCCACCGGCCCCGGTACCAGGGTGATGGAGAGCTCGCCGCCGGGAATCGGCCCATCGGTGGTGACCATCAGCCGGCCGAGCACCGGCCCGGCGTCGAGGCGCATCGGCACCCTGGCGCGCAGCTCGTTCTCGGCGCTGCCGCAGCGGATGTCGAGCACCAGCCGGCCGTCCTCCCGGCCGCTGCCGGGGCCGGTGCGCACGCAGCTTCGGCTGACCCGCTGCACGGCCCAACGCGCCGGGTCGGGCGCGGCGTCGGTGCTGAATTCGTCGTACAGGCCGGTCAGGGCGGCCCGGTCTGGATCGGGTGGCTGCGCCAGCGGGGTGCCGGAGCCACGGACGGGGGCCGACCGCCGGCCGAAGGCGTCCAGGCTGCGCACCTCGGCGTCGTAGCGCTCGCCGTTGGTCAGCCCGCGCAGCTCGACCTCGGGCGCGGCGACCAGCATGACGTTGCCCAACGCGCCGGGGCGTCCCCAACGCAGCTCGAACCCGGTGGCGCCGCGTGGTGCGACCCCTGAGACGGCCTGCCCCCAGCGCAGCCGCAGGGTGCGGTCGCCGGCCTGGGTCTGCACGTCGCCCACAGCGTCCGGTCGCGCGCCCGGCTCGGGCAGCACGACGACGGGGTCGGCGAACTTGTCGACGGTGGTCGGCGCCAGCGCGATGCTCGGTGGCGGCACCTCGCGCTCCTGCGGCCCGCCGCCCTCGATGTTGCGCAGCAGGACGACGGCGCCGACCAGACCGACGGTCCCGGCCAC
>DASXTS010000478.1:0-3165 GCA_036505275.1 Pseudonocardiaceae bacterium
GCTTGGCGGCGTGTGCGGTGGCCGCGACCTTCGATGAACACCCACAAGACCATGGTGTCCGGACCTTCGGTGCGCTCGGCGATCAGGAAACGCCGGAGGTCACGCTTATCCGTCGCGCTCGGCAGGGGCCATTCGTTAATCGTGAACCGTTGGTCGCTCAGCGCGGCGTGGATGTCCGCGATCCGCAACTGGTCCGGGATGATCTCGTCGAAATGGAAGCTCTGATACGGTGAGAGGAGACGCTCGGCGAAGGCATCGCGCAGCACGACGGTGCACCGGCTGGTGAGGATTGAGCGGACGGTGAGCGGATCGCGAGCCGCAGGGTAGCGCTTCCCGCACGCGTCGAACACGCGGATACTGGTACCGGACAGCAGCTCATCCGGCACCTCGACCTCGGCTTCGACAATGAGCTGATCGTGTGCGAACAACTCCCCCGGTTGTTTGAACAGCAATTTCATGACCGGACTTTGGAAGCTCCGTGGCCGGCCGGCCGTTGGCTGGGTCTGTTTCATCGGGACGTCGAACCACTCGAGATCCCAGTTGTCTGGATGATGCTGCACCGTCGTACCACGGCCGGCCAACAGCTCCAGGGATGAGTCGGCCAGCGACATGGCGGTGGGCACCCTGACCCCGACTCGCCGCACGACGGGCGGCCGCACGACGGGGAGCTGCGCGCCCGCGGCCGGCCGGGCGGGCAACGTTACCCGCACCGTGACATTGAGCTGCAAGAACGGCATGAATCCGATGAACCGCTTGATGTCGTTGGCCACCTGTTCGAGCTGGCTCACATCCTCGCGGCGGAGAAGCTTGAGCGCCTCGGTCGTCGTGAGCAGGTCGCTATGGTCGGGATCCGCCAGGTCGACCGTCAGCTTGATCGGCACGAGTTCCGGCCGATCCTCCGAGTGCGCGTAGTCGACCCTCACCCGGTGCTCGAGCTGGTCTGCGATGAGGGCATCGGTGGTGTTGAGCGCTGCGGTGCGGACCGGAATGCGCAGTGGGTAGGCGCCGAACCGGCCGTCGAGCGCAAGGACCTCGGAAAGGTCCGTGTCCTGATGGTCGACCAGCACGAGGTGGCCGATGAGCGCCTCGAGATCGCCGCCTTTCGTGGCGTGCCCCCGCAGGTGAGCGGCAACGTCCTTGGCCGCGTCCCTGGTGAAGTACCGATGCCCATCATAGGGCATTGAGATCTCGATATGCCCCGTTGGGGGGTGTCGGCGGCCAATGGAAGGATTTCGCGAAATCCACTGCTCGTAGCCGAAGCGTTCGTCGACGGTGACCGACTCGACGTAGGCACGAGCAAAGATCGTCCCACCGGCCGGCGCCGCAGGCGCGGCGGCCGACGGCGCCGCACGTCGACGCTTCAAGCCGGCCCACCACACCCTGAATGTGTCCCCTCGCTCCGGCAAGGCCGGGCTCGGCGGGCTACGCCGTCGCTCTGCACGCAACGATCGTCGCAGAACCGTTGACGACGTCAATCCGGCGAAGTGGTGCAGTCCGTCATCCCACCCCCGTCATTCTGGGACGCCAGATCGGTCTGCCACGGCGGAAACACTGCTGAAGCAACCAACTGGGCCCGATAGAACGACCATTATGCTGAACGGCGGATACTGGAACCTTATCCCAAGCCATGATCATCGAAAGTGTCGACGCCGGATGCAGCAACCGCAATCCCAGCCGACACTTCCGGCGATCATGGAATGCCGTCCGGCGCCGTGCACCGCTGGCGTCATCACCACCGGGGTTGGAACGCCGCGGCCAATGGCGCTGACGTCGACCGGACGCCGGCACAGCCGGTCCGAGCCGTGCAGCTACATTGCCACGATGCTCGACCAGGAGACCCATGGCGACGTCGTGGTGCTGCGGATGACCCACGGCAAGGTGAACGCCCTCGACCTGGAGTTGCTGACGGCGTTGACCGCCATGCTGGACGAGCTGGCCGCGGCCGGACCGCCACTCGTGCTCACCGGGACGGGCGCTGCGTTCAGCGCCGGCGTTGACCTGCGGCGGATCGTGACGGAGCCGGTGGCGTACGTCGAGGAGTACCTGCGGGCCCTGGTGGCGACGTTCTGCGCCCTGTTCGGTTACCCGGGGCCGGCGGTGGCGGCGGTCAACGGGCACGCGATCGCGGGTGGTTATGTGCTGGCGGCCGCCTGCGACCACCGGGTGGCGGCGGCCGGCGCCGGCCGCCTCGGGTTGACCGAGCTGCAGGTCGGCGTGCCGTTCCCGGTGTCGGCGATCGAGATCGTCCGGCACGCGGTCGGCTCGCCGGCCGCGAGCCGGCTCGCGCTGTCCGCCGCGCTGGTGGACCTTACGACGGCACTGGCCATGCACGCGGTGGACGAGGTGGTGCCGCCGGACGCGCTGCTGAGCACCGCGATCGCCCGCGCCGAGCTGCGGGCGGCCCGCGGCCTCGCCTCGTACCGGATGACCAAACTGCAGCTGCGCCGGCCGGCGATGGACCTCATCGAGCGGGTGGCCCCTGGCGAGGACCCGCTGGTCAGGCAGGCGTGGGCGGACCAGGCATCGCTGGACCGGATCCGCGGATTCCTCGCCACCCTCGGCTGAGCCGGCGCCGTCCCGCTACTTCCGATGGCGCCCGATCCGGCCGGACAGAGTGGCCGGCTCGGCGAATCGGGCGCCCTCCCGCTCGTGGGTGAGGCCGAGCCGTTCAGGCGCGTGCAGCCTGGCCAGGACGCGTGCGACATCGCTAGGCACGCGCCGTGCGGTGGCCTTGCTGACCAGGATCATGGCGAGGAACGCAAGCGGCACGGTGACCACCGCCGGCTGCGCCACCAGCGCGCCGGGCAGGCCGGACGGCACCACCCCGACCAGGGTGGACAGCACGGCCAGCAACGAGAGCCCGCCGCCGAGCAGCAGGCCCACGACGGCACCGGCGTCGGTCAGGCCACGCCACCAGATGCCGAGCAGCAGCAGCGGGCAGAACGAGGACGCCGCGACGGCGAACGCCATGCCGACCACCTGGGCGATGTCCAGGGACTGCGCGAACACGGCGAACACCAGCGGCACGAGCCCGGCCACGAATGCGGCCAGCCGGTAGTCGCGCACCCGAGCCGGCAGCACGTTGGTGGACAGCACCCCGGCCACACTCACCATCAGACCCGACGAGGTGGACAGGAACGCGGCGAACGCCCCGGCCGCGACCAG
>DASXTS010000479.1:0-2161 GCA_036505275.1 Pseudonocardiaceae bacterium
AGGCGCGCGCCAGGCTGGTCGCCGCAGCGCTCGACCTCGTCCCGCAGCCAGCCAAGCCACTGGCCGCTCCACCGGTCCAGCGTCGCCGTCACCAGCTCGTCCTTGCCGCCGAAGTGACGGTAGACCGTCATCGGCGCGACGCCGGCTTCGGCGATGACACGGTCGACGCCGGTGGCGAGGATGCCCTCTTCATAGAACAGCCGGGTCGCCGCGGCGAGGATCCGTTCGCGTGGCTTGGGAACCGCCATGACGGGCGCTCCTCTCGGGCCCGATAAAGGTAGAGAATGATCTCTATCGCCAAGTCTGAGGGAACCCGACGAAGGATGCAAGTATGCAGAATGCACCCATGCGTGTGACATACTTGCGGAGGATGCCGGCGGCGGCCCCGGCGCTCGCGGCCGGACCCCAGCCCGGCCAGCAAGCGCAAGGGGGTCGGCCGAGGTGACGACCCGAACCCCGACGGGGCGGCGTCGACGACTTGGGGCAGAGCTTCGCCGTCTCCGGGAAGCGGCCGGACTCACCATCGAGCGGGTCGCCGAAGGGCTGGAATGCTCCCAGTCGAAGGTCTCCCGAATCGAGACCGGCCAGGTCAGCGCGACCCCGCGCGACGTCCGGGACATGCTGGAGCTCTACCAGGTCGACCACACGCAGCTCGAGGCAATGGTCCAGATCGCCCGGGAGGCGCGCCAACGGGGCTGGTGGTACAGGTTCGTCGATGTGCCCGACGGCGTCCCGGCCTATGTGGGCCTGGAGGCCGCCGCCACCTCGATCGACATCTACATGTCGCTGATCGTGCCTGCCCTGCTCCAGACCGCCGACTACGCCCGAGCCGTCATCAGCGCCGTCCGTCCAGACCTGCCCGCCCAGGAGATCGCGCGACGGGTCGAGCTGCGCATGAGCCGGCAGGAGCTGCTCGACCAGGACAACCCGCCGGCGTTGCGCGTGCTCCTGGACGACACGGTGCTGCGTCGACCGGTCGGTGGGCCGCAGGTCATGCGCCGCCAGCTGCAGCGGCTGGTCGAGGCCGCGGCGCGGCCCGCGGTGACCGTTCAGGTGCTGCCGATCGGGACCGGCGCGCACGCCGGCATGGACGGCCCGTTCACCATCTTCGGCTTCCCCGCGCCGGCCGAGCCGGATGTCGTCGCCCTCGACAGCGCAGCCGATGCGCTCTACCTCGAGAGCGCGGAGGATCTGCGCCGCTACCGCCGGGTGTTCGAGCTGCTCCTGCCGTCGGCGCTCACGCCCGAGGAGTCGACCGCGTTCATCGCTGGTCTCTGAGATCGAACTCCCCGCCGAGCACCCCGCCGAGGAACGCCCGCCATTCGACGTCGGTGAACACCAGCACCGGACCGCGGCCCTGGTTCTTCGAGTCGCGCACCGCGATGCTGTCGCCGACGAACGCGACCTCGACACAGCCGTTGGTGGTGCTGAGCGTGCTCTTCCTCCACTCCACCTGCGCCTGGTCCTCCACCCCTCGTCGAGCCCCCTCCTGTCGTTGCCGACCCTCCGGCCGGCTACCGGTCGCAGACTCTACCAAGTGCGAGGACCGACGAAGCAACGCACTCGTCACCAAGCGACAACCCGGGCGCAACACACCCCAAGTAGGGTCGCCACTGGGGCTGACCGCGACGACGGAGCGAGGAACGTGAACGGCACGCCCAGGTTGGAGGGAATGCACGCCGCCACCGCCACCACGACGGGGTGGATCGAGGCGGCGGTGGACGGAGGGCCGGAGTGCTTCTTCTGCGGGGACCCGGCGCGGCGCTACAAGCCGCTCAACGAAGGCACGCTCACCAGCCTCAGGAAGCTGTGGTGGTGCCGGCCGTGCGAGACCACCTGGGTGGCCTGAACCTGGTCGCGATCTAGCCGTTCCCCGCCAGACCGGCGGATGACCGGCTCCCCGGTGGAGATCCCCGTGCTGGCGGCCGCTGGCCCCCGGTTCGGCGTCGCGGCCCGCTGTCTGCTACATTGCGAGCCGCACAGGTTCAACGTTTGGCTTTCGGTTCGGAGTCGAGCTTGTCCCTTGCCGTCGGCGCCAAGACGGACCGACGTTGATAGCAACCTCCGAGGTGACGGAGGGAGGGACAACCATCCATGACTGTTGGAACCGTGAAGTGGTTCAACGCTGACAAGGGCTACGGCTTCATCCAGCCCGAATCCG
>DASXTS010000480.1:0-13183 GCA_036505275.1 Pseudonocardiaceae bacterium
AGCAGGGGCGGTGGTGCGAACTCTTCGCGCTTGAACTCCTCGTAGAGCGACTGGCTCACCGCGTGCACGACGTCGAGTCCGGTCATGTCGGCCAGCCGCAGTGGGCCCATCGGGTGACCTGCGCCGAACCGCAGGCCGTCGTCGATGTCCTCCCGGCTCGCGAAGCCCTCCTCGTACATCTTGATCGCAGGGATGAGCAGCGACATGAGCAGGTAGTTGACGATGAACCCGGCTCTGTCCTTCGTCTGGATGGGGTGCTTGCCCACCCGCTCGGCGAAGCGGCGCGCGGTCTGCACCGTGTCCGGATCGGTGTCCAGCCCGACCACGATCTCGACCAGCTTCATCGCCGACACTGGCGAGAAGAAATGGATGCCGACCACCCGCCCCGGATGGCGCACCTTGCTGGCGAGCTCGGCGATCGGAATGGACGAGGTGTTGGTTCCGATCACCATGTCCGGGCCGGCGATCTCGTCGAGGTCTTTCATGAGCGACAGTTTCAGATCGAGGCTCTCCGGGACAGCCTCCATCACCAGGTCCGCGCCGGCGACATCCTTCAGCTCGGAGGTGAACGTGATCCGGCCGAGCGCCTCGTCGCGCGCGGACTCGGCCATCCTGCCCTTCTTGACGTGGCCTGCCAGCGATTTTTCCACGCGCTTTTGCGCGCCGTCGAGGAATTGCGGCAGGTCGCGGATTACGACCGGAATGCCGGCGACCGCGGATACCTCGGCAATGCCGGCTCCCATGAACCCGCCACCGATTACGGCGACGGAGTTGACTTCCTTTGGCATACTTGCGTACCTCCGTCGAATGAGTCGGATCTTCGGAGCCTGCTTCCGTCGGTCACCGCCAACGGTCCCGTGACGGCGGTCACACGGACCCTACCGCGGACGGCCTGCGGCTCCCTTGTGTTGCTACACCAAAATCGACCCACCGGACTGTCCCCGGGGGCACCAGACGGTGCGCAGCTCCGGAACATCGTTGGGCACGCTGCTCTTCGTGCTGCGTCGCTCTGCTGTGGATGTCTGTCGCGATGGTCGAGCCGTCGAGACCGCGACCCTGCGCGAGGGTGGGAACGATCCCGTCGGATCGCCTGTCACGGGCGGGCGCACCGAGCGGCCACGTCACGGCCGTATCACCTGCCGACGAATTTCGCCTTGCCGGGTCCGTTTTCGATGAAGCTGGTCATGCCGCGCTTTTGGTCCTCGGTCGCGAACAGGGCCGCGAACTGCTGCCGTTCGATCTCGAGGCCGGCGTCGAGATCGACGTCGAAGCCCTCGTCGATGGCGTGCTTGGCCGCGCGCAGGGCCTGCGCGGGGCCCGCGACGAACGGCGCGACCAGCTTCCTGGCGGCGTCGTAGACGTCGGGATCCGGCACCACCTGGTCCACCAGCCCGATCCGCAACGCCTCCTCAGAGTCCATGAACCGCCCGGTGAACACGAGGTTCTTCGCCCTGGCCGGCCCGATCAGCCGGGGCAGCCGCTGGGTCCCGCCCAGTCCGGGAATGACCCCAAGTTGGATCTCGGGCACGCCGAGCTTCGAGGACTGCCCGCAGACCCGGAAGTCGGCACACAGCGCGAGCTCCAGGCCGCCACCGAGCGCAAAACCGGCGACTGCGGCCACCACTGGTTTGGGGATCTTGGAGACTGCGTGGTAGCCGGCGTGCAGCCGCTTGCCGACGTCTGCCATCTCCTGGGAGCTCTTGCCGGCCATCTCCTTGACGTCGGCGCCCGCCGCGAACACCTTCGGCCCCCCGTAGAGCACGACGGCACGGACCTCGGGATCGGCCGTGACCTGGTCGGCGGCCTCCCGCAGCTCATCCTGGACCTGGAAGTTCAGCACGTTCATCGGCGGCCGGTTCAACTGGATCGTCGCCAGGCCGCCCGTCACCTGCACACTCACGTACTCGCCCACTCAAGGCCTCCTGATGGCCCGCCGACTCGCCTCGCCCCGTCCTACCCGGCTGCCGCGTGGCTACGTGTCGAAGACATACGTTCCCGGTGCGTCCACCAAGGGCCTCAGCCCGCCGCCGCCGAGTTCGGTCGGCGCCGGCCGCTCGGCGCCGGCTCGCTCGCCCAGCCAGCCCGCATAGTCCGGCCACCAGGTGCCGTGCTCGGTGGTGGCCCCCCGGAGCCACTCCTCCGGGTCGGGCGGGTTCTTCGTGTTGACCTGGTACGTGGCCTTGCGGTTGGTCGGCGGGTTGACCAGTGCCGCGATGTGCCCGCTGGTGGACAGCACGAACTTGGAGTCGCCGCCGAGCATCTGGGTGGTGAGGTAGCAGTTCTGCCACGGCGTGATGTGATCGGCGATCCCGGCGATGACATAGGCATCGACGTCGACTGTGGACAGATCGATCGGGACACCGTCCACGCTGATACTGCCCGGGTGGGCCAGCCGGTTCTCCACGCCGATGTCCACGAAGTCGGCGTGCAACCGGGCGCTCATCCGGGTGGTGTCCGCGTTCCAGAACAGGATGTCGAAGGCCGGTGGCTTCTTACCCAGCAGGTAGTTGTTCACCCAGTAGTTCCAGATCAGGTCGCCGGGACGCAGCCAGGCGAACACCTCGGCCAGCGACCGGCCGTCGAGGTAGCCACGACGCTTCGACAGCGCGACCGCGGCGGCGGCGATCTCGCGACTGAGAAGGGCGTCCGGATCCCCGGCTTTCGTGGTGTCCAGCACGGTCACGAAGGTCGAGAACCCGGCGAGCCGGTCGAGCTCGCCCTTGCCGGCCAGCACGGTCGCCGTGATGCTGGCGATGATCCCGCCGGCGCAGATGCCGGTCATCAGCAGCCGCTCCGTCCCAGTCACCCGCCGGATCGCCTCCATCGCCTCGCGAACCGCGACGACGTAAGTGTCCATTCCCCAGTCCCGGTGCCGGGTGTCCGGATTCCGCCACGAGATCACGAAGACCTGCTGGCCCACGCCGACGAGGTACTCCACCAGGCTGCGACCCTTAGCCAGGTCGATGGCGTAGTACTTGTTGATCGTCGGCGGGACGAACAGCAGCGGGATCTCGCGCACCTGCTCGGTCTGCGGCCGGTACTGGATCAGCTCGAGCACCTCGCTGCGGAACACCACCGCGCCCGGGGTGACCGCAATGTTGCCGCCTACCGTGAACCCGGAGGTGTCCACCATCTCCGGTATGCGAGGCGGCGAGCGGAGGTCCCGCAGGAAGGTGCTGGCACCGCGCAGCAAGCTGGTGCCGCCGGTGTCGATGGCCTCCTTCGCGGACGCCGGATTCAGCAGCGGCACGTTGCTCGGCGAGGATGCCTCGACCAGGTTCTCGATCAGGAACCGCGTCCGGCGGTCGTCGCGCCAGCCCAGGTCGGCCACCGACACCAGCTCCTCGGCGGTCCGCGCGGTTGCCAGGTAGGACTGCACCAGCCGGCGGAGGAACGGGTTGCTCATCCAGGCCGGGTCGACGAACCGGCGGTCCCGGCGGGACGGCGTGAGCTCCGAGTCGCCCGTCACGACCCGGCCCAACTCGGTGGCGAGCCGAGCCAGCTCGCGACCGGTCGCCACCGGATTACCCGCCAGCTTGCCGATGAACTTCGCCGTCGACGCGTCCGGCGCGAACCGGCGCAGCGGGCCAATCGCCGCCTCGACCAGCAGCTGGTCCATGGCAGCGGCCAGGTCCGCCGATTCACGTTCCTGTGGTGCGGTCATATCGGTAACCCCATCCCGCCGGATCGCGCCGTCCCCTGAGGACCTAGGCCTGACTACGGGCAGAAACCATCCTTCAACGGTCGCCCCGAACCGTCCAGCCCCCCGGCGAACAGCGGCGTCGGTAGGCGTTGTGCTGACGGCACAGTTCGCCGCGGTGATCGTCGCCGCGGTGATCGTCGCCGCGGTGATCGTCATCGACCGGCTCGTTCCAGGGCGCTCCGGATAGCCAGCAGTCTCGGCTGGGTGCGGCCGGCGGATCGACGGGACCGCGGCCACCGCTGGGCTGGTCGAATGGTGCGGGGTGCCAACCCGGGCCGCGCAAGATGGTTCCGGCGACCAATGGCCTCGCCCGCGGGGGCGGCTACGCTCGATGATCGTTTCGCGGTGTGGAGGCGGAGACGCGCTGTCAGAACCGTCAGGCACGGTTGGCCGCCACGGCGGCGTGCGGCCTGATCACTGGCGGCTGGTTGGGCCTTGCTGCCATATTCGCGCTTCTGACGAGAGGGGTGGGTGGATGTCCACAGCCAACGAGGAGACCGGCTCCACGCCTGCCCGCGAAACCAGCTCGCGGCACCAGGTCGTGGTGATCGGCGGCGGCTTCGGCGGGGTAAGCGTGACCAAGGCACTAGCCGGCGCCGACGTCGACGTGACGATCGTGGATCGAAGCAACCACCACCTGTTCCAGCCGCTGCTCTACCAGGTCGCAGCGGGGCTGCTGTCCGAGGGGCTCATCGCGCCGCCGCTGCGTGCGGTCATCAAGAGGCAGGGCAACGCGCGGGCCGTCATGGGCAGCGTCACGCACATAGACCTGGATGCCCGGTTGGTGTACGGGACGACGCCGGACGGCCGGCGCATCCACCGACGCTACGACACGCTCGTGGTCGCCGCCGGGGCGACACACGCCTACTTCGGTCACGATGATTGGGCGGCGTTCGCGCCGGGCATGAAAACGCTCGAGGATGCCCGCAGGCTTCGCAGCCAGATCCTGTCCGCGTTCGAGTTCGCCGAGACGGTCGCCGATCCGGCGCAGCGGCGGGCGTTCTTGACCTTTGTTGTCGTCGGGGCTGGCCCTACCGGGGTGGAGCTGGTCGGCCAGGTTGCCGAGCTCGCGCACAAAGTTCTGCCACGCGAGTACCGCTGGGTTGACACCGCCAAGGAAGTGCGGGTCATCCTGGTGGAGGCCGGGCCGACCGTCCTCGGGCCGTTCGATCCGAAGTTGCAGAAATACGCCCGCAAGCAACTGGAGAAGCTGGGCGTCGAGGTACGGGTGAACACCGCGGCCACCGACATGGACGCCGACAGCATCACCGTGCGGAGTGCGGCCGGCGAGGAGCGGCTCGAAGCCCGGACCAAGATCTGGGCGGCCGGCGTGCAGGCCTCCCCGCTGGCCAGGATGCTGGCCGAGGCCACCGGTGCGACGTGCGACCGCGCGGGCCGGATCGCCGTGGAACCCGACTGCACCGTGCCGGGCCACCCCGAGGTCTTCGCGATCGGCGACATGGTGTCGTTGAACAAGCTGCCCGGCGTTGCCCAGCCTGCAATACAGGAGGGCAGGTACGTGGGCAAGGTCATCCGCACCCGCCTCAGCGGCAACTCAACGGTGGAGCCGTTCACGTACTTCAACAAGGGCAGCATGGCCACGATCGGCTACAACGCCGCGATCGCGGACGCATTCGGCATCCGGTTCACCGGCTTCATCGGGTACGTCATGTGGGGCTTCGTCCACGTGCTGTACCTGATCGGCTGGGGCAACCGGCTGGGCACGCTTTTCGTGTGGCTGCGCTCGCTGGTGTTCACCAAGAACTACCCCCAGCGCATCATCACCTTTGAGCAGGCACAGGCCGGCGCCGAGGACGACTCAGCTCGGAGCTGAGCGCGGCGGCATCTGGGCGCCGACGCGAAAGAACAGGTTGCGGCTGTATTCGACCTGGTAGATCGAGTAGGCGTAGCCGAAACCGGACCGGCGGTGCTCGTCGCGGTCATCTCGGCGGGGAGAGCCGGCCGCGGCGCGCCGAGCGCAGTCGCCGCGGCGTGGGTCCCCAGGAGTGGTGCCGCTGGCTCACGCTCGGGGCTCGTCCCTTCTGCCATATCTGTCCGCGATCATCGCGAGCGCAGTTGGATCAACATCGGTGGACTGTGACGGCTGGCAGTTCCTCAAACAGAGCGACACACCCCGGCCTCATGTCCACGAACGAGATCGGTCGACTACGAGACAGTGACAGGGGCTCAGGTCAGGACGTATCTCTTCGGCTGCAACGGCGCCGGGAGGTCGGTCTCGCCGAGCGACTCCAGAATGTTGATCTCGACGACTCGGGACATGGCGTCGAGCGGCAGCCCGTGTGCCGACATGAACGGCATCGACAATTCGTCGCCGATGGCGTCCAAGCCGAAGAACGCATAGGAGATGATGGCCACCAGCAGTGGCGTCCAGTACCCGCTGGAATCGGCCAGACCGAATGGGAGAAGCAGGCAGAAAAGGTACGCCATACGATGCACCCCCAAGGTGTAGACGTACGGCATGGGCGTTACCTTCGTCCGCTCCGCGCCGGCAAATGCCAAGGACAGTGCATTCACCCGCTCCTCGAGCAACTTCGCCAGCTGATCTGACACCCGGTTCTCAGCGAGCGCCGTGGCGATGTCGCGGGTCAGATAGCCGAGCAGGCGATTCGGCCTATTCTTGCTGGCCTGGACCGCCGCCAGTTCGTCGGGCTGCAGATACCGGACCAAGTCGTCGCTGACCGGAATGTCGCGCAGGAAGTCGCGCACGGCGTACATGAACGCGATGCACCTCAGGGCCATCCGCCGGGACAGCTCGTCACCGGTCTCGGTGATGTAGGCGGGCGCCTCCCGTGCCAGGTTGCGGCAGTCGACGACGACCAGCCCGGTGACCTTGCGTGCCTCCCACCAGCGGTCGTACGCCGACGTGTTACGGAACGACGCGACAATGGCGAGCAAGCCGCCGATCAGGGACAGGGCGAGCGGGGAGATCGCCGTGATGTGCGTGACGCCGGCCCGTTGCAGGATGACGACAATCAATGACGAGCCGGCCACAGCGCCGATGAGCGGGGTCACCTGCAACACCACCGACCCGCGAAGGATGAAGAAGACTTCCCAGAACGCCGGCTTGTCCCGAACGATCATCGTGGGCCTCGGAATGGGTCGGTGATCGGTAGTTGGTGGAACTCATCCCGCCGCGTGGTGTCGGCGGCCAACCGACGCGACCTGACCCCGACGTCGTCCGCCCAGACCATGGCCGACAGGTCGGGCCGCGCGGGGGTGTGACGCTCGCAACGGCATGGTAACAGACAATGATCGAGACCACCTGGTACATCATCGCGGCCGGCGCAGGGCCGCTCGACGAACGAACTGCCTGAGCTGCTGCACGGGAGGGTGGCTCGCCTGGTTCGATGTCCCCACCTGGTGATCACGTGCTGCGCCGCCGACGCCCAGCCGTGGTCGTCTCGGTCCAGACCACGGCCGCGGCGCCTGGATCACCGTCACCGGCGCGTACGGCGCATGAGCCAGTCCGACGCCACGGTGCCAGTCCTGCGCGCCGACATCGTGACGCCGATCCACCAGCCGGAGAACCGCTACCACTGACTCCACCAAACCGGTGCGGCCCGGACGCCATTGCCACACCTGCAGGCGACGGCTTATCTTGCGGCCAGGTAACTTCACTCTCGCGGCAATCTCGGAGAGCTTATGGGTTCACATCAGGCCGATCTTGCCGCCGTCTATGACCAGACCCGTCGCCGCCTCGCCGAGTTCGTCGCATCGCTGCCCGAGCCCGACCTGGCCCGTCAGGTCCCGGCGACGCCGGATTGGACGATCAAGGATGTGATCGGGCACCTGGTCGGTAACGTCGTCAACCTGCTGCGTGACGACTTTCCGGTTGCTTTCTTCGCGGCGTTCGGCCAGCCGGCGCAGGTCGCCGAGCTGAATGAGTGGACGGCGAGAATGGTCGCCGAACGCCGGGAGGCTGGGCTGCCCGAGCTGCTGGCGGAGTGGGAAACCTCGATCCCGGCCGTGGTGGGGATGCTTCGTGGCGAGACTGCGCTGCCTGACAAGGTGCCGCCCTATGTCGGCTCGATCATGGTGACCGACCTCGGGGCGCACCAGCTGGACATCTACGGCGCACTTGGCCTGGTCCGCGACCGCGATTCGGCACCAGTGCGAATCGGCATCAGCGGCTATGTCGCGAGTTCCTCCGTGCGGCTTGGCGGGTCGCCCCCATTGCGCCTGCAGGCCGAGGACAAGACCTACCTCATGGGTCCCGGCGAGCCGGGCGCAACCGTCACCATCGCCAGCCGGTTCGAGTTGTTCCGGGCGCTGTCCGGTCGGCGTAGCGCGAACCAGGTGCGCGGCTACGACTGGGACGGCGATCCTGAACCGTACGTCGCCCTGTTCTACCCGTACGGCCCGCGCGCGGACTCGCTCGTCGAACCCACGAGCTAGATCACCGAAGACGCCGGACGCGGGCTCCTTCGACCCGACAAAAGCGACCCAAAGGAGTCTCGCATGAAAACAGCCATCACCGAATTGTTTGGTATCGAGCATCCAATCGTGCAAGGCGGCATGCATTGGGTGGGATTTGCCGAGTTGGCAGCGGCGGTGTCGAACGCGGGTGGTCTGGGAATAATTACCGGCCTAACGCAGCGCAGTTCGGACGATTTGGCGCACGAGATCAAGCGTTGCCGCGACATGACCGACAAGCCCTTTGGAGTAAACCTGACATTCCTACCGTCTGTCAATCCACCCGACTACCCCGGATACGTCCATGCGATCATCGAAGGAGGGGTGAAGATTGTCGAGACTGCAGGCAACAACCCGCAGCAATGGCTGCCCATTCTCAAAGGCGCGGGCGTGCAGGTCATCCACAAGTGCACCTCGGTCCGGCACGCTTTGAAGGCCGAGGAAATCGGATGCGACGCTGTCAGCGTTGACGGATTCGAGTGTGCCGGGCATCCCGGCGAGGACGACATTCCCAACATGATCCTGCTGCCCCTCGCGGCCAAGGCACTGTCGATTCCCTTCGTCGCCTCGGGTGGGATGGCGGATGCTCGCTCCCTGGTCGCCGCACTGGCCCTTGGCGCAGAAGGGATCAACATGGGCACCCGGTTCATCGCCACGAAGGAAGCACCGGTCCACGACCACGTCAAGCACGCCATCGTACGGGCCACTGAGCTCGACACGCGCTTGATCATGCGCCCGCTGCGCAATACCGAGCGCGTGCTCACCAACGACGCAGTGGAACGCCTGCTGGACAAGGAACGGGCCCTAGGGTCAAAGATAGACTTCCAAGACATCATTGCCGAGGTCGCCGGGGTGTATCCACGGGTGATGAAGAATGGCGAGATGGACGCGGGCGCATGGTCCTGCGGGTTGGCCGCCGGGCTGATAGATGATATTCCGAGCGTCGCCGAGCTGATCGATCGGATCATGTCTGGCGCCGAGCAACTCATCCGAGATCGACTCCCCGGCCTGTTGGCCGACGCGTAGGCCGCAGTTCGCCGAGGCTGAGTAGCCCACCATGAGCGCGCATACGAAGACCAAGATCAAAGCGCGCAAGGCGCAGCAGGCGTACCGCAACGCGGCTGGGGTGGAGTTGCGCCGCCGGGACGCGGCCAGCGCGACCGGCGAGCACGCCGTGGCCAAACGGCACGGGCTGGACTGCCTGCGGCAGCTTGAGCTTTGAGCTTGCCCGGTCCAGGGACCTCATGGACCTGCTGCTGACGGCAGACCCCGCGCGTGGTGGCCTGGACCTTGGTCGCGGGAGGAGCGACGGATCGAGCGGTGGTGTACGACGTTGGTGACCGCGTGCAGCGAGGGCGGGCCGTGGCGGCCGTGGCGGCCGGCGGCCGAGGCGCCGGGCGCCATTCACCTCGACCCGCTCGCTGGCGGCTCGATGCGAGCGGCCTCCGTACGATCTCGAGGCGTCCGTCACACGGTCGACGCCCGCCCACCCACGCACGCACACGATCCGGGCCCGGTCGGAAAGGAGCCATCGTGAAGCGCTTCGAGAACAAGGTTGTCGTCATCACCGGCGCCGGCTCCGGGCTCGGCCGGGCTACCGCCGAGCGGATCGGCAGCGAGGGCGCCAACCTGATGCTCGTCGACATCGACGCCACGGGGCTCGCCGCCGCCAAGGAGGCGATCGAGGCTGCCGGTCAAGCCGGTCGCGTTGTCACCAGGGTCGCCAACGTCGCCGACGAGACGGAGGTCCGCGGCTACATCGATGCCGCCGTCACCGAGTTCGGTGCGATCGACGGGTTCTTCAACAACGCCGGCGTCGAGGGCAAGCAGAACCTGACCGAGCAGTTCGGATCGGCCGAGTTCTCCCGGGTGCTGTCCATCAACCTTAACGGTGTCTTCTATGGCATGGCCGCGGCGCTGGAGGTGATGCACCGCCAAGGGCACGGCGCGATCGTCAACACCGCCTCCGTCGGGGGTATCCGGGGAGTCGGCAACCAGTCCGGCTACGCGGCGTCCAAGCATGGCGTCGTCGGCCTCACCCGCAACTCCGCCGTCGAGTACGGCCGGTTCGGCATCTCGATCAACGCCATCGCCCCCGGTGCGATCATGACCCCGATGGTGGAAGCGTCCCTCAAACAGATCGATCCGCAGAATTGGCAGGAGGTCGGCAAGCAGTTCGTGTCGATCAACCCGATGCAGCGCTTCGGTGAATCCCACGAGGTTGCCGCCCTCGTCGCCTTCCTTCTGTCCGGCGAAGCACCGTTCATCAACGGAGCCGTGATCACCATTGACGGCGGCCAGTCCTACAAGTACTGACAGAGCGTGACGAGGTGACAGCCCACCATCGCGAACTGGACACAGCGGCACGGTACACCGCGCGACTGCCGTCGCGGTGTCTCCGTCGGTGCGGGGAGCGGACACGTCAAGCTGGGCCGTCCTGGCCGACAACACCGCAGAATCGAGGATTTCGGTGCAGCCTCACACCTACGACGTCGTCGTGCTGGGGACCGGTGCCGCCGGCCTCACCGCGGCTGTGCGGGCGGCGGCCGGCGGGGCTCACGTCGGCCTGTTCGAGAAGGCCGACAAGGTCGGCGGCACCAGCGCCTGGTCCGGCGGCACGGTGTGGCTGCCGAACAATCGGCATGAAGTCGAGCTGGGCTTCGACGACAGCCGCGAGCAGGTGCTCACTTACCTGACGTCCCTGTCGCACGGGCTGATGGAGCGGCCGCTGATCGAAGCTTATGTGGACACCGCACCGGAGGTGGTCTCGTGGCTGGAGGACAACAGCCCGGTGGAGTTCGAGGTCCTGCGCGGCATGAGCGACTACCACCCGGAACATCCGGGCGGCAAGCGGGAGGGCCGGTCACTGGAATGCACGCTGTTCCCGTTCGCCGAGCTCGGGGACTGGGCGAGTCGGGTGACGGTCGGCTGGCAGCTGACGGGTGAGATCACGATGAGCGAGTCTTCGCTGGGCCGGAAGGCTCCGCACGGCGTCCCGGCGCAGGAGTTGGACCGACGGAAGATCCGGGACGAGCGCGGCGCCGGGCAGGCGCTGGTCGGACGCCTGCTGAAGGGTTGCCTGGACCGGGGTGTGCAGCCACAAACAGGCTGCCGCGGCGTGCGATTGCTCGCTGAGGACGGCCGAGTGACCGGAGTGCTGATCGACGGGCCGGACGGTGCGTTCGAAGCGCGTGCCCGCGGCGGGGTGGTGCTGGCCAGCGGCGGGTTCGAGCACGACGCCACGCTGGTTCGGACCTTCCTGCGCGGGCCGCTGGAGCGGGCGGTGAGCGTGCCGACCAACACCGGTGACGCGCTGCGGATGGCGATGCGTGTCGGGGCAGATCTCGCCGACATGCGGGAGGCTTGGTGGGTTGCCACGATCGACGTCGAGGTGCCCGGGTACGGGCTCGTACCCTGGCAAGTCAATTCCGAACGCACTCGGCCGCACTCGATCATGGTTAACGACGACGGGGTCCGGTTCACCGACGAGGCGGCGAATTACAACGCCCTGGGCAACGCCTTCCATGTGGTGGACGTCTTCCGGTTCTCCTACGTCAACCATCCGGCATGGCTGGTGTTGGATCACCACTTCCTGACGCAGTACGGGCTGGCCGGGCACCGGCCGCCGGCACCGACCCCGTCGTGGCTGATAGAAGCAGCCACGATCCCGGAACTGGCGCACAAGATCGGTGTGCCGGCCGACGCGCTGACCGCCACGATCGAGCGGTGGAACCGACACGCCGCCGACGGACGCGACCCAGACTTCCACCGCGGCGAGAGTCACCACGATCGTGCGTGGGGAGACCCGGCCTTCGGCTACACCCCTCAAGCGACGATCGGCCCGCTGGACACGGCGCCGTACTACGCGACCCGGGTCCGGTGCGGCGCGCTCGGCACCAAAGGCGGGCCCCGGACCGACACGCAAGGACGAGTGCTGGACGTCGACGGCGCGGTCATCGAGGGCCTCTACGCCGCCGGCAATGCGATGGGATCGGTCATGGGCATGACCTACGGCGGTCACGGCGGCACCCTCGGTCCTGGGCTGATCTTCGGCTACCTCGCTGGCCGTCACGCCGCCGGCGTCGCAGCAGCCACTCGGGCCACCGCGTGAAGATCGAGGGGTTGCACCACGTGGCGGTCGAGGTCACCGACCTCGACGCCGCACTGGCGTTCTACGTCGGCGTTCTGGGCATGCGGATCCGCGACGACCGCCCCGACGTGTCCGCGGGAGCGTGGCTCGACGCCGGCGATGACCAGGTGCACCTCGTCGTCTCCGAGCAACCACCGCCCGCCAGGCGCCGGGCCCACATGGCCTTCTACGTCGATGACCTCGACTCGTGGATCACCCGGCTGGAAAACCACGCAGTGGCGGTGCGCCAGCTCGTCCTGACGCCGGCATCGCCGCGGCAGGCGCTGTTCACCGACCCCGCGGGCAATCGGATCGAATTCACCCAACGATGACCGCCGCGGCATGCCGCCGAGCGGGCGAGGAGCCGACATGACATTGCTCGGCAGCCCAGATCGAGGGCTCCCCTTTTATCACATAGGGCTGGTCGTCCCGGACGTGTTCGCAGCGATGGAGCAGTACTCGCAGACGCTCGGCCTCACCTGGGCGACGCCTCACGAGTCCGCGCTGAAGGTCATCGTCGACGGGGAACCCCGCGTCGGCGAACTCGCCGTCACGTACTCCCTCGAGGGTCCGCCGTACCTGGAACTCATCCAGGAGCGCCGCGGCTCGGTGTGGGGCACCGACGGGCTCACCTTGACTCACGTGGGCTTCTGGGCCGAGGACCTGGAGACAGCCAAGCGCCAGCTGGACGAATCCGGCCTGGTGGCCCGCGCCTACGAACACGACGGCAACGGCCGCCTCGCGCGATTCAGCTTCCACCCCTCCGGTGGCGGGCTATGGCTGGAGCTGGTGCGCGCGTCATTCCAGGAAGAACTCGACGCCTGGTTCGCCGCCACCCGCGAATCCTGGGGCAACGATGGCTGACCGGGTACTGTCCCTGGCAGCTGGTACGGTGCTCGATCTCCAACCACCGGCTG
>DASXTS010000481.1:0-2066 GCA_036505275.1 Pseudonocardiaceae bacterium
GCTTGCCGACGGCCTTCGCGATGATCCCGGCCTCCATGATGATGTCCGGCTCGAGCCGACGCCCGAACCCGCCGCCGAGATACTGCTGGTGGACCCGGATCTTGTTCGGCTCGGTCCCGAACTTCTTCGAGAGATCGCCCATGACGCGGGTCTGGAACTGGTTGCCGCTGAAGAAGTCGAACGAGTTGTCGGCCGCGTTGTAGCGGGCCACGCAGTTCATCGGCTCCATCGGGCAGTGCGCGACGTAGTCGGTCCAGTACGCGGCCTCGTGGACCTTCATCGCCTTCGACATGGCCTCCTTGACGTCGCCGACGTCGACCCAGGAGGGCGAGGTCGTATCCGTCTTCGCCCGGTTCAAGTAGTCCTGCATGATGGTGTCGGTGCTGACGTTCGCGTACTTGCCCGGATCCCAGGTGACCTTGAGCGCGTCGCGCGCCTTGACCGCGTTCTCGTAGCTGTCGGCCACCACCGCCACGAGGTCGTCGGTGACCACGGTCTGGATGTAGCCCTTGACCTGCTTCGCGGCGCTGTCGTCCACGGCCTTGTGCGTGGCGCCCGATCGGGTCGGCGGGTACGCCACCTTCGCATAGACCATCCCGGGCAGGAAGCGGTCGATCCCGAACTTCGCCCGACCGTTGGTCTTCTCGGGGATGTCGAGCCGCTGGATCCATTTGCCGATGATCTTGTGCTCGGACGGCTTCTTGAGCTGGATCTTCTTCAGCTCGTCCTCGGAGAGACTGGCGGAGATCCCGACCTTGGAGACGATCTCGCCGTACGTCATGTTCCGGCCGCTCGGCAGATGCCGGACCCGGCTGCTCTCGGCGATGCACTCCTCGACCGGCACGCCCATCTGCTTGGCCGCGGCCTCGGTGAGAAGCTTCCGCGCCCCGGCGCCCGCCCGCGAGAGCGAGTCGAACGTCCAGTTGACGCTCCAGCTCCCGCCCGTGATCATGAGGCCCCACTTGGGGTCGCTGGTCGGATAGTCGATGCGGACATCGCGCCAGTCCGCCTCCAGCTCCTCGGCCACGATCTGCGCAAGCGCGGTGCCGACGCCCTGCCCCATCTCGGCTTTGGTGATGTGCACGGTGACGATCCCGCTCGGGTCGATCGTGAACGCGGCGTTGGGCCCGTCCCAGGCACCCGCGGCCGAGGCCGCGATCAGCCCATCGGCGATCCGGAAGGTCAGCACGAAGCCGGCGCCGGCGGCGCTGGTCTTGAGGAAGTCGCGACGGTTGAGTTCAGTCGTCATGGCTTACACCCCCTGCGCGGCGCGCTTGATGGCGCGCTTGATCCGCAAATACGTGGCGCAGCGACAGAGGTTGCCCTGCATCGCCTCGACGATCTGCTGGTCGGTCGGGTTCGGGTTCCGGGCGAGCAGTGCCGCGGCCGACATGATCTGGCCCGACTGGCAGTACCCGCACTGCGGCACCTGCTCCGCGATCCAGGCGAGCTGCAAGGGGTGGCGCCCCTCGGCGTGCAGCCCTTCGATCGTCGTGATCTTCTTGTCGGCCGCCTGCGACACGGGCGTCTGGCAAGAGCGGATCGCCGCGCCGTCCGCGTGGACGGTGCACGCCCCGCAAAATGCCTTGCCGCACCCGAACTTGGTGCCGGTCAGCTGCAGGTGCTCGCGGATCACCCACAAGAGGGGTGTCTCCGGGGCAACGTCGACCGAGTGAGACGTTCCGTTGATGGTTAGAGTCGCCATATGACCTCCCTCGTGTTACTGCTGATCGATAACAGCGGTTGCGGGGGCCGAATGCGGGAGCCGTGCGGACCGGGGCCCGCACGACCGAACAGCCGGAACCGCGCACCGAGGTGCCCCGACAAGACGATCCACACCGCGAATCACAGCCCTTCGCGGGGCCGGACGTTCCGCCGGGCCGGTTGCGGAGCGAGCCATGGGTGTCGCGTGTCTAACATGGCCCACCAGGCGTGTCAACGGCATTCCGGCATTCCGGCGACAATCCAGCGCCGGGGCCGGTCGGGGGCCAGCGGCCGGTCGGCGGCGAGGAGGTCGCGGGACGACCGGTGATGAGGCGGGCGCCACGCTGATGGGTGAGGTAAGC
>DASXTS010000482.1:0-8733 GCA_036505275.1 Pseudonocardiaceae bacterium
GAGGTCCTCGACGACATAGATCCAGCAGACGTCCCCGGCCAGTCGCCATGCAGCCTCGGTGGCGTGCGGCGTCAGGTCGGGTGGGCACCCGAGCAAGCGCTCGTACCACGTCCGAGCTACTCGGAAGTCGGCTACCGGCAGGCCGGTGAACACGTGGTTGACGGTCATCCTGGAATTCTGCCCCGCCACAGGGGTCACCAGTGGCCGCTACGCCAACAGGCGGTCACACGGATCCAGCGGGCGCTGCAGTCCGACGGTCTCCATGGCGCCCGGCGGCGCTGCGCGGCATGACGCGCCGTCAAGGACTCGCGATCCGACCGGGGTGCCCGCGCTGCTGGGGTAGCATCAGGTCAGCGGCTGTGCTGAGCCTGGCCATCACGGGCAGACCGTTGCGTCAGCGCCGCATCGATCCCGTCCTCACAAGGGGAGTTTCCTGCGCCATGGCCCAGCACCAGACGGTCGTCCTCATCGATGATCTGGACGGCAGTCCCGCCGAGCAGACCGTTGCGTTCTCGGTGGACGGTCAGCAGTACGAGATCGACCTCAGCCGGCAGAACCTGCAACGGCTGCACGACACGCTGGCCCCATACCTGACCGCCGCGCGCAAGGTCGATCCTGGACCGAGCGCCGACCGGCAGGCCCGTCGACCGCGTATCGCTACGCCGGCCATGCAAGCGGCCCGCACCGGCACACCTCCGGCTGAGGTGGCCACGTCGAAGACCAGCACCACACAGGCACCTCGACCACCGGTCCCGGTCGCATTGTTCTCCAACCCTGACGAACACTTGCCATCCCACACCGCCGCCGGACCCAAGCCCCATACCGCCGGACTGTTCAGCGCCGTCGGCTGACACCTCGCGGCCCGCCCACCGACCCAATCACAGCTCCCCAACCAGAATGCCCTCCGTGGCGATAGCGGCCGGAGCGGTCGCCGCCATCGCTTCCCGGAACGTCCCGCTCATGCTCGAGACGTGGCAGGTCCGGCCGCGCTGGCCTGGCGAAACACCGTGGTTTCACGACGCCGTGGTACGCGCGATCGGCGCACCGCCGACCAACGTTCGAGTGATCGTGCGCGAAGTGCCTCCATCGCACTGGGGGCGTCCATGGTCCAGACACCGAAGTCCAGAGGTTGATGTACGCGGACGAACGCCATCGGCCGTCGCGTCCCAACATGGCAGGTGTTCCTGGAATTCCGGGTTGTCCTAGGTGTGGAGCCCGACGATGTTGAACATGTCCTTGATCGTCATGGGCACGCCGTGCAGCGGCCGGACGGCATGCAGGGCGGGTTGACGGCGTCGATCCTGGCGTACAGCGCTTCGGGGAGCTCGCGTGCCGACAGGTCCTTGCGTCGCCGAATCCAGGCAATGTCAGTGGCCGCCCGGAACAGTATCTCGTCCGTATCCCTCACGACACCCGTTCTGCGGCCTGACGGTGTGAGGGTCAAGCGCGGTGTGTCAGGGCGGGAGCACCCGCTTCTTGAACCGCGTGACTAGCAGGTTTCCCAACAGCAGCACGATAACCGCGAGGACCGGGACGCTGAACTGCGGGTAAGGCAGATTTAGCGCGGGAAGCACGAGGAAACCGATCCATAGTGATACATAGGTGAAGTAGACGTGGCCGATGTACCGCGCGGGCCAGCCACCGGAACGTGCGGTGGCCTCGCGCCAGGCGCGGATGATGCGGTACATCATCACCACGCCGAGCCCGGTCAACGCGACGAACGCGATCCGTGCTGTGACGTCCAGCTGCGGCCAGTCCACGCCGATCAGAGTGACCAGGGTGAGTAGGAGGATCGCCAGGCACGCCACGTACGCACCCAGCCGCCTGCTCCGATCCGACCTTTCGGGAGGACGGAACGCGACCAACCCGGCCACCAGGCCGATGATCCCGGCCGCCGCGTGGATGACTACCAGCGTGGTCCGCAGCATCTGGCCATTGTTGCCTGCTGGCCCGGCTGACCGGGCGACCTGTTGAGTGGGGCGGTCAACGCGCCGGTCGGGTGGCACCGGCGTCACACGCGCAGCAAATTAGAACAGGCCGTGGCTGCCGGTGATCTCGAACTCGTAGATCAGCCGTCGTTCGGCGGCCATGATGCGGAGGAACTCATCGATCGAGCGCGGCGTGCGTTCCCAGAACAGCGTGCCCTCCGGCGGGCTCATCCGCGCCTGCATCACGGTGAACAGCCTGCGGTTGAGCTCCGGGGCGTCGGGGCCGTCCAGGATTGTGACAAGGGCGTCCAGGGCCAGGTAGCTGAACTGGTCAGCGCCCTCGGTTCCGAAGACGAACAGCGTCGCCCTGGGGTCGCGCCGGACGTAATGGGTGCGGACCCGGTCGGCCCGTCCCGAGCTCCACAGCTTGCCGTCGACCAGCGCGATGCCGCACCGGACGGCGTGCGGCCTGCCGTCCGGCCGCAGCGTGATCATCGCAGCGGCGTGGTGGGCGCTTAGGTACTCGGCGATGCGGGTGTCCACGCTCGGCGATGCTAGGCAGCGACCGTCTCGCCGATGGCTACGGCTCGATGCCCACACACGTCGTCGAGCTGCAGCCGGACGTAGGATCGGCCGGTGCCCGGTACCGCTGGTTGGCGGCTTGTCTGTACGAGGAGAGCTCCGCATGTCTGACGGACGGTCGAACCGTCTGGCCGAGCACGCTGTCATCGTGCTGGCCGCCGGGGAGGGCACTCGGATGCGCTCCGCCACCCCGAAGGTGCTGCACGAGCTGGCCGGCCGCAGCCTGGTCGGGCATGCGGTGTGCGCGGCGGCCGGCCTGCAACCGGAGCACCTCGTCGTCGTGGTCGGGCACGGCAGGTACCGGGTGGCTGCCCACCTGGCCAAGCTCTCCGAGCGGCTGGGCGTCCCGGTCGCCGTTGCCGAGCAGCCCGAGCAGCTTGGCACCGGGCACGCCGTGCGGTGCGGCCTGGACGCGCTGCCGCCCGACTTCGCCGGCACCGTGCTGGTGACCTACGGCGACGTGCCGCTGCTGGACACCGCGACGCTGCGCGCCGTGCTCGAGGCACACACGGCCAGCGGTGACGCCGTGACCATGCTGACCGCCGAGCTGGCCGACCCGAACGGGTACGGCCGGGTGCTTCGCGACGGCCCCGGCGGGGAGGTCACCGGCGTCGCCGAGCAGCGCGACGCAACCAGGGAGCAGGTCGCGATCACCGAGGTGAACAGCGGCGTATACGCCTTCGACGGCAAGCTGCTCGCCGAGGCGATCGGCCGGCTCACGCCGCACAACGCTCAGGGCGAGCTGTACCTGACCGATGTGGTGGCCGTGGCGCACGGCGACGGGCGGCGGATCGGCGCAGTGCTGGCCGACGACCCGTGGCTGGTCAGCGGCGTCAATGACCGCGCGCAGCTGGCCGCCGTCGCCGCCGAGCTGAACCGCCGCCTGGTGTACGCCGCGATGCTCTCCGGCGTCACCGTCACCGACCCCGCCTCGATCTGGCTCGACGTCGACGTGCAGCTCGGCCAGGACGTGGTGCTGCGCCCCGGCGTGCAGCTGCACGGGGCGTGCAGCATCGGCGACGGGGCCGTCATCGGCCCGGACTGCACGCTCACCGACGTCACGGTGGGCGCCGGAGCCTGCGTGGTACGCACCCACGGCAGCTCGTCGGTGATCGGCGAGGGCGCCAGCGTCGGCCCGTTCGCCTACCTGCGGCCCGGCAGCCGGCTCGGCACCGGGGGCAAGATCGGCACCTTCGTCGAGGTGAAGAACTCCGAGATCGGCGCCGGCTCGAAGGTGCCGCACCTGAGCTACGTCGGCGACGCCACCATCGGCGAGCAGACGAACATCGGCGCGGCCAGCGTCTTCGTCAACTACGACGGGGTGGCCAAGCACCGCACCGTGGTCGGCTCGCACGTGCGGACCGGATCGGACAACATGTTCGTGGCGCCGCTGACCGTCGGCGACGGCGCCTACACCGGCGCCGGTACCGTGCTGCGCCAGGACGTGCCGCCGGGGGCGCTGGCCGTCTCCAGCGGTCCGCAGCGCAACATCGAGGGCTGGGTGGCGAAGCGGCGACCGGGCACCGCGGCCGACAAGGCGGCCCGCCGGGCAATGGCGCATCCTGTGGATGACGAGACCACCGGGGAGCAGTGATGTCCCACACCTCGATGCTCACCATGCCGAAGAAGAGCCTCATGCTCTTCGCGGGCCGAAGCCACCCCGAGCTCGCCGAAGAGGTGGCCAAGCACCTCGATGTGACGATCACCCCGCAGTCCGCCTACGAGTTCGCCAATGGTGAGATCTTCGTCCGGTTCGAGGAGTCGGTGCGCGGCTGCGACGCGTTCGTGCTGCAGGCGCACTGCGCGCCCATCAACACCTGGCTGATGGAACAACTGATCATGGTCGACGCCCTCAAGCGGGCGTCCGCCAAGCGGATCACCGTGGTCATGCCGTTCTACCCGTACTCACGGCAGGACAAGAAGCACCGCGGCCGCGAGCCCATCTCGGCCCGGCTGGTCGCCGACCTGTTCAAGACCGCGGGCGCCGACCGGATCATGACCGTCGACCTGCACACCGCGCAGATCCAGGGCTTCTTCGACGGCCCGGTCGACCACCTGCTTGCCATGTCGCTGCTGGCCGACCACATCAAGGAGCGCTACGGCGACCACCCCGTCACCGTGGTCTCCCCCGACTCCGGCCGGGTCCGGCTCGCCGAGCGGTGGGCCGACACCCTCGGCGGCTGCCCGGTCGCCTTCATCCACAAGACCCGCGACCCGCTGCAGCCCAACGAGGCCATCGCCAAGCGTACCGTCGGCGAGGTCGGCGGCCGGCTCTGCATCGTCGTCGACGACATGATCGATACCGGCGGCACCATCGTCAACGCCGTGTCCTCGCTGCTCGCCGAGGGCGCAACCGACGTCGTCGTCGCGGCCACTCACCCGATCCTCTCCAAGGACGCCCCGCAGCGCCTGAGCTCCTCCGGCGCCCGCGAGGTGGTCATCACCAATACGCTGCCGATCCCACCCGAGAAGCGGTTCGACTCCCTCACCGTGCTCTCCATCGCTCCGCTGCTGGCCCGTGCCATCCATGAGGTCTTCGACGACGGATCGGTCACCAGCCTCTTCGACGGAAACGCCTGAGCCGACGCCGCCGCCTCCGGCCGCACCGAGCACCGCGTCCGCCCCCGATGGCAAGGGCGGACGATGCACTGGACTACACTGGCCCGGTTGCCTCGGCGAGGGGGCGCCGGTCGTATCCGCCGCGCCCGCGTGATCGACGCGGCGGTGCATGGACGGCGCTGGTGCGCGGCCCAGCGCGCAGGCGTCCGGCGCCCCACCGCCGCGGCATCCGAAGTGTCAATCGTGAAGTGTCAATCGCTAGGCCGTGAAGGAGTGCACCACCGTGTCCGAGGTACGTCTCGCTGCCGAGCTGCGCACCGAGTTCGGCAAGGGCGCCGCGCGCCGCACCCGCCGCGCCGGGAAGATCCCGGCGGTGCTGTACGGGCACGGCACCCAGCCCAAGCATGTCGCGCTGCCCGCGCTGGAGTTCGCCAGGGTCGTGCGCGAGCAAGGCCGCAACGCCGTGCTGACCCTCGAGGTCGGCGGCAACGGCAGCGAGCTGGCGCTGACCAAGACCGTCACCACGCACCCGTTGAAGAACTACATCGAGCACGTCGACCTGCTCGTGGTGCGCCGCGGCGAGAAGGTCGTGGTCGACGTGCCGGTGGTGGTCAGCGGTGAGCCAGCGGCCGGCACCCTGGTCACTCAGGAGGCCTCCACGCTCTCGGTCGCCGCCGAGGCGCTGCACATTCCGGACCAGTTCGAGGTCTCCGTCGAGGGCCTTGAACCGGGCACCCAGGTATTGGCCCGCCACGTGAGCCTGCCGCCGGGCGTCGACCTGCACACCGACCCCGACGCGCTGGTGGTCAACGTGGTCATCGCGCCGACCGCCGAGGAGATGGAGGGCGAGGTGGAGGCCGAGGCCGCGGCTGAGGCCGAGAAGGGCGAGGCCGAGCAGGCTGAACAGCCCGAGGAACGCCGCGAGTAGCCGACCGCGGCGGTGACCGACGACTCGGCCGGCGCGGCGCTTGTCGTCGGGCTCGGCAATCCCGGCCCGCAATACGCCGGGAACCGGCACAACGTCGGCTTCCTGGTCGCCGACGTGCTCGCCGACCGCATCGGCGGCCGCTTCAAGGGGCACCGGTCGGGCTGCGATCTGGTCGAAGGCCGGCTGGCCGGCCGCCGGGTGGTGCTGGCCAAGCCGCGCTCGTTCATGAACCTGGCCGGCGGACCGGTCGCCGGCCTGGTGCGCTTCTTCAAGGTCGATCCGTCCGAGCTGGTCGTGCTGCACGACGATCTGGACCTGCCGTTCGGCAGCGTGCGGCTCAAACGCGATGGCGGCGAGGGCGGCCACAACGGGCTGCGCGCCATCTCCAAGTCGTTGTCGACCCGCGACTACCTGCGGGTGCGCTTCGGCATCGGCCGGCCGCCCGGCCGGATGGACCCGGCCGAATTCGTGCTCCGCGACTTCGGCCCGGTCGAACGCAAGGAGCTGCCCGTACTCCTCGACCACGCCGCCGACGCCGTCGAGACCCTGCTCGCCCTCGGCCTCGAGCCCGCCCAGAACCAATACCACTGATCATCTGCGTGGCCACTATCTGCGACGATGTGACATCGTCCCAACTCCATCGGGAAATTCCACATCCTCGGCGGGTGGGCGGCTTCAGTCGCCGGGGACGAGGGCGGCCGCCGCGGCCCGGCGGAGCTTGCCGGACGGGGTCTTGGGCAGGCCGCCGGGCGGCAGCACGAGCACCTGGCGGGGCCGGATACCGACCGCGCCCACCACGCTGGCGGCGACCTGCCGTCGAATGACGCTCTCGGCGTCGTGATTGCCGGCCAGCCTGGATTCCACGGCGACCGCGAACGACTCCCGGCGCCGGCCGGCGTCCAACCGGATGGCCGCGACGTTGCCCGCCCGCACACCGTCCACCGTGGAGGCGGCACGCTCGATGTCGGTCGGATAGATATTGCGGCCGCCCATGATGATCACGTCCTTCCGCCGGCCGCACACCACCACCTGGCCGTCGTCGGTGAGGTACCCCTCGTCGCCGGTGTCCAGCCAGCCGTCGGCGTCCTGGGTCGGGACCGGGCCCTCGATGGTGAGGTAACCGGGGCTGACCGCCCCGCCGCGCAGCTGCAACCGGCCGACCCCGCGCGCTGGCAGCGGCCGGTCCGAATCGTCCACGACACGCAGCTCCAGGCCGCGCAATGGCTTGCCCAACAACGGAAACACCCGGATCTGGTCGGCGTTTGAAGCCGTGGACGCGGACACCGGCACGGCGCGGCGCCGCGTCTCGAGCTGCTCGGCGTCGATCTCGTCCACCGACATGCCGGCGCCGAGCGGCGCGAACGAGACCGCGAGCGTCGACTCGGCCATCCCGTACGCGCACAGCATGGCGCCAGGCCTCATGCCGAACCTGGCGCCGGCCTCGATGAACGCCCGGGCCGCGCCGGGGTCGATCGGCTCGGCGCCGTTGAGCGCGAGCCGCAGGCTTGACAGGTCGTACGCGCCGTCATCCACGCCTGCCAATCGGCGGGCGGCGAGCGCGTAGGCGAAGTTGGGCGCCGCGGTCACCGTGCCCCCGTGGCGACTGATCAGCTCGGCCCACAGCGTCGGCCGGGACTGGAAGTCCATGGGGGTGACCTTCACCAGCCGGAGGCCCAGCGTCATCGGCACGGTGAGGAAGCCCACCATGCCCATGTCGTGGAACAGCGGCAGCCAGGAGACCAGCGTGTCGTGCTCCAGGTCCAGTTTGGCGCCCTCCGACATGGCGGTCATGTTGGCGAACAGGTTGCCGTGGGTGATGCGGACCGCCTTGGGGGTGGCGGTCGAGCCGGAGGTGAGCTGCAGCAGCGCGGTGTCATCCTCGCCCGTGACCACCGGGACGTCGATGCCGCCGCCGGCATGCTCAGCCGACCCCGCCAGCTCGGCGATTCGGCGGAATGCGATGCCGTGTTCGCGCAGCACGTCGGCCAGCGGCTCGAACGGCGCACCGAGCAGCACCAGCCGGGCCTTGATCATGGCCAGCACCGCGATGGTGTCCTGTGCCCAGGTGGCGAGGTCGGTGCGGGCCGTCGGCTGGTGCAGCATGGTGATGCTGCCGCCGGCGAGCCACACCGCCTGCACGGTCGGCGCGATGGCGGCAGGGTCGGCGGCCAACACGGCCACCGCATCTGCGCGCTGGAGGCCGCCGTCGAGCAGCGCAGCCGCCCTGCGCCGGGCGTCCGCGTGCACGTCGCCCCAGCTCCGGCGGACCGGCGCCGCCGGTTCCCCGGTGAGCATGCCGCGACCGTCCGGGCCGGCGCACGCCGCGGCCGAGGCGAGCAGCGTGTCGACGAATCGGCTCATGGGCCCGACGCTAACGCGTCGGGCCTCGTGAGTGGCAAATCGTGTTCCAACACCATTTGCCACTCACGAGCTTTCGGCCGCCTCGGCGGCCGAAAGCCACTCCAACTCCAGCTCGTCCTTCTCGGCGAGTACGGCGCGCAGTTCCGCGTCGAGTGCGACCAGCCGGTGCACGTCGCCGCCGGCGTCGAGCAGTGCGTGCTGCAGGGACGCCTGCCGCTGCGTGACGCGGTCGAGCTGACGTTCGAGGCGGGCCAGGTCCTTGCGCGCGGCGCGCTGCTCGGCGGAGGTGGTGCGGGTGCGCGGCTCGACAGCAACCGCATCGGCCGAGGCGGCTGATGCGACGGCTGCGGCTGCCGCCGCAGCCGCGGCATCGCG
>DASXTS010000483.1:0-3147 GCA_036505275.1 Pseudonocardiaceae bacterium
GCCGCGCGATCCGACAGGCAAACCGGTGACACGCGCCGCACCGCCCGCCCGCCGCATTCCTCAGCGTCACCTACATGCCTCACGTGCCTCACACGCTGAAACGCCCTCTACCAGGCATTCTTCTAGCTCAAGTACAGATAACGGTGGTTATCGACATGGTCACGGCCGGCGTGCCGCTGACACAGATCGCGCAGGTGCTGCGCCATCACAGCCTGCAGACGACGGCGGTCTACGCACGGGTAGACCTCGATCGGCTACGGCTCCTTTCGGTGCCGTGGCCCGGTGGGAGCGCACCGTGATGTCCGGGCTGAGCGGGCAGGTCGAGGACTACCTGCGGCTGCGCCGCGCGCTCGGCTTCAAGCTGGAACGCGCCGGGCTCCTGCTCCCGCAATTGGTCGCCTACCTGGACGCCGCGGGCGCGGCGACGGTGACCAGCGAGCTCGCGATCGCCTGGGCGCGGCTGCCAGCGCACGCCCGGCCCAACCACTGGGCCCAGCGGCTGGCCGTCGCCCGCGGGTTCGCCCGCTACCTGCACGCGCTGGACCCCTCGACGGAGGTCCCGCCGCCTGGCGTGTTCCCCACCCGTCGATACCGCCCGGCACCGTTCCTGTGGTCGCAGCGCGACGTGCGCCGCCTCCTTGCCGGCGCACGGGCGCTGCATCCTGCGCTGCGGGCGGCGACCTACGAGACGCTGTTCGGCCTGCTCGCAGTCTCCGGCATGCGGGTAGGCGAAGCGATCGCGTTGGACCGCGGCGACGTCGACCTGCAGGCCGGCGTCATCACGATTCGGCACGCGAAGTTCGACCGCGCCAGGCTGGTGCCACTGCACCCGACGGCCACCGACGCACTGTCGCGTTACGCGGTCGAGCGCGACCGTCTCTGCCCGGGGCCGCGCTCGAGCGCGTTCTTCCTCTCATCCGCGGGCACGCGGCTCGACCGCAGCGGGGTAGCCAAGACGTTGCGGAAGATCACGACCTCGCTCGGTGTCCGCACCGACACCGTCCACCCGCGGGCGCATGACCTCAGGCACAGCTTTGCGGTGGACACCCTGATCCGCTGGCAGCGATCCGGGGTGAACGTCCAGGAGCGCATCGCCGCCTTGTCCATCTACCTTGGCCACGTCAGCCCCGCCGACACCTACTGGTATCTCTCGGCGTCGCCGCAGCTGATGGAACTGGCAGCCGAGCGGCTGCACGCACGGTACGGGGCGACACGATGAGCACGCTAGCCCCCTCCCTGCAGGCCTACTTCACCGACCGGCTGATCGGCCAGCGGGCCGCCAGCCCGAACACGATCAGCGCCTACAAGCTCACCTTCCGGCTCCTGCTCGCCTTTGCCTCGAAACGCCTCGCCACGACGCCGGCCGCCCTCGACATCGGCGAACTCGACGCGCCGCTGATCGCGGAGTTCCTGGATCACCTCGAACGCGACCGGCACAACAACGCCGCCACCCGCAACAACCGCCTGGCGGCGATCCACTCCCTGTTCGGCTACCTCGCCCTGCAGCACCCCGAACACGCCGGCTCCATCCAGCGGGTGCTCGCCATCCCGCCGAAGCGAACCGAGCGCAACCTCGTCACCTATCTCACCGACGACGAGGTCGACGCGCTGCTGGCCGCCTGCGACCTGGCCACCTGGACCGGCCGACGCGACCACGCCATGTTCGCTCTCACCATCCAGGCCGGGCTGCGGATCTCCGAAACCGCCGGGCTCACCCGCCAGGCCGCCAGGACGTCACGCTCACCGCCGGCGCCAACGTGCATACCGTCGGCAAGGGCAGGAAAGAGCGACGGACACCGCTGATCCCCGCCACAAAGACCATCCTCAAGGCATGGCTCAACCAGACGCCGGGCGCTCCCACCGATCCGTTGTTCCCCGCCATCACCGGCGGCCGACTCAGCCGCGACGCGATCGAACGCCGACTCGCCCAGCACGTCGCCACCGCGGCGGCGACCTGCCCCTCGCTGAAAGGAAAGCGCGTCACCATGCACATGCTGCGGCACACCGCCGCCATGCGCCTCCTGGTCGCCGGCAACGACGTCACCGTGATCGCGCTGTGGCTCGGCCACTTTTCAGGGGTGGCAGATCCGTACCGTGATGTCTCGGCTCCCGGCTCGGGCCGCGGTTTCTGTCGGTGCTTCCGCCTACCGTGCGTGACGTGCGTGACTGTGCGCCACGACGGGGGGATCGCATGCGGGCGTTACGGGTGGAGCTGACCGAGACGCTGGCCTACTGGACCGTGGTCGACGAGGAGTGGCAGCCGGTCCCGCTGGCTGACGGCTACCTTCGACACCTGCGGCTAGGGGCGGGCCGGGCCGAGGGGACGACCCGGGTTTACGCCGGCGATCTGGCGTTGTTCCTGGGCTGGTGCCAGGGCAGCGGCCGTAGCCTGCCCGAGGCGGCCAGGTCGCTGGCCTCGTTCGTGGGCCTGCTGAGGACCACGGCGGTGCAGCGGGCCGGGGCCGGGCAGGGCCGGGTCCGTGGCCCGGGGCGGATCAATCACGTGCTCGCCGCGGTCCGCGAGTTGTATAAGCACGCGGTGGCGGTAGGCGAGCTGGACGCCGCGGTGCTGTCGTGCCTGTATGAGGTGGGCGACGATCGTGGTCTGCCCGCCGAGCTGCGCCCGGAGGGTTCCGGGCTTCGGTACCGGGCCAGGCCGCGTCACGGCCAGCGGGCACGGCGTGCGGTCCGGCCGACCGCGGTGCATGCCTCGGAGGCCGAGGCGCTGCTGCGGGCGTGCCGGTGCTGGCGGGACCGGCTGCTGCTGGTGTTGTTGTGGTTTTGCGGGCTGCGGATCGGTGAGGCGTTGGGGTTGCGCCGGTCGGACCTGCATTTCGTGGCGTCGGCGGCCAGCCTCGGCTGCGGGGTCCGCGGGGCGCACCTGCACGTGACGGCCCGGGACAACCCGAACTTCGCCCGGGCCAAGACCGGGGACCGGACGGTGCCGGTGCGGGCCGAGGTGTTGTCCTGCTACGACCGCTATCTGGCCGAGCGGGAGGGCTGCCGGGCCGCCGGGGACTGCGACTTCGTGTTCGTCAACCTTCACCACGAGCCGCTGGGTTGTCCGATGTCGACAGACACGGTGCGCAAGTGGCTGGTCGTGCTGTCTGGCCGGGCCGGGCTGGCGCGGGTGGTCAGTCCGCACAT